>NZ_NUEU01000033.1:0-170680 GCF_002556365.1 Bacillus sp. AFS002410
AAATGATTTCACGTCTTTTTAGAATGGATGAAATATAATATAGTCAATAATTAAAATGTTACTAAGCGATCTATTTGATGATTAATTCCTATTAATGTTGCTAATTATTTTAATAGGTATTTTGTTTGTGGAATACCAACAAATTTTGGTATTGATTCTTTTTCAGTATATTAATTATTAAGATGTTAATTGTTTGAAGAATAAATTTAAATTTTAGTTTTTAAGTAGACGATTTATCTAAATTAACAAAGATAATGAATAATTATTTTCCATTATTCTCTAAGTTTTATCGCACTCTTTTTTATTTCAATGAAGTTGATTGGAACGGAAGGGTTCTCGACTCCTATGGGAGATGCGGGAAGGCTGAGACCCCGCAGGCATGCCGAGGAGGCTCAGGTGTCGCCCCATGGAAAGCGAGAATCCTGGAGTGGAAATCAATGTCGTAAAACTTCCTTTATATTGAAAAATATTACTGATAATTGACAAGATATTTTTTCACTAGCGTAAAAAGACGTGATTCCGTAGTAGAAATCACGTCTTTAACTTATCTAGTTTGAATAACACTTGTTTTAAATAGCCAGTCCTGAATTGTTTTGTGATCTTTTCTAAATAACATTAAATAAACATTAATAATTAATGGGACACCTAAAAATAGAACTGACAGAGCGGCTATAATAATAAAACGGATTAAGAATGTGACCATAGTCGTTTCTTCATAATTATCTTTTATCATTTTAATAGCTAGAAATCTCTGACCGAATGTCATTCCTTTGTTAAATTTCGGAACGATTACAAATAAAATGAGTAATATTATTGAAATAACGATTAAATCGAGAGTCGAATTTCCTGATGTAGAATTAAATCGACTTAATAGCTTTTCAGGATTCATCGTAATGATCGCAATAATGATCCCATAGGCTACTGAAACAATAAACGTATCGAATATGAACGCACTTAATCGTTGATAAAACTTTGCAAATTGAAAATTCTGCACTTGTAAACCTCTATTCATTAAATATTATTGAATGTGGTGAGATGGATCATATAAAGTATAAAGTGCTTGTGTTCCTTTTTCATCTAATCCATTTTTAGACAGTTCATCGTAACATTTTTTAGCAAGTAAAAGTCCTGGAAGATTTAATTCCATCTTTTCCGCTTCTTCAATTGCGATTCCCATATCTTTGATAAAATGTTTAATATAGAATCCTGGTTCGAAATCACCTTTTAATACTCGTGGAGCTAAATTAGATAATGACCAACTTCCAGCTGCACCAGTAGAAATACTACTTAATACTTTTTCACCGTCTAAACCTGCTGACTTCGCATATGCAATTGCTTCACAAACGCCCAACATACCTGAAGCGATTGCAATTTGATTACACATTTTTACATGTTGTCCACTACCAGCATTTCCATGATAAACAATATTTTTTCCTAAAACATTAAATAATGTGGACATTTTATGAAATGTTTCTTCTTCCCCACCGACCATGATTGCTAATTTTGCTTCTCTTGCTCCTAAATCTCCACCTGATACTGGAGCATCTAAAGAAGACATACCTACTGATTTTGTTAGTTCATCTATTTTTTTAGCTAATGTTGGAGTTGAAGTTGTAAAATCGATAAATATTGTTCCTTTAGAAGCGGATTGGATGATGCCATTTTCTCCAAAATAAACTTCTTCTAAGTCACTTGGATATCCGACCATTGTACAAATTACCTGACAATGTGATGCTAATTCCTTAGGTGTATCATACCAAGTTGCACCTAAATCAATTAATTCATTTGCTTTTTCTTTAGTACGGTTATAAACATGTAATTTTGCACCTGCATTGATTAAATGTTTTGCCATACTTTTACCCATAACACCTATTCCAATAAATCCAACTTGAAGATCTTTTAAATTAATTGCTTCCATAATACACACTCCTCTTTTATTATCCATACATAAAACTACCATAAAAAATATTATTAAAAAAGCTAGAGCTATTCTAAAACTAAAATAACCACACTACACTTTTCTTCTATTTAAATTTAGGTTATTTCGACCCTAATTTGTTGACTCTAATAGTAGAACTATCTATATTAAAAAAGTACATAAAAATGTATCTAATGTAATGTTTTGGAGGTATTTTTAAATGAAAAATGAACAATTTTTTGAAATGATAAAGGAACGAAACTCTACAAGAGTATTTGATTCTTCATCTGAAATTAGCAGCAGTGAAATTACTGAACTTCTAGATGCAGCAATGTCTGCACCTTCTGCTTGGAACTTACAACATTGGAAATTTGTTGTATTCCACGGTGAACATGCGCAAGGTAGATTATTACCTGTTGCATATAACCAAGGACAAATTAAAGATGCTGCATGTGTAATTGCTGTATTAGCAGACACACAGTCAGCAAAGAATGTTGACTTAGTTTTCGGTCCAGCAGTGGAAGCTGGGTATATGACTCAAGAAGCAAAAGATAAATTAAAATCAAACGTTGAAAATGCTTATGCAACAGAACAACGTAATCGCGAACAAGGTATTTTAAATTCTTCTCTTGCCGGTATGCAATTAATCATGGCCGCTTCTGCAAAAGGTTGGAATACTTGTGCAATCGGTGGATTTAACGAACAAGCATTTAAAGAGACTTTCTTAACTGATGATCGCTATATCCCTACAATGCTTATTGCGATTGGTAAAGAAAAAGTACCTGGTCACCAAACATCTCGTTTCTCTGCAAAAGAAATGTCTATTTGGATTTAATAAATCAAAAGTAAAAGGGATTCTGACAAAAGTCGGAGTCCCTTTTATGCCATTTACGTTTAATTAACAATGTTCTTCAACAGTACCAATTAATTTCTTAAGTAATTCTAGTGAAGAATCAATTGCTAATGAATAGTATCGATGAGTACCTTTTTGCTCAATATGTACTAATTGATTATCACGTAATATCTTTAAATGATGTGAAATAGCGGGCCTTGATAATGAAGTTTTTTCAGTAATCTCATTAACAGTTAGCGCTTCACCTTCTGACAACATTAAAATGATATCCTGTCTAAATGGATCACTTAATGCTTGAAACAAAGGGATACATTCTCTAAATACTTCAATTGCTTCTTTACTCAAATCTTCCACCTACTTTTATTATCCAAAAATAATCTTATTCGTTTAATAATTTAAACATACACTAAATTAAAGAAGCGAATTTGTCAACAGTAGGAACAGTTAGATTTGGTTTATTAATAAAAAAACAACAGGGAAACCTGTTGTTTTTTTATTAGATACTTTTAACTAAGTTAACAACCTCTTCAGCTGTAGACATTGATAATGCTTTTTCAGCTAATGTCTCCATCTCAGCTTTAGAAAGTTTAGCCATTTGGCTACGTGCAGGTAGGATTGAAGTAGCGCTCATTGAGAATTCATGTAAGCCTAATCCAACTAGTAAAGGAATAGCTAGTTCATCTCCAGCCATTTCTCCACACATACCAGCCCATTTACCTTCTTTGTTTGCAGCATCGATTACCATTTTAACTAATCTTAAAATAGATGGGTTATATGGTTGGTATAAATATGCAACTTGTTCATTCATTCGGTCCGCAGCCATTGTATATTGGATTAAATCGTTTGTCCCAATACTAAAGAAATCAACTTCCTTAGCGAATACATCTGCTAATACAGCAGACGCAGGGATTTCTACCATCATACCAATTTCAATATTATCTGAAACTTGAACATTTTCTTTTACTAACTGTTCTTTTTCTTCTAATAATACAGCTTTAGCAGCTCTGAACTCATCTAATGTTGCAATCATCGGGAACATAATTTTTAAATTCCCATAAACACTAGCACGAAGTAATGCACGTAACTGTGTACGGAAAATATCCTTTTGATCTAAACATAAACGAATTGCTCTGTATCCTAAGAATGGATTCATTTCTTTTGGTAAGTGTAAATAAGATAATTCTTTATCTCCACCGATATCTAGTGTTCTTACAACTACCGGTTTATTACCCATACTTTCAAGAACTGATTTATATGACTCAAACTGTTCCTCTTCTGATGGGAAGTTATCGCGTCCCATATATAAGAACTCAGTACGGTAAAGGCCTACACCTTCACCACCATTGTTGATAACACCTTCTACATCATTTGGAGTACCGATGTTTGCTACTAACTCAACATGGTGTCCATCTTTAGTTACAGTTGGTTCATTTTTCAGTTTAGCCCATTCAACTTTTTGAAGCTCAAATTTTTCTTTTTTAGCTTTATACTCAGCTAATTCTTCATTAGAAGGATCAACGATTACTTGACCGTCTAATCCATCTACAATGACCATTACGCCATTTTCGATTTTACTAGTTACTTCTTTTGTTCCAACTACTGCTGGAATTTCAAGAGAACGAGCCATGATCGCTGAGTGAGATGTACGACCTCCGATATCAGTTGTAAAACCTAAGGCAAACTTACGGTTTAATTGAGCTGTATCAGATGGTGTTAAATCTTCTGCGATAATAATTACTTCTTCAGTAATATTAGCAGGATTAGAAATCGTAACGCCTAATAAATGAGCCATTACGCGTTTTGTAACATCACGAATATCTGCAGCACGTTCCTTCATATATTCATTATCCATGCTTTCAAACATTTGAACGAACATTGAAGCAACTTCATTCATTGCAAAATCAGCGTTTACATTTTCAGACTTAATTTTATCTTTAACTGGGTTAACTAGCTCTGGGTCATTTAAAACTAAGATGTGCGCAGAAAAGATTGCAGCTTTATCTTCACCAAGTTCAGCATTCGCATGATCACGAATTTTTTCTAATTCAGTGTTAGAAATTTGAATTGCACTGTCAAGTTTAGCAATTTCAGCATCAACATCTGAAATTTGCTTCTTAACAATATTTAATTCAGGATTTTCTAAGCGAAATGCTTTTGCAATTGCAATTCCACTAGAAGCGGCAATACCTTTAATATGTAAAGACATTATTCGCCTAAACCTTCTTTTTTCATTGTATCATCGATTGCTGCAATCGCTTGCTCAGCATCTTCACCATTAGCACTAATTTTGATCTCAGTTCCTTGTTGAATTCCTAAAGACATTACACCCATGATTGATTTTAAGTTAACTGTTTTACCATTGTACTCAAGATTGATATCAGAGTTGAATTTACCTGCTACATTTACTAATAATGTTGCTGGACGTGCGTGAATTCCAGAATCAGCTGTTACTTTGAAAGTTTTTTCCATAATCATTTATCTCCTTTGTGATTAAATCTACATTTTTGGTATAGACGTTTGGCCTACTCTAAATATTCTATTAAAAGGGGTGCATAGTGTCAACTATACAGCCCCTTTTAAAATTAAACATTTTACGTCGATTTAATTAGAATTATTTAATCTTTATAATGTTTACTTCACCTTTTGATTGTTTACCTGGCTTTTCAATTACAACTTGTTGTCCTTCAGCTAAGTTTGTAAAGACAACTGGTGTTATTGTTGATGGTGCATTTTCGCGAATGAAATGTAAATCAATTTTTACTAATTGTTGACCTTTTGTTACCTTCTCACCTTGTGATACAAGTACTTCAAAGCCTTCACCATTTAATTTAACAGTATCAATACCGATGTGGATTAAAATTTCTTTTCCACCATTTGATAAAATACCAATGGCATGTTTTGTTGGGAATACATTTACGATTTCGCCATCTACTGGAGATACAACTGTCCCTTCAGAAGGAATAATCGCAAATCCATCACCCATCATTTTTCCAGAAAATACCTGATCCGGCACTTCTGTAATTGGGATGATTTCACCTTCAATTGGATTAATAATAGCTTCCTCAACTGAAGTATCTACTGCTGAAGCCGTTTCTTTATGTGCTTCATTTTTAATAACTGGTGTTTTGCCGGTCATTATATCTTTAATTTGTGATTTTAATGTATCTGATTTTGGTCCGAAAATTGCTTGAATATTGTTTCCAACTTCAAGAACTCCAGCAGCCCCTAATGCTTTTAAACGATCTTTATTTACTTCATCTTTAGAATTTACTTGTACACGTAAACGAGTAATACATGCATCTAATGAAGAAATATTACTTTTTCCACCTAATGCTTGTAAAATTTCATATGGTAGCTCATTAGCTGGAGTATTGCTTATAGTATCTTTAGAGATTGCATCTTCACGACCAGGCGTTTTTAAATCCCATTTTCTAATCGCAAATCGGAACCCGAAGTAGTAAATAACAGCTAAGCCTAAACCGACGATGATTACCCACCACCAGCCAGTTCTATTTGGTAGTACACCGAATAATAAGTAGTCGATTAAACCACCAGAGAATGTCATACCGATTTTTACATTTAATAATTGCATAATCATAAATGATAAACCAGCAAAAATTGCGTGAATTCCGAATAATACTGGTGCAACGAATAGGAATGAGAACTCAATTGGTTCTGTAATACCTGTTAAGAAAGAAGTTAATGCTGCTGATGCTAAAATACCACCAGCGATTTTTTTATTTTCAGGTTTTGCTTCATGATACATAGCTAATGCTGCAGCTGGTAATCCAAACATCATGAATGGGAATTTACCTACCATGAACGTACCAGCAGTTAATTTTACTCCGTCTTTTAATTGAGCGAAGAAGATTTTTTGGTCCCCGTGAACAACCAAACCTGATTTATCAGTATATGAACCAAACTCAAACCAAAATGGTGCATAGAAAATATGATGTAAACCAAATGGTATTAATGAACGCTCAATAACACCAAATACGAATGCGGATAATGTTAAATTCGCATCAATCATATTATGTGAGAATGAGTTTAACCCGTGCTGAATTGGCGGCCAAATGAAGCACATTAAAATACCAAGTACTACTGAAAATGCTGCTGTAGCAATTGGAACAAATCGTTTACCTGCGAAGAAACCTAAGTAAGAAGGTAAATCAATTTCAAAGTATTTGTTATAAGCCCATGCAGCTACTAAACCAACGATAATCCCACCAAATACACCTGTTTGCAGTGTAGGGATACCTAATACAAATGCGAATGATGGATCATCGAATTTTGCTATATTTAATGCTTTATCTAAAACAACGTATTGTCCAACATCCTTGAACACGCTCATTGTTTTATTCATAATCAGGAATCCAACGATTGCTGCTAATCCAGCAACACCTTCTCCTCCTGCTAAACCAACGGCAACACCTACTGCAAATAATAATGACAGATTTCCGAAAATGATGTCACCAGACTGTTCCATAACTTTAGCTACTAACTGGAACCAGTGAGCATCAAGAAATGGTAAGTACTTTAATGTTTGTGGATTTTGAAATGCATTACCGAATGCAAGTAATAATCCGGCAGCTGGTAAAATCGCAACTGGAAGCATAAGCGCTTTACCAACTTTTTGTAAAACTCCAAAGATTTTCTTAAACATTGTTATCCTCCTTTTATCCAAACAAAAAAGGCATGAGCAGAAAAAATGACAATTACGAATCCTGGATATAGTTTCCCCTACCCAAGAATTATAATTCACACTTTTTCAACTCATGCCTGATCGAATCAGTAACACGTTTAATGTGTAACACTATTCAAATATGATTTGTTATGATTTCGCTTTCATTATATCTATAGATTTTAAAAATATCAAGCCTAAATACCTATTTTTTTTATTATATTTAAAAAAATAATGATTTTTCAGCTTAAAAACCATATTTTATCCCTTTAAAGCCAAAATTTCATTAAGTAGGTCAGCAAATTTAAAGTGAGGTTCCCTCTTCCTACTCCTTAAATTTACTTTGAACAAGTCGTTCTAAATGTAACGTTAAGTATATTACTTCTGCTTCACTAGCTTTCTTATTTAATGAAGTTTCGATTGATTTCAAAATTTTCCACGCTAAATCATAGCATACAGGATATTCTTTTTTTAAGATAATCCCTAAAGCTGGTGATTCTTCAGATGAATTACCATGAAAAATCCGGTCTATTAAAAATCTCAAATGACGTACGAGCCTTGAATAATGAATACTTTCTTTATCAATTTCGATTTTTAAATATTCTTCTATATATAATACTAAATCTTTAATGATCTGAGAAAATTTATTTACATCCGATACAACTTCCATCGATAAATTACTAACGATATGAAGTGTAACAAAGCCTACTTCTTCTATTGGTAAAATTATATCTATTTCTTTATTTATCAAATCAATAACTTCTTGTGCTATTTTAAAATACTCTGGATACATTGCTTTTGTTTCTTGTAAGAACGGATTATCAACATTATAGCCTTCTCTAATTCGTTTGATCGCAAATATTAAGTGGTCAGTTAATCCAATATGAATTTGCTCATTTAAAGTACATCCCGTTCTTTCAGAAATTAAATAAATCGCTTGCTGTAGTGTACCCATTAATTTTTCATCCATAAAGTTAATTAATGATTTATATTGCTTTTGTTTTTGTTCATCTGTTAAAATAAACATTTTTTCTACTACACCTTCGGAAATTAAATCTCCTCTAGTTTTATTAAAACCGATACCTTTTCCTAAAAGTACTACTTCGGTATGATCGGGATTTTTAGCAATTAATACGTTATTATTAAGCACCTTTTTGATTGTATAGCAAACTGACATCTCTGACATTTTTTTTATCACCCCCAAGTAAAAAATTGCTTTTATATCATAACATAATTTTTCAAAAATAGTTTAAACACGAATTATGTTTCATAAATTAATCATATTTTTTTGATTATCTATTATATTAGGATAGAATATAAAAGTATAAATATAAATCAAGTGGGTGTTTAGTATTATGATTAAATTATTTGTAAGTGATCTAGATGGTACGATGTTTCACCAAGGTCAGCTATTTGAGCATGACGTTGAAGCATTAAAAAACCTTATAGATCAAGGAGTTATATTATGTTTTGCTTCAGGTCGTTTAGACTATGAAATTGTGAAAATTATGGAAAGTCTAGGAAATAACTTCCATCGCATTAGTATGAATGGAACTTATATTTATTCAAATGAAGGTGAAGCTTTATTAGATGCTACTTTTCATCCAAGTGTCATAGACAAAGTATATGAGATGATTACACATGATAAATTTTTAATCTATGTAGCCGATAACTCTACTTACTATATTGAAGAGAAAACTGACTTAGTGAAAGAAATCGAAAAAAACTCTAGCATGAATGCAGTTGAACTGAAAACATTAAAATCTGATCTTGGTAAGTCAATTACACCAAAAAAATATGTAGTTTTAGGCGAAGATGAAGATTTACTTGAACTTCAAAAAGAATTACAGGAAGAATTACCGGAATATGTTACTTCTTTTATATCAGCAAAAAATTGCTTAGATATTGTCCCAGTAAATGTAAGTAAAGGATCTGCAATTCAAATATTAATTGAAAAACTAGGCATTAAATCTAACGAAATCGCTTGTATAGGTGATGCTTACAACGATATTTCAATGTTTGAATTAACACCAAATAGCTTTGCTATGGAAAACGCTGATGATGAAGTTAAAAAATATGCTTCTTATACAGTTCCTTCTGTAGCTGAAGCTGTTAAAATTGTTTTACAAATGAAGTAAAAAGTAAGGGTGCTTTTAAAAGCACCCTTTTAGTTTGTAGATTTGTATTGGAATATACGAACACTAAGTGAACTTTGTTGATAAAGTTGTGAACTTTGTTGATAAAGTTGTGAACTTCGTTGATATAATGGGGTTCTTCGTTGATATAATAGTGATCCTCGTTGATATACTGGCTTTCTTCGTTGATATTGTAGCAATCCCCGCTGATATGGTCGCGTGCTTTGTTGATATTTAGCGTTCTCCGCTGATATCGTCGAAAAGATTCATACTTTTTTATGATTAAACTCTATTTTGCTTAATAATTGGTTCTACACACTTAATTTTATTTGATTCCATTTACTTTTTTTAATTCATTTGCTCTATTTTTTGTTGAATCGTGATTTGATTTGCAGATTTGATTTTTTTATTTGCAGTTTCACTAGTTTTATTTGCACTTTCAGCTTTTTTATTTGCAGTTCCTCAGTTTTATTTGCACTTTTAGCTTTTTTATTTGCACTTCCTCAGTTTTATTTGCACTTTCAGCTTTTTTATTTGCACTTTCAGCTTTTTTATTTGCACTTTCCACTCAGTTTTATTTGCACTTCCTATGACGCAGTTCAACAACAAAAAAGGGTGCAAACATGCACCCTTTTTAACGGTCAATATCAATTGTAAATCGATAACGATCAGCTCGATAAATACAACTTACGTATTCAAGAGGTAAACCATCATTAATAAATGTTATTTGGTGTAATTCTAATGCTGGAGAATCCTCTGCCACTTCTAGAATTAAAGAATCTCTTTCCGACATTAGCGATGCTTTTATCCATTTAGTAGCTTTTTTAATTGTATAACCTAAGGAAACTTCAAAGTATTCATATAAAGAATGATTCAATGCTTTTTCATCAATTCGATTTACTAAATTTTTAGGTAAATACGTTGTTTCGATTGCAATTGGATGCTCATTTGCTAAACGACATCTTTCAATTTTAAAAACTTCAGATCCGCTTTCAATTGATAAAACTTCTGCTAAATATTCATCCGCTTCAATTGTTGAAAATCCAAGTAATTTATTAGTAGGTGTTAATCCAATTGATGTAATATCTTCAGAAAAACTCCTTAATGATTTAAGGGATTCCTCAACTTCAATTCCATCTTTTACTGAAACAAACGTACCAATTCCACGCTTCCGACTTATTAAAGATTCTTTTACAAGATTGTTTAAAGCCTGTCTAATTGTCATCCTACTTACATTTAACATCTCACTCAATGTTTGCTCAGAAGGGATTCTGTCCCCAGGTTTCCATTCTCCTGAGCTAATTTTCACCTTTAAAATCTCTTGTATTTGAAAATAAATCGGTAAAGGAGAATTTTTATCTAGCCTTAACATTATTTGTTACAAAGTGAGTATGCTTCTTCATCAACCACAATTGTTACATTATTATGCTGTTGTAGAGCAGTAGCCGGGCAGTTAATATCTACTTTACCATTTAACATTTCTTTTACTGCTTCTGCTTTTTTGATTCCTGATGCTACTAGTATAATTTCTTTAGCTCTTAAAATTGAACCAATTCCCATAGTTACAGCGTGAGTTGGTACATCTTCTTCGTTCTCAAAATATATTTTATTCGCATTACGTGTTGATTCAGTTAGCTCTACGATATGAGTCGGTGTATCGAAAGGAGTTCCTGGCTCATTAAATGCGATATGTCCATTTTCGCCAATCCCTAGAAGTTGTAAATCTACAGGATGCTTCTGTAATAAGTCCTCATAGTTTTTACATGCTTCTTCTAAGTCTTTTGTATTTCCATTCGGTAAATGGTTTTCTTTAAAGTTCAAATGATTAAATAACTGTTCTGCCATATAAGTATGATAGCTTGTTTGATCATCCTCAGCTAATCCAACATACTCATCAAGATTAACTGTAATTACATTAGACATATCCGGTTTATTGATTCGGAATTGTTCATAAATACCTAGAGGTGAGCCACCAGTAGCTAAACCTAGAGTAAATTCATCTTTCCCTTCAATTGCTTGTACCATTTTCTCATATGCTACTTTTGAAATTTCTTCTGCATTTTTTACTACGATTACGTTCATAAAGTCACCTCATTAAAATTTTTACCTTGTCTAGTAGTGTTAATTACGAAAAACTCTGGAGTCATTTGGACAAAATCAGCATCTTTTCCAGGTTTTAATGCTCCCTTATGTGTAAGCCCAAATTCTTCAGCTTGGTTTATTGATGTCATTTGTACTGCTTCTTCTGGAGTACAGCCTGTAAATTTCATAATATTTCTAAATGCTTCATCCATTTTTAAAATACTACCTGCAAGCGTGCCGTCTTCTAATCGTGCACTTTTGTTTGCTACAAATACAGGTTGTCCACCTAATTCATATTTACCGTCATTAAGACCTTTTGCTCTCATTGCATCGGTAATGACGCTAATTTTTTTAGCTCCTTTTAAACGGTAAGCAAGCTTAACCATATCAGGATGTATGTGAATTCCATCCGGTATCAATTCAACCATAACTCGTTCATCTAAAAGTACATGTCCTACTGTACCTACTTCACGATGATGCATAGGTCTCATTTGGTTGTATAGATGTGTAGCATGAAAAATATTTCTACCTTCAAAATCTGCACTTACAGCATCTGAGTGACCAACAGTTCCAATAACATTTGTTCGTTGTAGCTCTGCTTCTAGCTCTTTTGCACCTTCAACCTCAGGTGCATAAGTAACTAACTTTATTAATCCTCCTGAAGCTTCTTGCCATTTTTTAAATAATTCTACGTCAGGATTTATAATGTACTCTAGAGGCTGCGCTCCAGCTTTATTTTTATTAACAAATGGTCCTTCTAAATGAATATATTCAAAATGCGCACCAAGCTCTTTAGCTTCCTTTAAAGATTTCAATGCATTTTCTATATTTTCTTTAGACTGAGTCATTGTAGTTGGAAAAAAGGTTGTAACCCCTTCTTTCATCATTTTGTTACTCATAGTAACCATCGTGTTAGGATCCGCATCCATTGCGTCAACATCATATGCACCATGTATATGAATATCAATCATTCCTGGGATAATAACTGTACCATTTCCATCAATTATTTCTTCGCCTTCATTTACATAACCGTCCATGTGGCCAATATTAGAAATTTTTTCGTCATATCGAATGTAACCCTTTTCAATTACTTCTGTGCCCGTATAAATTTTTACATTAATAATTGATTTCATGTACTCTCCTCTTTCCTAATTCTAAGAAGTATATTAATAACCGCATATAGAAAGTAGTGTTTACTTAATCATCATTCACATTCATTTAGATCTATACTAGGATTTCTACATAACCATTGTATGATATATACTCCTAGTTGTCTATACTACCTATGTTAATTTCATAATATCGACATAAAAAATTATCGTATTTTCATTATAAAATAGGATGTAATTTACTCTTATACGCATCTTTATATGGGGGCATTGGTTAAGATATAGCATTTTTGATCTAATGTCCTTACTCATATAGAGGGCATGAGTTAAAAATATCCCCTATTCTTCTTATTTCTTTACTCATAAAGGGCTCATGAGTTAAAAATATCGCTTATTCACCTATTTTCTTTACTCATAAAGGGCTCATGAGTTAAAAATATCACTTATTCATCTATTTTCTTAACTCATAAAGGGCTCATGAGTTAAAAATATCACTTATTCACCTATTTTCTTAACTCATAAAGGGCTCATGAGTTAAAAATATCGCTTATTCACCTATTTTCTTAACTCATAAAGGGTTCATGAGTTAAAAATATCGTTTATTCACCTAATTCCTTAACTCATAAAAGGGCTCATGAGTTAAAAACCGTCAGTTTAATTCACTCTCCACTCAAAAAATAAAAGTATTGGATCGATCCTTAAGGATTAACCAATACTTCTTGTTTTTCAATATATAAGTTATGACCATTTGTTGATAATTCGATATCTCCGTATTGATCGGTTGTGTATTGCTTGATTCCTAGATGATTTAGCCGCTTCATTACTGATCTATGTGGATGACCAAATAGATTAAATTTATCATACGAGAGAATTGCTACTGTTGGGTTTACAGCAAATAAAAAAGCCTCTGAAGTTGATGTAGATGAACCGTGATGTGGAATTTTTAATACTTGAGCGTCAATATTTTCACTTTTGATTAGTCTTTGTTCAGCTTTTCTTTCAATATCTCCAGTCAATAGAATTGATATGTCTGCATACTTTACTTTTAAAACGATTGAACTATTATTATTTGTATAGGATTTTTTCCCACTATTTAATACTGTGATATCTACATTTGGATCAAGTACGATTTTCTCATTTAACCTTGCAATGCTAATTGGGATATTCTTTTGAAACGCTTCTTTCTTATATAAGTAATAAGAGTGTGAATTATATTTTTTTCCACTATCTAAGATTTTCGATATTTTGACGCTATTCATGACCTTTAATAATCCGCCTATATGATCAATGTCTGGATGTGTACTTACAAGTAGATCAATTGCATTGACATGAAGTCGTTTAAGTTTTTTTATAACAGCTCCACCATGTTCTACATCTCCTCCATCAATCAACACTGTCTTTCCATTTGGTAAAATCATTACCATGCTATCTCCTTGACCTACGTCAAAAAAATAAACTAATAAAGGATGCGTAATGTAGCCATAATTTGTTGTTCTTGCCTCTGTATTTAAGTTATTACTAAAAAAAGCAGTAAAAAAAATAATGATAGAAATTACGAGAGAATAGAGTTTTCGATTTTTGTCCATTCACACTTCCTCCTACTATTATTTTCTCATTGCAATTTCAAAAGTATGTATGCGTTCCGTAAAATAAGTTGGATTTAGAGTATACATCATTTAGAATATGTAGTTCAAATCGGATCACAGTTCATTATACAATTCAAAAAACTGTAAGCAATTTTGCTCACAGTTTTTTAAGGAATCAATATTCATTTTTTATGTTACTCAAAAACTTCCTCTAATCTTTTTACAACTAGTAAGGATTCGCTAACTTGAATAGAAGTCTGATTTGTAATATATACGCCGTGCATGCCTAATTTTAGAGCAGGTGATATTTCATTAATAAAATTGTCTCCAATTGAAACGACTTCGTGTGGTAAAACATTGAATTTATTCATTATATTTTTATAATGATTTTCCGTTTCTAGTGGTTTCTTTCCATCTGTAATTTCCAAATGGAACAATCCATTTAAATCAAGTAAATTTAGTAATCGAGTTACATCCTCGCGGTCCGAATTTGTTAACAAGACTAATTTTTTAGTATCTTTTACTTGCTCTAAGGCTTGTTTTAAACCTTTAATATACGGAATACTAAATTCCTTTGTTGCCATAAACTCTTTTGTTTTATCATAGCAATGAAATACGTCTTTTGCTCCATAATGATAGCTTGCCACTAATGGAATCCACCAACCATCCCCTACTGGTATGTAAGGCAATTCATAATTGATTCGATCAAGATAGTTTTCTTGTAATTCATCTTTAGACAGAAGCTGACCTTCCCAAGTGAAAACCTGAATCGGCTTTAAAGTAATTGGATCTAACGAAATAATTAAATCATTTTCAGAATCGTAAATTTTTCCAATTGTTAAAGCATGGTCATAATCTTTAATTTTTTCATAGTCCTTCAAAAAGGAATCACGTTTGTCTGGACTAACTTCATTTGCTAGTAGTTTAGCATAGTAATCGTAATGTGTTGTTCCGTCATATAAAGTACCATCTAAATCAAAAACTAATACTTTTGAATTCATTAATAAATTATGCATTTGCGACTCCTTAGCTGTCTTTGTCTTTTACATCCAGAATAAAATTAAATGTCTGTTTTTCGTCATTTAGATTAAATTCATAAAATATTTTATACATACCCGCTTTAGGTAAATCAAGTTCATAGTTTACTTTAGAATTTTTATCTGGATTATTTACTTGCTTAAAATACGTTCCATCTTCATTAATAATATAAAATTGGTGATTTGTAAAATTCGAACGTTTTTTAAACTTCTCAAAATCAAATGTTATTTGACTTTTTGTTTTTGGTAGGATCGATGTATATAACAACGAGACTGTATATTCATCATTCTTCTTTGTCAAAATTGCTGTAGGAAATAAATCATCGGTTTTATCCTTTTGTTTTTGAAAAATCTTCGTATCAAGTGTCTGATTATTTAAAAATACACTTACAAAATATGGAACATCTTCCTTAAAGGCATACTTAAATGTAAATTGATTATTTCCGTTATAATCTGGGGTAATAATTTTATAAGATTTTAAGTCGTCTCTAGTAATAAATATTTTAATTTTGTCGCGCTGTAGTACACTCATTGATCTAGAGGCCACACTTACTTCTTGCCTACTATTTTTCGTGGTAAGACTCCATTTAACCTTTTGGACTTTAAGTGAGTTAGTCTGACTTCCATTAGATAGTATACTATGGTTAACTAAACGGTTACTAATTAATAAGATAATAAGTATAGCTATACATAGAGTTGCAATAAATCGAAATTTCATAGATCATTCTCCCTTAAATAGTTAAAATTAACAATTTTTTGTCATTTCGAGAAAGCTCAATTTCATATTGTAAACTCTTTCATTATTCAATTACCTATGCAATAATTAAAATTCGCCATAAATTATCTGTATTGGTTAATTTTGTCTATAATTTTTTCTATATATATATTATCTACTACGTTCGACTTACATTTTCCTTTAAGTAGCTATATAAATTAGAATGTTTTTTTATTTAAATGTAGAGACTAAAATACTGATAAAGGATGGCCTATTCAATTAGAGTTTTTAAGGAGGATATTTAAATGAGTATACATATTGGCGCAGAACAAGGCGCGATTGCGGATAAAATTTTATTACCTGGTGACCCTTTAAGAGCAAAATATATCGCTGAAACATTTTTAGAAGATGTTGTCTGCTATAACGAAGTACGTGGCATGCTTGGTTTTACTGGTACATACAAAGGTCAAAGAATTTCCGTTCAAGGTACTGGAATGGGAATTCCATCAATTGGTATTTATGTAAATGAGTTGATTAATAGCTATGGTGTAAAAACATTAATTCGAGTAGGTACTTGTGGCGGGCTTCAAAAAGATGTAAAAATTCGTGATGTTATTATAGCGATGACTACATGTACAGATTCAAATATGAATCGTCAAACATTCCCTGGTTTTGATTATTCTCCATGTGCTAGCTTTGATTTACTTAAGAAAGCATATGATGGCGCAGTTAATAAAGGGTTAAATGTAAAAGTAGGAAATATTTTAACATCAGATATATTCTACCGAGATAGTATGGACATGTATGAAAAATTAGGTGAATACGGTGTTCTTGCAGTAGAAATGGAAACGACTGCTTTATATACAATAGCTGCTAAACATAGTGTAGATGCACTTACTGTTTTAACAGTAAGCGATCACATCTTCACTGGTGAAGAAACATCTGCGCAAGAAAGACAAACAACTTTCAATGATATGATTGTTATTGCTTTAGATGCTGCGATTGCTGAATAGTTGAGAATTATTTATATAAAAAAAGGATGTCTCATTAGTTAAATTACTTATGAGACATCCTTTTTTAATTAGTTAAGCGACAAAAACACGAATACTATGTGAACTATATTGTTAAAGCTGTGAACTCAGTTGATGTAGATCTAAATCTCGTTGATAAAAAGCAATTTCTCGTTGATATTTTACTAAAATAGATTGATATATCGCTTTTTCAGCTTAGACGACAAAGGTCTGTTTTTTCTTGTGTAACCAATAAAGTTAAAACTTATATCCCGTTTTAATACCACTTTATACCCAATCAAAGGTACAATAATATTATCGAATTTCAATATAAGGATGGTAAAGAATGAAGAAACATCAATCAATCTTATTTTTCACTTGGATTGTAAGCATTATTGCAACACTAAGTAGTTTATCTTTTTCCGTTATTAATCATTGGACACCTTGTTCATTATGCTGGTATCAGCGAATTTTCATGTATCCAATTGTTTTTATTGTCGGTATTGCCGTTTATAAAAATAAAATAAAAGATGTTATTTATGTTTTACCATTATCATTAATTGGTATGTGCATTTCAATCTATCATATTTTAATTCAAAAAGTTCCTGCTATGAAGGAAACGGCAACTCAATGTGGACCTGTTCCTTGTACTGGTGACTATTTAAATTGGTTTGGTTTCATTACAATTCCGATGTTAGCGTTTGTTGCTTTTCTACTTATTAATATTTGTTGCATTTCTTTATTACGAAAATCAAACTAAAACAATTCGAGCTGCTCGGTAGATGAAGGTCCAAATTCAATACCTAGCAGCTTCATTAATTGTTTAGCATTATCCGCTGCATCTCCACCAGAGTTATTATTAAAAAGAACACATATTTCCTTTGTATTTTTTGCTAATTGTTCAATTCTTGCTACCCATTCAAAAAGCTCTTCTTCGTTATAACGATATAAATACCGTACTTCTCGCCAATTATCTTGTCCGTTATGATTCCATCCATATATGTTTCGTCCATGAAAACGGATTAAAGTTAAATTCGGATTTGTTGGCTGTAGTACAATTGGTATACTTCCATTTCCCGCTTGAGGCTCATCGCAAATTGAATGAATCCATCCTTCATCTTCCATAAATTTTAAAGTTTGATCATAAAATTGAGGATAAAACCATGATTGATTTCGAAATTCTAAAATTGCCGGAAGTCCTTTCAGTTTACTTTTCATAATTCGAAGCAATTCAACATTTTCTTTCTTGCAATTAAACCAAGGTGGAAATTGAAATAAGATTCCTTTTAATTTATTCGCTTCAATTAAAGGTTGAATTGATTCTAAAAATGGAGTTAAAAGTAATATTTGTTCCTCTTTCGAATAATTTTGTCTTGAATGACCGGTTATACCGCCATAAGCTTTAACAATAAATGAAAAATCTGAAGTAGTTTGATTCACCCATTTATGATAGTTTGATTGAGGCATGATACTATAATAAGAAGAATCTATTTCAACAATTGGGAAATGGGTGCAATATTGTCTTAATTTTTTGGATGAGTGGATCCGGTCAGGGTATAAACTGTCATGGTCCCCCCACCCTGTAACTCCTATTTTTATTTCCATAATTCTCTCCAATAGCTCATTAATTATTAATTAATTATTTCTATTTTTCATTAAAATAAACGATATAGTCTGATATAATGACTAAGTATATACTTATTTTAGTAGAAATCGGAGTAAAGTGTAAATGATTAACGAGACAATACAAGAACTAAAAGAGAAAATTGCTGAACTTGAAGAAAAAGTAATATCATATGAATCTATTTTAAATACAATTACTTCTGGGTCTATCTTTTCAAATGAAACTCGTGAATTATCTAGCTCAAATCAGTTAACTAGAAATACAGATATAAGTAATTCCATTAACGAACTTCCATTACATACTAAATACTCGATCTTTTTTGCGAATAGTAAAAGAGCTTTACAATCAATTTACGATGCCTTACCGCACCATATTTTATTTATAGATAAAAACGGTATTATTACGTTATACAATCAGCAAGTTGCGAATGATTTTAGAATCACTAAATATGAACTGATTGGTAGACATATTAGAAATCTGTTAAAAATAGAAGATAAAGAGATTTGTTTGCTTCAAACACTATTTACCGGCGAAGAATTTTATAATAAAGAAATTTTAAATATTAACTACGGTATCATTAACACTCGTATTATCCGTGACATAAATGGAGAAATCTTAAGAGTAATCGGTATTTTTCATAATTTAAATGAAGCAAGAGAATCTGAAAAACTAGCTATGTCAGGGAGAATTGCTGCAGGGATTGCCCACGAAGTTCGCAATCCACTTACGACAGTGAGAGGCTATTTACAATTTTTACAAGAAGAAGCCCCACCTCAATATAAGCAGTTGTTTAATGATCTTCTGATTCCAGAATTAGACAGAGCAAATGGCATAATCACTGATTTTTTATCCATTACAAAGAATGCAAACTATAAACCTGAGGCAATAAATATTAATAATTTTATATCAAATCATATAAAACAGTTATTATTCAGTGAGACCTTTTTAAATAACGTAAAATTTGAATTTTTCTTATCTGAAGATTTAATTGCAACACATATATTTTTTGATAAGAATCAACTTGTTCAAGTATTTTTAAACTTATTTCATAATGCATTAGATGCGAAAAAAGAAGATTTACTGATCATTACTATTGCTACTTTTATCGATAATGATATCATTTATATTACCTTTAAAGATAACGGTACAGGAATTCCTTCTGCTGACTTACCATATATATTTGATCCTTTCTTTTCTACGAAAGATGACGGTACCGGACTTGGTTTACCATTAACAAAAAAACTGATTCAAAATCATAATGGCACAATTTCAGTACTAAGTGGAGATAATGGAACTACCTTTACAATTACATTACCTATTAAGTGCACTGCTACTTAATAAGGAATAGCATCTTAGAATACAAGCTGTCGAAACGTCGACGGCTTTTTATTATCGCTATTTTTTTAAGGGGGTATCTTTGCGGCGTTTTTCAATTAAATTTGAATTGAGGATCTACATTTATAGATTTTTAGTAGATTTCTTCATTATATAAGTCTAATTTGAAAGAATTAGAGAAAACTTTTTACTTTTCCATCGTTGTGCATCTACTTTTAAGGCTGGATACCCTAACCGGTATAGGTATTATCTTACCTATTTTAGGTACCTTGGGAATTTATTTGCAGTTTTGCTAATTTTAATTGCAGTTTCACTAATTTTATTTGCAGATTCTCGATTTTTATTTGCAGTTTCACTATTTTTATTTGCAGTTCCGCTTTTATTTGCAGTTTACGAGTTCTTATTTGCACATTTCGCTGTATTATTTGCACTGTTCATTTTCTTATTTGCACTTTCCATTGTATTATAAGCATGCCGATCACTGATTTGTACATTTCACTGTTTTATTTGCGCTTTTCACAGTTCTAATTTACACAGTAAACGTTCTTATTTGTACGTAGCCCTTTATTTCAACTACTTTTCTTTTAAATATTCTATAAAACAAAAAAGAAGATGCCCCTTTACACATCTGGGACATCCTCTTTATTTATACAGATAGAATAATTTTACCTGTTGATTTTCTACTTTCTAATAAGTCATGTGCCAGTTTTCCATCTTTTAAAGGAAACACGGTAGGTTCTTGTACAATTAATTGTTTAGTTGAAATCCAATTAAATAGTTCATTACTTCTACGTAGTCTCTCTTCTTTTGAAATTAAAACATTCCACAAGTCTCCACCTGTTAGTGTTTTTGATGTATCCATTAACATTCTAGGATCGATATGTACTGGGTCTCCACCAGCCATTCCGTAAAACACGACTGTTCCGTGAATCTTAGTAGCTTCAAAGCTATCCATTATTGTCGAACCTACTGATTCATACACTACATCCACACCATTTTTTTCTTTAACCTTCGATACCCAGTCTTCATTATATAAAAATACTTCTTTTGCACCGATTGATAGAGCTTTGTCTCTTTTTTCTGTTGATGAGGTTAATCCGATTACCTCGCCGCCTTTTAAACGGATCATTTGAGTTAATAATTGACCAACGCCACCTGCTACAGCATGTACAAGAGCAACATCACCAGCTTTTATTTTATAACTATCATTAATTAAATAATGTGCAGTTAATCCTTGTAACATAATAGAAGCAGCAATTTCAAAACTAATTTCATCCGGAATTGGTACAATATGAGTTTCTTTTGCAGCAACATACTCTGCATTTGCAAACGGAACATCAGCAAAAGCTACTCGGTCACCCACTTTATAGTCTGTAATGTTCGAACCAACTTCGGTAATGACTCCAGAGCCCTCGTACCCTAAAATATAAGGTGGATCACCTGCTAAATGATAATTCCCTTTGCGACGGTATATGTCTGCAAAATTTACACCAACTGCCTTCATTTCAATTAAAACTTCATCGGTTGAAATGTTAGGTGCCTGGATTTCTTCATATTTTAATACGTCTGATTGACCAAACTCTCTAAAAACTAGTGCTTTCATTTACATACTTCCTAACCTTTTAAAATTCAAAAATAAAATCTTCATCTGTTAATTTTTCCACTGTAACTGCTTTTACATACCCATTTCCTTTTACAGAGAAAAAATCATGGTTTTTTGTATCTGTTTTTAGTCCATTTAAAACAATTGGATTAATATCTTCTTCGTCAAAATAAGGATCAAATCCTAAGTTCATTAATGCCTTGTTTGCATTATATCGAATAAACTTATTAACTTCCTCTACTAGACCAATTGAAGAATAAATTTCATCTGCATATTGTAATTCAATCTCATACAATTGAACTAATAATGACATTGTTTCATTGAAAAGTCGAGTTTTTTGTTCATCATTAAATTGGTCATAAATTTGTTGTGCTAACAATCCTACAAATACTCCGTGAATACTTTCATCTCGTAAAATAAGATTAATAATTTCTCCACTTGCAGTCATTTTCCCTTGACCTGCTAAATATAACGGGAAGAAGAATCCACTATAAAATAAATAGCTTTCTAAAAATACACTTGCAACCATTGCCATGTATAGCTCTTCATCTGAAACATCACGCTTTAATAAATTTAAATAATAAGAAGAAATTAACTCTGATTTTTTCGTTAAAATTGGATGCTCATCCACCCATTTAAATAGCTCATCAATTTCATCTTCTGTAGCAAGAGTCGTAAAAATATGTGAATAGCTCTTAGCATGCACTTCTTCCATCGCACCCATAAATGCTAGTACACTTTTAGCTTGTAAGTTTTTAAGATGAACTAAGATTAATGGCATACCTTCTCCGCCTTGCTTAGTATCTAATAATGTTAGTCCACCTAATACCTTTTTAAAAGCTGATTGTTCTTCCTTCGATAATGTATTCCAAGTATTTTTATCTGATGAAACGACGATTTCTTCTTCTGTCCAAAACTGAGATAGATTTTGCTTCCAAAATACTAAACTAAAATCATCTTCTTTTTTATTCCAGTTAACAGCTTTCATCTATATTTTCCCCCTAATCATAAAGAAAGCCCGATGATATAGAACAATATGCTTAGAGCATTCTATATTCGAGCTTCTCACTTAGACCATCAAGTAATTTAATTTCGATTCAATTTATTCTATTTAACTATTATTTTATACTGAACAACTAATACATTCTTCTACACTTAGTTTACGAGTACGAGTGTAATATAAGCTCTTTAATCCTTTTTTATTAGCATAAATATAGTATCTTGCAAGCTCTCTTGTTGAGACATCACTGTTTACATATAGGATAGTACTTATCCCTTGGTCGACATGCTGCTGAATTTCAGCGATTAAGTCAATTAGCTTAAACTGATTCACATCATATGCTGATTTATAATACCAAAAACTATTTTTTGATAAATAAGGCATCGGATAATATGTTGTTGAATTCGCATAAGTTCTAGATTCAATCACATTTACGATTGGCATAACCGATGAAGTAGCGTTTTGAATATAGCTAATTGATTGTGTAGGTGCAATTGCTAAACGATAGCTGTTATATAAACCATATGCTTGTACTTGCTTACTCAATGTAACCCAGTCAAATTCATTAGGGATATAAATACCGTTAAATAATTCTTTCACCTTGTCAGTTTTAGGTTCAAATGATTTTGAAGTATACTTTTCAAAATAAGTACCTTTCGCATATTCACTCTTTTTGAAATCCTTAAATGTTTTACCTGTTTCCTTAGCAATTAACATACTTTTTTCGATTGAATAAAAGTTAACCATCATAAAGAATGTATTCGCAAAATCTTTTGCCTCAGCACCTTCATATGCAATGCCATTTTTCGCAAAAAATCCATGCAAATTCATTGCACCTAAACCAACTGAATGAAGCTCCTCATTTGCTTTTTTTACAGTAGGTGCATTTTCTATTTCTGTCATATCTGCTACGGCTGTTAAAGCTTCTATACCAACATGGACAGATTCTCTAATCGCCTTATTTTCCATTACATTTACGATGTTTAATGATCCTAAGTTACAATTGACATCACGTTTGATTAAGTCTTCTTCACCATAGTTATTGATGACTGATGTTTCTTGAAGTTGAAAGATTTCTGTACACAAATTAGACATTTTTATGTCGCCAATATCTTTTAAAGCATGCTGCTCATTCGCATTACTTTTATACATTAAATATGGATAGCCAGATTCTAACTGAATCGCAGCAATTTTTACTAAAAGGTCTCGTGCACTTAAATCTAGTTTTTTCTTTTTAATGCGATCATTATTTACTAATTCTTCATATCTTTCATCGATATCAAAATCATCTAAATGAATTCCATACTCTTTGTACACTGTATATGGAGCAAATACATAGAATGGTTCATTTTTCTCTGCTAGTTCAAAGAATTTATTTGGAACAATTAATCCGATTGAAAGTGACTGAATTCTACTTTTCTCATCGGCATTGATTTTTTTTGTATCAAGAAATTCAACTACGTCCCAGTGGAAAATATTTAAATAGGTTGCACCAGCACCTTTACGTTGTCCAAGCTGGTTAGCATACGAAAACGAATCTTCTAATAGCTTCATTACAGGAACAACACCACTTGCAGCGTTATCAATTTCCTTTATTTGTTCTCCACGTGCTCTAAGCTTCGATAAATTAAGTGCAACACCACCGCCGATTTTTGAAAGCTGCATTGCTGTATTTATCTGAAATCCTATCGAATTTAAACTATCATCCATTTCTAATAAGAAACATGATACTAACTCGCCTCTTCTACTTCTTCCAGCATTTAAGAATGTTGGAGTAGCTGGCTGATAGTTTTGTTGAATCATCATGTTCGCTAACTTCAATGCTTTCTCAATATTGCCTCTTCCTAAATATAGTGCAACGATCGCAATTCGATCTTCGTAGCCTTCTAAATAGTACTTACCATCATTTGTTTTTAATGCGTAGTCTTTAAAGTATTTTGAAGCTGCCATATATGATTGAAAAGTGAATCCTGCATTGTAAACTAACTCATATAATTTTTCTATTTCATCAAAGGAGTATTCTAACTCAACATTATAATAATAGTTTTCTTGAATCATATAATTTAAGCGTTCTTTCAAAGAAGAAAACTGAATTTTTTTATCTTCAACTTCTTTTAAAAAACAAAGAAGTGCTTCTTTATCTTTTGCGAGATCAAAAAAACCATCTTTTTTAATCGTCAATTCATTATTAAGCTCAATATGTCTCAAGCTTTTCCACTCCCTCAATAAAATATTGTACATCTCGACTTGTCCCTGACAGTTCAAACTTTGATAACACTGGCACTTGATAGTCTGATGCTATTTTATCTGCACTTGCTGCAAAAGAATCTCCCCAGTTTTTATTACCACTTGCACTGACTGCTTTTAAATATTCCGAATTACTACTTAAAAAAGTATTTACGGTTTCAGGTACATTACCAAATCCTGTTGTATAGGTTACGAGAATATACGGTTCTTCAATTTTTAATCCATCCTTTATTTGGATTGACGGCATTCTAATTTTATTGACAAAACGTTTAACATTACCCGTCATTGAACTGTAAACTATCACCATATTATCACCCTCGTTCATATGTAAGAATATTGAAAATACTTATATTATATACCTACATATTGTATTACCTTTTTAGAACAAACACAATATATAGGTGCTGAAATTAGAAAATAAACATTTCGACAATATATCTCGAAATGAAACAATATATGAAATTTAACAAATTATGGGGGATAGTGCAATAATGTGTAAAACGATTTTTTTGTCAAATGGAGTCATTAACATTTCACAAAAAAAGTACTCATTAACGCCTTGCGAAATAAGAAAAAAAGCTTAAAAAACTTTTTTTTTTCGCAAACTTTTAATGAGTACTTGAATAAAATAATATAATTTTTAATATTTTTTGCCTAATAATTTAGCACATTGTTTTAACTTCTGGCTTCTTCCAAATATGTATAAGTCACATCGCCTCCGTGTTTAGCAATACCACGAAAGTGCTTAAAATCGTCTCGATTAACGATTATTTGTCTAAAAGCTAAAAAATCATCTTTCTTAATATGAATTTCTAAAATCTCACCATTAACTAGTTGATCTATTACTTGTAAAAATTCGTTTTGTTCCATCTTCTCACCCTTTATTATTAGATCAGGGTTCAAGAAAAAATCATTTTTTAATTTCTTCCTGCCCTTCCCCTCTTTCATAAAGTTAACATTAACAAAGAATGTACTTATTGGAAACTAAAAAGTTACGTCCAGAATTTTTTCTGAAACAGCTAAATTCATATTTTTATTATTTACTAAAATTACATCTGTTTTTCCATCCATTATAACTAAGAATGCCTTAGGAATAACTTCAACACCAGTTCCTACACTAGCAAATTCAAAGGATGAATGCGCTTCACCAAGAACGACAATCATTTCAAAAAATGGTATTAAAATAACTTTATCAAAATATAAAATCGGATCTCCAATAAGTGTATTACTGCTAACTAAATCCTTTATTTCATTTGAAATTTCAACTTCAAACTCTTCAAACCAATCTTTCAACGAACTAACCTCCTGAAAGTGCTAACAACCATTTTTACCTATCAAAAGGTTTTTAAACATAATTTCTTATGAAAATAGACATAATTGTAAAAAAATTTCAATTTTCTCTTTACCTTTAAACCGTTTTCATGCATTATAGAAGGTGTCAAGTCAAAACTTTGTTAGGAGATATGCTCATGAAAATTGCAGAAGCAGGAAATATCATTGAGTTTAAACAGGGGTTAAAAGGTAGAGTTCAAAAAGTTAATAAAAATTCTGTCATTGTTGACATATCCATAATGGAAAACTTCAGAGATTTAGAAATGGAACCGCTAACAGTTGTAAACCATAAAAATTATAAAATAGTAATAGCAGCAGAATAGATTAAATTAGTAGAATCTACTTATATTCACAAATTAAAAGGTACAATCTACATAGTTTATCATTCTATTAAAATTTAATTAAAACTCTTTTTTAAATCAGTCTCAGGTCCCGTGTATATCACGGGACTTTTTTTTATGATTACAAGTGAAAATATAATTAGTGGCAATTCAGGTAAATACTGGAACCATTTACTCTTTAGAAAAGGAGATGGCTATTTTGTTTCTTTGTCCAATTCTTTAAAAGATTTTACTTTATCGTGTGGATTATGGTTCGACTTTCTTTCATTCCAAAATCGTTCCTTTTCTTTTTTTGATTTTGTCATTATTATCACTCCTTAGGATAAGATCTTTCTCGCTATCTTATCATTTCACAAAAATGATCAATCTATGTAATGAGATCGAAACAATTCAAGGAAGATGTATCAACCTGTTGATGGTATGCATTTTAAAGATTGAAAATTCAGATTAAGTCACACTAGCACTAAATTACTATTTATAGGAAGGATGTTATGAATGAACTTTTTAACAAAGTTTAGTTTAAAAAACTCTGTAGCAATTTTTATCATCTCTTTTTTACTAATCTTTGGAGGATTGTACTCTTATTCAAAATTAAAAGTAGAAGAACTTCCAAATATTGAATTTCCTGCAATTTCAGTACAAGTTGTTTATCCTGGCACAGCACCAGATGATATAAATGACCAGATTACAACAAAACTTGAAAACTCATTTAAATCAATTGAAGGGATAAAGACTCTCTCAAGCTCGTCTTTCGAAAGTGTTTCTGTTATTAACCTAGAATTTCCGTTTAATACAGATATGGACAAAGTCGAACAACAAATCAACAATACACTAAAAGATGCTGGATTACCTGAAAATGTAACAACAAAGGTCGATCGATTCTCATTTGGCTCCTTTCCTATTTATTACATCTCTATGTTTTCAAAAAACGGATCCAATATTGAAACAACTTTAAATGATGAAATTGTACCAGCATTAAATAAAATCGAGGGTGTAAATAGCGTTTCAATTGGTGGTGGAAAATCTACAGCTCTTTCAATTGAAGTAGATAAGCAAAAAATTGCAAATTTAGGGCTATCACTATCAAGCATCAAAGATCAAATCAGTTCAAAATTCCTATCATTCCCTGCTGGAAAAATTACTGAAGGGAATATTAAGATTCCAATTCGGGTCGAGGAAAAGTTAGATACAATTCAAAAACTAAAGGATTTAGAACTACAACCTGCGTCCGTGGTTTCTACGACACCTAATCAAACTGCACAAACACCAAAAGTGTTATTAAGTGATGTGGCAAAAATTGAATCTGTTGACTCTAAAGACGAATTAATTCGATATAACGAAAACGATGCTATTTCAATGGCAATTACAAAGAAACAAGATGCAAATACGGTTGAAGTAGCTGACAAAGTCATTAACGTATTAAATAAATACAAAAAAGAACTTTCTTATAAAGTAGGTTACAGTTCTGCAGAAGGCGTTAAACAATCCGTTGAATCCCTTATTAAAGAAGGATTACTTGGAGCACTTTTCGCTTCACTAGCAGTATTGATTTTCTTGCGTAACTTCCGAGCTACATTTATTGCTATTATCTCTATTCCGTTATCAATATTAATTACATCAATTTTCTTACTTAAATTAGATATAACGTTAAATATTATGACACTGGGTGGTATGGCTGTAGCTGTAGGTCGTGTAGTTGACGATAGTATAGTAGTGATTGAAAATATTTTCCGTAGAATACGTAAATCTAAAGAAGGAATTTCAAATGAGTTAATTCTATCTTCAACCAAAGAAATATTAAAAGCAGTAACATCTTCTACGATTACAACAATTGTAGTTTTCTTACCTTTAGGTGTAGTTGGTGGATTTACGAGTAAAATATTCCTACCTTTTGCATTAACAATTGTATTTTCTTTATTAGCTTCATTATTAGTTTCTATTACAATTGTCCCGATTTTAGGTAGGTATGCATTTAAGAGAGTACCTGCTGAAGAAAAAGAAGAAAAAATACAATTATGGTATGGAAGGATAATTGAGAAATCATTAAATCGTAAATGGATTGTAATCGTGATTGCTGTAGTAATGCTTGCGGGATCTTTCTCGTTAGTTGGAAGACTTGGTTTTACATTTATTCCAAATGAATCATCACGAGCAATTACGGCTTCACTTGAATTACCATCATCAACTTCTATAGCAAAAACAAATGATGTTTCAATGAAAATTGAGAAAATGTTCTTAAATATGAATGCAGTTAAAGAAGTATCTACTGGCGTTGGTAGCCGTGACTTTATGACTGGTCTTAAAACAGAAAATAAAGCTAGCTATTTTATTAATTTAAAACAAAGTGCAGATGTCGATCAGTTTATTAAAAACACAAAAACAAAAATGGAAAAATTGGCAAAATCAGAAGTTCAAGGTGCAAAAGTAACCTTACAAGAAAACTCTTCAGGAGGTCCGCCAACAAATAATAACGTCGACATCAATTTATATTCTAATAACTTAGTTGCACTTGAGGAAAGTGCTAAAAAAGTTGAAAACTATATGAAAAATAACGTTCACTTAAAATATGTTACAAATAATTTCTCTGAAAAACAAAAGCAAGTAGTTGTTTCAATTGATGAGAAAAAAGTTTCAGAAAATGGTCTTTCTGCTGGAATGATACTAGGATTAGTTGCCGATCAAACAAATCCAATAAATATGGGTACATTAAAAATCGACGGTAAAGATCAAAATGTACAATTAACTTATAATAAGGACCTACAATCGGTAGAAGATATTAAAAATATAAATTTATTTGGGAAATTAGGACCGATTAAATTATCAGATGTAGCCCTAGTTAAAACGATTGAGACGTATTCTGCCATTCAAAAATTAGATGGTAAAATATTCGCGAAAGTATCCGCTCAAATTCAGGGAAAAGATATTGCAAAAGTAACTAATGAAGTAATCAATGATGTAAAAAAAGATGTATCTTTACCATCAGATGTAACATTAAAAGGTGGCGGTGGAAGTGATGATACGACTCAAACCTTTAAAGATTTAGGCGTTGCAATGGGAGTTGCAATCGGATTAGTCTATTTAACAATGTTAATTACTTTTGGAAAAGCTCGAATACCATTTATCATTTTATCAGCATTAGTTTTTGTACCAATTGGTTCTTTCGTAGCTCTCTTCATAGCAAACGAACCACTATCTATTAGTGTAATGATTGGCTTATTAATGTTAATTGGGATCGTAACGACAAATGCAATCGTATTAGTCGATCGAATTGGACAAAATATCGAACAAAAAGGGCTACCTCTTCGCCAAGCAATAATTGAAGGCGGAAAAACCCGACTACGTCCAATTTTAATGACGGCTTTTGCTACAATAGCTGCATTACTACCATTAGCTCTAACAAAATCTAGTGGTACGCTAATCTCCAAAGGCTTAGCAATTACAGTTATTGGTGGCTTAACTTCATCTACTTTATTAACACTAGTGTTTATTCCCGTTGTATATGAGTTATTCTTTTCTAAAAAGACGCAGAAGCATACTAAAACTGATGAAATAGCCAAAGTAGTTAATAATTAAAGAAAAACATACACTCTTGCTCTCTTGGGCTGTCGATCTAGTCGACAGCCTTTTATTGTGGACCGGAAATAGTCAAATAGCTTAAAAGACGATCGATGCTTTTTTTTAGAATTACAAACTATAGCTTTAGTTCCTGATTTCTAATTCACCCGTTTCACATTCTTTGAATGTTCATCGGTTTTATTTACACCCAATCTATATTTAACTACTTTTTTTAAAAATACCATCAAATAAGAAAAAGAGGTGCCCCTAAGTTTCACTTTGGGACACCTCTAATTACTTATAAGTTTTTATCATTAACTCCTGCTAGCCACTTTCTAACAGGCTCTAATGTTGTCTCAATACAGCCGTCATTAAATGGTGATTCAAGTTTAGCTTCTTTAACTAATCCTAAGAATGACTGACTTCCGCCTAACTGACATAACCCAACATAATCGGACCATGCTGTATCTCTGTCTTCATGCATTTTATTCCAGAATTGTAATGCACAAATTTGAGCTAATGTATAATCGATGTAATAGAATGGAGATTGATAAATATGACCTTGTCTTTGCCATAATCCACCTTTTTCTAAATAACTATTTCCATCGTTTGCTCGGTGAGGTAAATATTTTGCTTCTATTCTCTTCCAAAGCCCGTGTCGTTCTTCAGGTGTTAATTCAGGATTCGCGTAGATTTCATGTTGAAACTCATCTACAGCAACGCCATAACCAATAAATGTAACTGCACTGCTTAAATGCGTAAAATAGTATTTTTGTGTATCTTCCTTAAAGAACTCTTCTTGCCAAGGCCATGTAAAGAATTCCATGCTCATAGAATGAATCTCACAAGCCTCATATGTTGGCCAGTTGTACTCAGGTGTTTCAAATTTACGACTCTCGTAAACTTGAAATGCATGGCCTGCTTCATGCGTTAAAACGTCAATATCACCAGATGTTCCGTTGAAATTCGAGAAAATAAATGGAGCTTTATAGTTTGGAATATATGTACAATATCCCCCACCTTGTTTTCCTTCCTTAGCAACTAAATCTAGTAAATTTTCCTTTAACATAAAGTTAAAAAATTCACTTGTTTCTTTCGATAACTCATCGTACATTTTTTTACCGTTTTCAATAATCCACTCAGGACTACCTTTAGGCGTTGCATTGCCTGTTACAAATTCAAATTTATCATCATAATAATAAAGTTGATCCACGCCAATTCGATTAGCTTGACGCTCTCTTAATTCTGTTGCAATTGGAACAATTGTTTCAAGAACTTGCTCTCTAAACTTTTTAACATCATTTGCATCGTAATCTGTTCTCATCATACGTGCATAGCCTAGTTCAATGAAGTTTGAAAAACCAAGTTTAGTAGCAATACGAGTTCGAATTTTTACTAATTTATCATAGATTTCATCAAATTTATCTTGATTCTCAGAGAAGTATCCAAAGTATGTATCATAAGCTGTTTTCCTAACTTCTCGGTCCTTATCTTCAAAATGCGCTGAAATTTGTGCTAACGTTTTCACTTCACCGTAAAATGGAAGTTTAGCAGCCGCTACTAACTTAGCATATTCAGTTGTTAGTTTATTTTCTTCTTGTAAATCTGGAATGACTTCCTCACTTAAGATCTTAACTTCACATTCAGCTAAAGCAAATAATTGTTTTCCATATTTAGCTTCAAGTTGCTCTCTAAATGGTGAACCAATTAATGCTTTATAATATTGTTGTCCATACGATTGAACAATTGGAGTGTTTTCATCAAAGAACGCCTGCTCATCCTCATAAAACTTATCGTTCGTATCAACTGAATGGCGAACTGCACATAAATTTTCCATTGTAGAAAATTCATTTCTTAAGTCATTAATTTCATTCATTGCTAATTCTTGTTCATAGACCGTTGAAGCATCGTAGAAATTTTGTAAAGAGCGTTTAAACTGTTCACCTAAGTTCTTAATACTTGGTCTAGAATACTGGTAATCTTGAAAACCCATGTTAATCCCTCCATTTTTTGTGATATTGCTATTATATATAAAATCTTCTAGTAAAAAAACCTAATTTTCAATAAATTTCTGACAATTTAAATAACATTTTATTTAAACTATAAAATAATTGGTGAATTTTTCGGTTTATCGTCTAAAAAAGGTAAAAAAAGTTAGAAGATATAGTTAAAGGAAAAGTAGTTTAAATAAAATTTGAAGAGTTAAAAACAGCTGACTGCACTAATAAGAAAGCAAAAGCTGGGAATAAAGATCAAAGTGCAATTGAAAATAGAGAATCTGCTATTAAGATAAGTAAAACTACAATTTCACTAGAGACTATAAAAACACCCCTTAAAATCAACGTTGCCCAGGCTATGGGTATTTCAACATCTACTTTAAGGGGTGCAATCTTCAATTAAGTGCTATTTAAGTTACAACATATAGTAACATCAATACTAGACCTGTGCTATCTTAGAAAATTATATAATACAAAATGATCTTTTAAACTTGATCTTCTTAACTCCGTTTTATCAGTTAGACTCATGATATCCAATTTTTTTTAATAAGTGGATTAAGAAATTCTTTTCTTCATTTGAAAGATCACTCATTTGTTCATGTAAGAATTTTTCATGTATAGGAAAAATTTCTTCCATTAATTTATTTCCACTTTCAGTTATTTCCGCATAGATTACTCTGCGATCTGCGCTACAAGGATTTCTATAAACTAGTCCTTTTTTCTCAAGTTTATCTACAACGTATGTAATACTTCCACTTGCTATTAATATTTTTTCACCAATATGTTGAAGCGGTTGATTTCCTTTGTGATACAGTAGCTCTAATACTGCAAATTCAGTTGGATTCAAATTAAAGCTAGCAATTGATTTGTTAGCTGAATCATTGATTTTTCTATGTGCACGCGATAATACAATAAATAGTTTTAAAGAAAGCTCTATATCTTCTCTATTTGTTTCTTCCATAATAATACCCCTTCAATTTCGTTTACGTTTCGGATTCTATTTTTATTTTATACTGATTAACCTTTTTTAAGTTTATTTCATTGAAAATGATTTATTTAGGCTTAGTAGTTTTTTTTGGTATGAAATAATTAACTCGTCCAATTCTTGACTGGCTTTTAAGGTCAAATGCTCATTCAAACCTTTAGTTTCCGCAAAAAATACCATTTCTTCTCTTTTTATTGAAATAGATAATAATAAATGGCTGATTTGATATTCATTCATTAGACTAATTTCCCTTCTACAGGATGTTTTTATTACACGTATTATGTCTTTCATTTTTTAACTATTATTCATTCTATCTAAAATAGTTAAAATAGATACAATATGAAACCTACTAAGCAAAATTACCTAGTAGGTCTATTTTTGATTATGTATTACCACTTATATTATTTAATTTGACGATTTTTTATTAAATCCTGCTTAAGTTAATTATTTTTGAATTAATATCAAAAAAGACTTTACTTTATCTACTATTATAAAATAAAAAAGCCGAAATGTAATGGAAATTATTTACCATTATCAATTCAGCTTTTTCATTTCTAATTAATTGCCTGCTTTTATTTTATGGCCTTGGATCATCATTAATTTAACTTTATAGCTAATTAGAAATTCGATTCCTTCTAACCATTTCTTCGTTTCTAGTGGATTTCTTCCCCAAACGGTTATCCCATGATTTCTAACTAGAACTGCCCCGAAGTCATTTGTTAAAAATGGTGTATAAGCGCGGTTAAAAGATTCCATATCTTGAGCATTTTCAATGATCGGAACGGTTATTTTATTTTCAAAATATGAGCTCGTTAATATATGAATCATTTCGTTATTTTCAAGCTCTACCTGTCCTTCATCACCAAATAATTCAGAAATAACATTATTATCTACAGTATGTACATGCAGCACACAAGTAGCAGCTGTTTTTTCATAAATATTTGCATGAATCAATGTTTCAAGTGATGGTTTTAATACCGTATCAAATACAGGCTCACCTAAATTATTAACAACGATAAATTCTTCATCACAACGTGCTCTCTTATCCTTCTCATCTGCTGTTACAAGAAACAATAATGGGTCGTCTGAAATTTTCATTGATAGGTTCCCGCTCGTTCCATAAAACCAATCTCTTTTTGCCAAATCACATTTAATATTTGCAAGCTTTTTCCATTGTTCTAAAAATAAACTCATATCTACACCTCCACTTATTTAGACTATCTATTTGGACAACGTTAAAAATTCAAACTATTCTTACTATTTATTAAAATTATGTCATGTGTCGGTCTTCATTGTCAATAGTTCTAAGTAAATGAACAAACATCAATTTTCTACATCTTTTATGGTTTTTTGATAGAACTTATTGATTTAATACTTTTTTTACATCTTGATTTGACAGTACTCCAATTTTATTACACAAATACGTGAAAAATACTATTTTTCTACTCATTTGCTTATCCCTTCTTTCCCTAAGGAAACTTTTTTGTATTTAGTAAATTATATGTCTTATTAGTAATAAATGTGAAGAATATCTTCTCTAGAACCGATTAGTATTTAGAGAACAAAACGTACTTTCGTTCATTCAATTCATACTGTTAAAATGCGTTTTTGAGATGTTTAGCATTTATTTCATTATTTAGGTCATTCCCACTCTTTCAAAATTTAGTAATCTTACTATTTTATGATAAAATAAATCGAAAATATTTTAGAATGAGGTATTTTAATGAACATTGTTTTGGCAACATTAAATGCAAAATATATTCATACTAATTTAGGTATTCGTTACATTAAGGCTTATGCACAACCTGAATACGATATCGAACTAGCAGAATATACGATTAAAGATCCAAGTCTTAATATCATTACAGACTTATATAAGCGTAAACCAACTATTCTTGGTTTTAGTTGTTATATTTGGAATATTGAACAAACAATTGAAGTCATTCGAATGTATAAAAAAATTGATCCTACTGTTACGATCTTTGTTGGTGGACCTGAAGTAAGCTATGATGTGAACTATTGGCTAGACAGAGTCAAAGAAATTGATGTCATAACAATTGGTGAAGGTGAAATTACTGTAAAGAAATTAATTCAGGCCATTGATAATGGGGAAGATTTCACTTCAATAAATGGCATTGGTTATCGAGATGAAGGTAAAAATATTATCAAACCACAAACTGAAAAGATTGAATTAACAACAATTCCTTCGCCATATCGATTTAAAGAAGATTTACCATTTTTAAGTAAAAGAATTCAATATATCGAAACAAGCCGAGGCTGTCCTTTTAATTGTCAATTTTGTTTATCTTCTATTGAAGTAGGAGTTCGATACTTTAATCGAGAGGTCATTAAAGATGACATACGTTATCTAATGGCAAACGGAGCAAAAGTTTTTAAATTCGTAGATCGAACTTTTAATATTAGTCGTAGTTATGCTATGGATATGTTTCAATTTTTAATTGATGAACATTTGGAAGGAACCGTATTTCAATTTGAGATTACTGGGGATATTATGCGTCCAGAGGTCATCGAATTTTTAAATGATAATGCACCTAAAGGACTATTCCGATTTGAAATTGGAGTTCAATCAACAAATGATGCTACAAATGAACTAGTCATGAGAAGACAGAATTTCGAGAAACTTTGTCGAACGGTCACACTAGTTCGAGATGGAGAAAAAATAGATCAACATTTGGATTTAATTGCTGGTTTACCTGAAGAGGATTACAATTCATTTCGTCAAACTTTCAATGATGTATTTGAATTAAGACCAGAAGAACTTCAACTAGGTTTCTTAAAAATGCTAAGAGGAACTGGCGTACGCTTAAGAGCTCATGAGCATGATTATGTCTATATGGATTATGCTCCGTATGAAGTTTTAGGTAATAACGTCCTTTCATTCGATGATATTGTAAAAATAAAACAAGTTGAAGACGTACTTGAAAAATATTGGAATGATCATCGAACAAATAATACAATAGAATATTTAATTAAAAATGAATTCGAAAGTCCGTTTGATTTCTTCCAATTATTCGGTTCATTCTGGGAGGAACGCGGTTGGTCTAGAATCGGGCATCAGCTTGAAGATTTGTTTAAACGATTAAATGAATTTTTAACTCATTATCAAATTAAAAATGATTCAATCGTGAAAGATATTATGAAGGTTGATTATTACTTAAACCATAAATACAAACCTCGTAAACCTTGGTGGGACGAAGTAACGACTCAAGACTTTTCGAAAGATATTTATAAGCGAATTATCGAAGATCCTGAACAACTTGGTTCAAACTTTATTAACCTTAGCTTAAACGAAAAAGAAATTTATAAACACACAATAATTGAACCTTTATCATTTGATATAGAACATTTCTTATTGACTAGAGAATATCGAACTGGTAAATATGCAATGTTAATTTATTTCTCACCAAAAACGTTATCACCTTCATTTTATAAAATTGAAGCATAATTAAGCTGAAATGTTTTTTAAAAATAGAAATACACAGGCGAGATAATAATGAACTGCTCTCTATGAAAGGAAACCACCATTCCGAAAGTGGTAATTAAAGAAGTACTTCTATAGTTTAAACATACTTTACGTTTTTAGCCAATAGAAAAGGCTGTTGATTTTTCGACAGCCTTCTTTTGTATTGATTTCACTAATTAGCAAATAATAATTTGTAAATAGAGGTGATATTAATATGAAAAGAAAAAAAGACAATACTGAAATCGACTCACCAGTAATGCAAGACACAATACCACATATATCAAATTTCCCATCATTTAAGGGAACAAGCATTAAAATGGAGGAACCGTTTGTTAATTCAAAGGGTGTAGTTATCGGCGATAGTAAATATAGTTCTCCTAACTCTCCATTAAATAATTGGTCAGATGATGTAGATCCTTCAGTTATGGCAGGTGACGAATGGGTTCATCCTACAAATGATATTGGATGGGCAACTGCAGAAAACGCTGCGCTTCTAGAATCGAAAAAGCGTGAACCAACAAAACAATTTATGCATCCGCAACATGAAACTAGGGACTGATTAATTGGATAAACTCAAGTATAAGAAAGAAAAGGGTAAAGGGAAAACCTTTACCCTTACTTTGCGTTTTAAAATAAAGCTATATTGATCTTGCCCTTTTTTTGGACCAGTAGTGTATGTAACTGGGCTCTATGATGTGTGAAGTGCACTAGAATTTCTAATAGCCATTCAAATTTAGAGTATTTTAATCCCCAATATGAAGTAACTTCTTCAAATAAATCCTGTCCATTCATTTTCAAATAGTTTTCCTTTAAATCATGAAAATTTTTTTGTAATAATTTTTTCATTTCAATTAAAGATGTACATTGGACTTCGGTATAGTATACGACCATCGCCTCTTGGCTTACTCCACTCATAATTTTCAAATCAGCACCTATTAACTCACACAAATGCTGTGCTAACTCTCCAATCGATTTCTTATCATCAATTGGTCTGAAATTTAAATCTTCTTCAGTTATTAACTCAAGCATTTCAAAAACAGTCTTAACACTTAAACTTAATTGATTAATTACATTTTCTACATACATTTTTAAGGCTTGGTAAAGTTTAGATATTTTTACCTCTTCACCAGTCCATTTCCCTCCTTTACATAAGCTCTACTCTCCCATACCCTCTGTCCTTAATTTGTCATAGAATCATGTCCTTCTGAATAAATTTGTACAGTGGAGGAGGGATTATGATGAGAACACTAGCTTGGCATGAGACTTTAGAGTTGCACGAAATCGTAGCAACTACAACTTACTTTTTATTTAAACTTAAAACAAATATAAAAAATGTTTCAGATGCAGGATTAAAAGAATTATATAAAACATCCATTACTACTTTTGAAAATAACTTACGTGACTTACTTAAATTTATGACCAACATTACAATCGGAGAAAGAGATGCAGCAAGTGATAAATTAGCGAGTGAAATGAATGCAGAAGATTTATTATCTGCTACAAAAGTGTTAACTAAAATGTATGCAAATGCACTTACTGAAACAGCAACCCCTGATTTAAATAACACATTTGTTAAACAACTAGTAGCCGTAAATAATTTGCACACTCAAATTTTTACTTATTTATCAAAACAGGGTCAATATTCAGTATACAATATTAATAAACTAATCGAAAACGACGCTAAAAAGGCAATGGACGTATTAAAAATGCCATATTAAAAAATGGACGTTTTTTACGTCCATTTTTGTTTGCTCTTTAATCTTTATTGAAATTCTTATTATCTAAACAAGTGACCTTTTCAGCTGCTAGGTAATTATATCTTTTTGTATTTTCAACTAATTTTATTAAATTTAGATAAGTTTGCTTTGCTCCTAATACAAGTAATGGAACTCCAATAAAATCTAAATGCAAAAATCTTGAAGTAAAGCCACCTAATGTCATTGCTAATGGGACTGTTGGCGATGAACTTGATAAAATAATTTTATCATCCTCATTTAATAAGATTTTCCCTAGCGTCTCTATAGCTGTCGGCACATTTTTAGTATATCTTTTTGCTACTGTATATACTTGGTCTCCATTCTCGTCTTCACCATGAAAAAATAGTTTTCCACCATCTTTTGGTTTTAGTTTATTAAATAAATAAGTATTCTTTACTTCTTCCGTTGTCGGCTGGCGATCAAGTGGTAATTGTTTCAAGTGATAAGCAGCAGCCAATGGTGACGAATGTGTACCTCCAAAACAGTAATAAATATAATATTTCATTCATCTCATCCTCAAATTTTGTTTTAATATGTATGTAAATGTAATTGCTTTGAATCCCATTCCGCAAAACATACTTGTTTCAGTGATAAATTTGACTCAGAAAGTTTTTTATGTACCCACTTTTCGTCTTTTTTCAATGAATTAAGTGCTCTTTCTATAATTTGCCCATCACTAATGACGACAACAGGTAAAAATTCTTTTTCCATCTGAATTTTCAAATCTTGTTTAGTAGGCGTATCGAAATTGGATTTCTTTAAGACACTGACTGTTCCATCATTTTCTAAAATAGCATACGCAACTTCACTGACTGAAAATGTATCTTTCGCTCTTAATAATTGCATCAATTGATCAGTATCTAAACGATTTCTTTTCAATTCTTTCCATTGAATTGCTCCGTGCTTAATTACGACTGCAGCATCACCTTCTAAGAACTTTCTAGCTCTTCGTGACTTTTGAGTTATGATTTCGGTGACTAAGATGAGAGCACCCCACGTAAAAATACTAAATAGAATTCTAGGAAGATTTGCTTCCTTGTCGTATATTCCATCTCCTAGTATATTTCCTAGCACTAGAGATGATATCAAATCAAATGGTGTTATTTGTGTTATTTGCGTTTTCCCATTAATTTTGACCACGATAAAAAGTGCTATATATCCGAAAAATAATTCAGTAAACATTTCATGATAGCTCATGTAATACACTCCTAAATTTTTCTTACTATTTTTGACTATTTATAGTTTTAATAGATAACTTGAAAAAAATTCCAAATAAATCAATTTTCCATATAAAGATGTGCGTCTGGATGAGAGCCAACCGTAACTAGATCCTTTAATATTTTTGCCAATACATAGCTATATACAGTTCCATTACCTCCATACGCCATTAAAAACAAACAGTTTGGATATTCATTGTATTCTCTAATCATTGGTAAGCCGGAATGCGTTCCTCCAAATGCGCCTGTCCAATAAAATTCCGCTTTTGCATCTTTATGTTGCGGAAATAACTCTACTAGATTTTTTATAAGCTGCTCTTTTTTATGAAATAACATTGATTCACGCTTTTCTGGTATGATTGTAGGTTCATCAAGACCTCCAACAATAATTCTTCCATCAACAGTTGTGCGCAAGTATAGATACGGCCTTGCAGTCTCCCAAATTAAGCTGTCTTCATACCATGCATTACTATTTTCAAGTAACGGCTGTGTTGCTATTGCAAATGTCGAAGTCAAAACTGCATTTTTTTCACTTTTTACTTCTAGAGATTCATAGCCTCCAGCAAAAATAACTTTTTTAGCACGAATCGTATGTTTAGTGTTCGTAAAAAGTTGGACACCTTCCTTTGAACCAATGATCCGCGTTACTTCTGTATCAGAGTATGCCTTTAAGCCTCGCTTCATAGCATATAAAAGTAAGCCATGGGCACATTTATACGGATTTACTTCAGCGTCATCACCAGTGAAAAGTGCAAGTTCCTTTGTAAAATTAAACTTCTCTTTTATTTGGGCTTTTGTAAATAACTCAACATTGAATCCATTTTCCGTTAACACCTTATACTCTAATTCAATATTTTCTTTTCCATCTAAGTCACTTGCATAATATAAACTTTTTCTTTTTATAAAATCTGGATCAATTTCAATTTCTTTTGACATTTTTTCAATTCCTTTTATTGCTTCAACACATAATTGATAATGACGAACGGCTTTTTCTCTTCCATAAGAGTTAATAAATGAATTTAAGGATTTATCGTTTGTATATTGTAGAAGTCCGGTATTAGCACTTGTACTTCCATGAGCAATTTTTCGTTTATCTAGTAATACTACTTTTGCTCCTGTTTGACTTAGGAAATACGCGGATAAGCCACCTGACTCACCACTACCTACTATTACAAAATCACATTCTAGATCCTCATCTAGTGATTTAATATTATCTAATTCTGGGTGCGAATTAATATAAGTTGTTGGCCAATATAAAACACCGCTAATACTTTTCACATTTCTACTCCTTTCATTAATCATTATTTAAGGTAGTTTTTGTCAGTTGAATGAAAAAAATCCCACTTTTTTCAAAGTGAGATTTTTTTTAAGCTAAATTTAATTTTTTATGATCTTTCAACTAGCCATTTTCCAATTGTCGGATATGTTGTTTTTAGAGAAACAGGTCCAAACATAATTGAAACATGACCAGATGGAATCGATACATATTGCTTATCTACGCTAGAAATATGCTCATTTAGAGCTTCCACTTGGCATGGCATTGCAATATGGTCTTTAGTTGCAGATATATTTAATACATTAGCTTGTATGTTTGATACATCTACTTTTCTACCTCTAATTTCAAGTTCACCATTTAATAATTTGTTTTGTTGATAAAATTCACGAATCCATTGACGATATGACTCGCCTGGGAAAGGAATACCGTCTGCAACCCATTTTTGCATTAACTGCCACGACTTAATAAATCTTGTATTATCAGATCGATCTAATAAAGTTACATAAGGCCCAACGAAATTAGTAATTGGTTTTAACATTTTATTACCAAAGTCAATCATTTCAGGTGGGATATTTCCTAATGTGTCGACAGCTTTATCTAATGCAAAGTATTTTTCATTTAAAAACGATCCATATAATCCAGTTTCTGAAAAATCAAATGGACTAGTTACGAATATTAAGTTTTTAATTGGTGCATTTTCATAAAGAGATGCATAAATACTAGTTAAAGTGCCACCCATACAATAGCCTAATAATGATATTTCCTCTGCACCTGAAAAACGAAGAACGCGATTTACAGCTTTCGCAATATAATCATGAATGAAATCGTCAAATTTCAAATGGCGATCTTCATAACCAAAAGTACCCCAGTCTAATAGATAAACATCAAATCCTTCATTAACAAGATATTCTACAAAAGAATTACCTTTCGTTAAATCAAGGATATAAGGCTTATTAATTAGCGCATAAATAAGTAAGATTGGAGTCTTTTTTACTTTTTTTGAAGTAGTTGGAATATAATGATACAATTTACTCTTATTTTTAGTCCAAATGACTTCTTTAGGAGATTGACCTACTAGTGGCTCCCCTTCTTTTATAAGAATATCTGCAGTTTTCTTCAATCTTTTATATGATTCTTTTAATCCGCTTGGAAGTGATTCCGTAGCTTCTTCTAACTTTTGTGAACTAATCACACGATTCCCCCCTTTTGATAAAGTTCATCTATATATAAGACTTAAACGTAAAGTCCGCCATTTACATTTATTTGTTGACCAGTGATGTACTCGCCGCCTTCGCATAAGTAAACTACTGCTTTAGCAATTTCCTCAACTTTACCAAATCTTCTTTTTGGTATTTTAGATATAATTTGTTCTTTTACATTTTCTGGTATTTCGTTTACCATATCCGTTTCAATAAACCCTGGACATACAGAATTTACTGTAACATTTGATTTTGCTAATTCAAGAGCTAATGATTTAGTAAATCCGATCATACCGGCTTTTGCAGCAGAATAGTTTGTTTGACCAAAACCGCCCGATTGACCAATAACTGATGAGATATTAATGATACGAGCATTATCAGATTCTAATAAGTGTGGTAAAGCAGAATTACATGTGTTATAAACACTGCTTAAGTTTACATCAATAACCTCATGCCAATCTTCAGCACTTAGCTTTTTGAAACTACGATCTCTAGTGATTCCGGCATTGTTTACAATAATGTCCAAACGGCCAAAATGCTCAACTGTACGATCAATTAATGCTTTCGCTTGATCTAATTCAGCAACATTAGCTTGAACTGCTAATGCCTCATAACCATTTTCAAAAAGTTCGTCTACAACTGCTTTTGCGTGTGCTTCACTATTATTATAATTGATTACAACTTTTGCACCTTTCTCTGCTAAAGCAAATGCTATACCTTTTCCTATTCCTTTTGCTCCACCTGTTACGATCGCTACACGATTTACTAAATCCATTAATCATTTCTCCTTTTTTAACTAATTATTGTTTTGTTGTTGTTGTTGTTGTAGTTGTTAATTGCTTTAAAAGTTGTTCAATGTTTGACATTGAAGACTTTAATTCACTAACTTGTTGATGGATTGATTTGGTTTCAGCTTTCACTTTTGTAAGATCTCGTTTTAATGCAACAATGTCTAACTCTTTTTTCAATGCTGTTACATCTAACTCTGGTTGCGTATTTAAGTATAATTGGTCCTCTAATGTATCAACTTTTGATTCTAAATTAATCACTAAGCTAGCTACATTTGCGATATCTTCTTTTGAAGCGATATTCGAAGCATCTAAGAAAGTTTTCGACTGATCATTCATCATTTTTTTACAAAATAGATTAAAATCTAGTACAGAACCCATCCACTCAGAAAATTCTTCTTTATGAACATGATCGTTCATCATTTTTCCCCAGTATTTTTCATTAACATCATACATTTGCTTCCACATTTTCAATGGATCTGAATAATTTTGCTCTGACATCTTAATCCCCCTCACTCATTTAAGTATAGAAAACATATTAACAACAAAACAATCCAATATTTTCGTGATATTTCTACAATTTTGTCGAAATTTGTTGTTTAATATTCATTATATTTAAAATACATTGACAATAAATTTAACTAAGTGTAAATTACACCTAAGGGATGATTCCTTACTACGATATAGGAGGGAACGATACTTTATGACAACAAATGAAAATGATACAAGTAAAAAAACAAAACAGGAAACTTCCAACAATCTTACATTGCCAAAAAACTTCTTAGTTCCCTTTCTACTTCTAAGCCTTAAGCAATGGAACATGCATGGCTATAAATTAATGCAAGTATTATTTGATTTAGGTTTTACTACGCTTGATTCGAGTAATGTGTATCGAATTCTAAGACAACTCGAAAAAGAAAGTTATATTGAATCTAGTTGGGAAAATGGACTCGATGGTCCAGCAAAACGTATTTATTCAATTACTGATGCTGGTGAGGAATATTTAAAAACATGCCATAGTTCATTTACTCAATATAATCAAATGCTCCAAACATTTTTTTCAATTTACACAAATTCCTTCTTTCCATTTAGCAGCTCTGATGAAAGTTTTAAAGATGATTGAAATTGCAGCAATGCATTCAATAATAAATTTTTTTGGAGGAAATACTAATGACTGAAAAAACAATCGAATTACAAACAGAACTTGCAACTGAGAATTTTCAAAAGATGCTTCAATACTTACTTGATAACCAATTACAAATTCAACAATGGACAGAGTCTTTATTTCAAGAACAAGCAAAACAATGGAAAACATTAAATGAGCAAGTCCAACTTCAACAACAAGAATCTTATGAACAATTTCAAGAAATGATCAAATTACTAAATGAAATTAAACCAACAATGACTCAAGAGTCATTTGAAAAAAATTGGAAAAAATTATTTGAACAATTTACTCCATTCCAATCGTTATGGTCAAACTTTAATCAAAATCCATATCAACCATTTTTTCAAGCTATGAGTACTTTTTCAAATCAACAACAACAACTTTTTCAACAATTTTTCAAACAACCATTAAATAACACACCTTTCACTGCTTGGACGAATATGTATCAACAGTTCCAAAAAACTCAAGAAGATTGGTTAAAAAACATTCAAGAATTTTCTTTCTCAAAACTATAAAATTTTTAACGATTTTCTTGAATAGCTAGTTATTTCATCAAGGAGAGGATGAAACAAAATGAATATTTTCGAAAGTGCAAGACATGTACAGGAAGTTCATTTTGACTCCATATCAGTTGGTGATGAAGCTACTCTTGAAGTAAAAATTACGGCAGAGTTAATTGAACAATTTGCTGCAATTTCAACAGATGTTAATCCAATTCACTTATTAGATGATTTTGCTGAAGAAAGCATCTTTAAAGAAAGAATTGCACATGGCATGTTGATTTGCAGCTTTATTTCCTCAGTACTAGGTACTAAACTACCCGGCAAAAACACCATCTACCTATCTCAAGAAGTATTTTTCAAAGCACCAGTTAAAATTAATGACACAATTAAAGTAATCGTCAGTGTAAAAAGCAAACGAGATGATAAAAAATTACTTACCCTTCAAACGAATGTATATAATCAGGATAATATAATCGTTGTGGAAGGATCAGCTGTTGTTAAAAAGTTAACTTAAACCTAATATGACTGTATTTACCAAGCATGATAAAATCCTAAATGTAAAAAATAGTATTGTAAGCTACTACTTACAGAAAGGGAGATTATCATGACAAGATCAAATAAATTATTAGTTCCAGGTGTAGAGCAAGCACTAGATCAATTTAAATATGAAATAGCTAATGAATTCGGAGTAACTTTGGGTTCAGATACAACTGCACGCTCTAACGGTTCAGTTGGTGGCGAAATTACAAAACGTTTAATTGCTCAAGCGCAAAGTCATTTAAAGGGTCAATGATTTAAAGAAATAACAAACTATATAAAATGGCTTAATATAGGGGAAGAATTAATTCTTCCCTTTTTATTTTTAAATTTATTGGAAGAAAATAGCAATATTTATCTTAACTAGTTGTATAGACAAGTTGGGCCTTTTAAGTTAATATTGAAAGCGTAATCATTATAATAATTTTCGGAGGGAAAATAATATGCTTAGTTTTTTACAACGTATTGGTAAAGCATTAATGCTTCCAATCGCTGTCCTTCCAGCTGCGGGTCTTTTACTGCGCTTTGGACAACCAGATCTACTAGACATTCCGTTTATGGCGGCTGCTGGTAATGCAATTTTCTCAAATCTTCCATTAATCTTTGCTATCGGTGTTGCAATCGGTATTTCAAGAGATGGAAATGGGGCCGCCGGTCTTGCAGGTGCAATCGGTTACTTCGTATTAACTGCAGGAACAACTACTATTAATAAAGATATAAACATGGCTGCCCTTGGTGGTATTATTACAGGGGTTGTAGCTGGTCTGCTTTACAACCGATTTAGTGGTATTAAATTACCTGAATGGTTAGGATTCTTTAGTGGACGACGATTCGTTCCAATCATAACGTCGGCTACTATGCTGATATTAGCAGGAATATTTGGTTATGTATGGCCAACAATTCAAGATGCAATTAACTCTGTTGGTAACTGGATTATTGATATCGGTCCAATCGGAGCTGCAGTATTTGGTTTCTTAAACCGTATTTTAATTCCATTAGGTTTACATCACGTATTAAATACAATTTTCTGGTTCAACTTAGGTGACTTTACTGATGCTGCTGGTAAATTAGTTCACGGTGACTTAAACAGATTCTTCGCTGGTGACAAATCTGCTGGTGCATTCATGACTGGTTTCTTCCCAATTATGATGTTCGGTCTTCCTGCTGCTGCATTTGCAATGATCGCTGCTGCAAAACCTGAAAAACGTAAAACTGTTGCAGGTATGTTTATCGGACTTGCTTTAACATCATTCTTAACTGGTATTACTGAACCAATTGAATTTGCATTCATGTTCATTGCTCCAGTACTATATACATTCCATGCAATCTTAACTGGTTTATCAATGGGTCTAGTAAATGCTTTAGGAATTAAAGATGGCTTTACATTCTCTGCTGGTTTCATGGACTACATTCTAAACTACAATATCGCAACTAAACCTATACTATTACTCCTAATCGGTTTAATCTTTGGTGTAATTTACTTTGTCGTGTTCTACTTTGCAATTAAGAAATTTAACATTAAAACACCAGGTCGTGAAGACGATGATGAAGTTGAAACTGATGAAGTAACAACTGAAATTGGTGATTCTTTATACCTACAAGCTTTAGGTGGAAAAGAAAACTTAACAAATATTGATAACTGTACAACTCGTTTACGCTTACAAGTAAAAGATGCTTCTAAAGTAAATGAAGCACTTCTTAAAAAAGCTGGTGCTCGTGGAGTTATTAAATTAGACGATAAAAACGTTCAAGTAGTTGTAGGTACAAATGTAGAGTTTGTTGCTGAAGACTTAAAGAAAGAAGTTAAATAATTGATCAAAAGCTTGTCCAATTGGGCAAGCTTTATTTATGCTGTTGAAAAAGAACTTGTCAATTAAACACAATTTTTTTCAATGTAAAGTAAGCTGTATGATGATGATTTCTATTACAGGATTCTCGCTTTCCATGGGGCGAGACCTGAGCCTCCTAGCGATACCCGCGGGGTCTCAGCCTTCCCGCTTATCCCATAGGAGTCGAGCCTCCTTCCGTTCCAATCAACTACTTCAAAATACAAAAGCATGCAATAAAGCACCTTTTTAATCCCCTTTTTTTTGAGAAAAATAGAAATTAAATACTCGGTTATTTTGCTAATATCGATTAATTGTCTATTTAAAAACTAATAATTGAAATGCCTTTCAAATAATAGCATCACAATATTTTATATTCCCATAAAGAACAATTACTAAAGTATGTTAGTATTCCACATACAAATTATCTATTAAGACAAATCAATAACATCATCAAAAAATTTCAAATTTACCATCAAAATAGATCTTTTCTTACTCATAAAGGACTTATGAGTTAAAAAACAAGCTAATTGTTGTCATTTCCTTACTCATAAAGGGGGCAAGAGTTAAAAAGAAGCAAGTTCTTATATATATAAATGAAAAGTAAAAGGACACTAGCATCATTAGTGTCCTTTCATGAATAACTGATCTTTGTAATTTTAATCTTTTGTTTCGTTTCTTCTATTATATGTGCATTAATTGCATTCTCCATTTTATGTACACCAAATACATCATCACTGTGTAGATTTATGTGTTGGACATAGTAACCTTCTTTAAAAAACCTTTTTATAAAGTCTAATCCAGTTTCTTTTCTAAATCCTAGGTTATAATCTAAAGAAATTTGTTCAAATTGTTGATATTTGCATTGCTTTAATGCTTCTTCAACTGATTTTGCCAATATAAAGCCGTGTGGAACGGGTCTAGTATCATCTACAAATAATTTCAAATCCTTCACCTACAATACTTATTTTACAGAATGATTACAATCGTAACCGGATTAAAACAAAACTGGGTTTTCCTTCCTGTATTATAACGAGATAATACGGTGTTTTCTTAACTTCATATTTTTTTTATGGAAATTTTAAACAAAAAATCAAGTAATCCTATGAATATTATTCTAGTAAAATAGTAGTCATAACAACGTTTTATTTTATTTCTGTACTAAGACAGTGCTACCAAAAAAATCCTCATTTTTAGCTCGCCATTATTTCCCATAATTATGTCATGCGTTTTCATGCTAAAGTATTACTTGTACAGCGAGACGATAACCAAACAAATGGAGGAGAAAGAACATGAAAAAAATCGTAACTCTATCAACTGTGGCTGCTACTCTACTAGTAGGTGCTCCTGTAGGTGCCGTAAATGCAGCAACTATTACTAAGGATACAAATACAACTAAACCATATACACAAAATATCAATTTAAATGATACTTTATTCAATTATTTTAATCTACCAAACTTATCAACTACTAATGGTACTATTAAAATTGATTTAAATAAATTATTATCTAGCAATGGCATTGATATGAAGCAAATTCAAGATGCTATTAAGCAACAATTAGGACAAGCTTCAACAACTAAGCCAGCTAACCCAGGAACAACAACAAAACCGACTGTTCCTACAACACCGGCTAAACCTACAACACCGGCTAAACCTGCAACACCGGCTAAACCGACGGTACCAACTACACCATCTAAACCTACAACACCGTCAACACCATCAACTGATACGTCATCTAATACAGCATCATTATCAGCTTACGAATCAAAAGTAGTTGAATTAACAAATGCTGAACGTACTAAAGCTGGTTTAAAACCATTTACAGTTAATGCAACATTATCTAAAACTGCACGTTTAAAATCACAAGATATGACTGACAAAAATTATTTTGACCACAACTCTCCGACTTATGGATCACCATTTGATATGATGAAACAATTCGGAATCACTTATAGCTATGCAGCAGAAAACATTGCTAAAGGTCAAAAAACTCCTGAAGAAGTAGTTACTGCTTGGATGAACAGTGCTGGTCACCGTGCTAATATCTTAAATCCTAACTTAACTCAAATTGGTGTTGGTTATGATTCAAGATCAAATGCTTGGACTCAACAATTCATCGGTAAATAATAATTAGTATATCGTTTTTTAAAAGTAGTCCGTAAATCGGACTACTTTTTTACACATTAAGAAAGTATAAATTGGCAACTGTGAGGATCATTCGACGTAGATGCCAATTTTAGGAATTAAGTACAAGTGCAACTACCCCTCTGTCTTCGCCTAAAAGGCTCGCCAATCGGCGAGTTTTCTTTATTATACAAAAATAATTTAATTTTATTCAAAAACTTATTAACGTACTAACTTTTTTAACAAATTTTCCATTGAAGATGAATCAATTACATCAATTGCAGAATTATTTTTTCGAACTCCTGAACCAAAATGAATTTCTTCTACATTCGTATATTCGATGAAATCTGAAATATTTTCAATTGATAGGCCACTTCCCGCTAAAATTTTTATATTCGAATTATTTGTAAGTTCGACCATTTTTTTAATCGTTTCTTTTCCATCAATTGCACTATCAACACCGCCTGAAGTTAAAACATGAGTAATCTCTGGATATTGCATTAATGTATTAATGGCCTCTAGAATATTATTTGAATCATCAATCGCGCGATGAAACGTAAAATTCATATTTTTCACACGAGCTGTTACCTTCTTTAAAAGTACCTCATCTATTGAATTTTCTTCAGTTAAAGCTCCAAAAACAATCCCTGTTGCTCCAATTTCTTTACATACTTCAATATCATTTAGGATGACTTCTTGGTCATATGAATCATAAATAAAAGATCGACTATGTGGGCGAATCATAACATGAACGGGAATTGATACATTTTGTATGACTTGCTTAATCGTAGTATAACTCGGTGTTAAACCACCCTCTTTTATTCCGGTAACTAACTCGATTCGATTTGCCCCAAACTTTTCTGCGTCTATCGCATCTTTTACAGTAGTTGCAATTACTTCTAATAACATTTAATTCATCTCACTTTTCGTTAATTATTTGCTGTATGTCCTTAGGAAATGGAATAGATATTGATACTATTTCATCTGTAAAAGGATGCTTTAACGACACATTGCTTGCGTGTAGTCCTTGACGATTCAATATTTTTTGTTTTCCACCATATAATTGATCTCCTACTAATGGATAACCTAAAAAACTTAAATGAACACGGATTTGATGTGTTCTTCCTGTATCTAACTGACATTCTAAAACCGTTACATTTAGCTTTGAAATATACTTAATTTTTTTATAATGCGTAATGGCTTTATCACCTTTAGGTGAAACTCTTCTTCTAGTAGGATGATGTCTGTCTCTTCCAATGGCCTCATTAATTGTTCCTTTTGGTAATTTGACATTTCCTTCAACAATTGCAGTATATGTACGTTTTATTTTCCGCTGACTTAACATCGAATCTAGAATTGCACTACTCAAGGAATGTTTAGCAAATACGACTCCGCCAGTAGTGTCTTTATCAAGACGATGTATATGTCGAACTTTAGTTTTCAAGCCTTTATTTTGAAAATGAAAGGCTACACCATTTGCTAATGTGTTTAATTGTCCTTTTTCATTTGGATGTGTGTCCATTCCATACGGTTTATTTACTACCAATAAATGTTCATCTTCAAAGCAAATCTCGATCGATTGCTCTTGTGGAGTAACTCCATAATCTTCTTCTATAAACAATTGGATTTCAACAAGGTCACCACTCTTTAGTACCGTATTCCAAGGCTTTGCTTCTCCATTTATCTTACAGCCTTTTGCCATTCTTAATTCATGAAGCAACTTCTTTGGAAATTGCCATGCACTTTTCAAATACGACTCTACAGTTTGATTCTCATGCACTTTACTTATTTCAACCTTAAACCAAGGATTTTGATTCATAGTTTCCATTACTAATCACCACTTTCAATATGGCTATTATACCAAAATAAGATTAGTCAAAAAAGGAGCACCCTCTCAGGTGCCCCTACGTTTACTAATTATTTAACAGCCTTTAAAAGCATTCATATAAACTTCTTCTAATTCCTTTACTAAAGGTAGTTTTGGATTTGCAGTTGTGCATTGGTCTTCGAAAGCACGGTCAGCTAAATATGCTACTTTGTCTTTAAATTCTTTTTCAGATACACCTTGTGATTCGATACTCATATTTATATTTAATTCTTTCGATAACTTAATGACCGCTGTAATTAGACTCTCAACGCCTTGTTCTGTTGTCGTAGCTGGAAGTCCTAAGAAGCGTGCAATTTCTGCATATCGTTCATCTGCAATAAAATGCTTATATTTAGGGAAAGCAGTAAATTTAGTTGGTTTTTTTGCATTATATCTTATTACGTGCGGCATTAAGATCGCATTTGCTCTGCCATGTGGAATATGGAATTCCGCACCGATTTTATGAGCCAAGCTATGGTTAATTCCTAAGAATGCATTTGCAAATGCCATTCCTGCTATTGCTGATGCATTATGCATTTTTTCACGTGCTTCAGAATCATTTCCATCTTTATAAGCTCTAGGTAAATATTTAAATACTAATTTGATCGCTTGTAACGCAAGTCCATCTGTATAATCGTTCGCTAATACACTTACATATGCCTCTATAGCATGTGTTAATACATCCATTCCTGTATCTGCAGTAATGCTTTTAGGAACTGTTGACACAAACTGAGGGTCAATAATTGCAACATCTGGTGTTAACTCATAATCTGCTAATGGATATTTTATATTATTTGCTTTATCTGTAATTACAGCAAATGGCGTTACTTCTGAGCCAGTACCTGATGTCGTTGGAATCGCAACAAACTGAGCTTTTCGACCTAATTTTGGATATTTATAAGCTCTTTTTCGAATGTCTAAGAACTTTTGCTTAGGTCCGTCTAAAGTAGTTTCTGGATATTCAAAATACATCCACATCCCCTTAGCAGCATCCATTGCTGATCCGCCACCAAACGCAATGATTGTATCTGGTTCAAATGCCCTCATACTGTCTGCACCCTTCATTACAGTAACATCTGAAGGATCTGGTTCTACATCTGAAAAGATTTCAATCTGAATATTTTCTTGTCTCTTTTCTAAATAATATTTAATCACATCAACATAACCAAGTTTGACCATTGCTTCGTCAGTTACAATAAATGCTTTTTTGACATTTGGCATTTTTTCTAAATACTGAGTTGAATATTTTTCAAAATAAATTTTTGGTGGTAGTTTGACCCATTGCATATTCATATTTCTTCTTCCTAATTTTTTAATATTTAATAGATGGACTGTAGTTACGTTTGTTGATACAGAGTTCTTACCGTGCGATCCACAGCCTAGTGTCAATGAAGGAATAAATGCGTTATATAAATCACCAATTCCGCCATGAGCTGAAGGAGCATTTGATATTACACGGCATGCTTTCATTCTCAATCCAAATTCTTTTTGTATTTCTTCATCACTACTGTGAATAACTGCAGAATGTCCTAATCCTCCAAGCTCTAATATTTCTTCACATCGTTTAAAGCCTTCTTCTTTGTCATTTACTTTTATTATTGCTAAAACTGGACTTAGTTTTTCTCTTGTTAAAGGTTCATTTGCACCAACATTGTCACATTCTACGATTAGAATTTTTGTATCCACAGGAACACTTACTCCAGCTAATTTCGCAATTTCATAAGCTGATTTACCGACAATGTCCCCATTAACAGCACAAGTTGTCTCGTTAATCACTAGCTTTTCTAATTTCTTTTTATCTTCTATTGTTGCAAAATAACAATTATTTGCTTCTAATTCTGCGTTTACCTCATCATAAATTTCTTCATCAACAATTACTGCTTGTTCAGATGCACAAATCATTCCATTATCAAATGTTTTTGAGAGAATTAGATCATTAACTGCACATTTGATTTCAGCAGATTTTTCAATATAACAAGGTACATTTCCTGGTCCAACACCTAAAGCGGGCTTTCCTGTACTATAGGCTGATTTAACCATGCCCGCTCCTCCAGTTGCTAATACAAGAGCTACGCCTACATGATTCATTAAACATTTTGTTGCTTCTATAGAAGGCACTTCAATCCATTGCACACAGTTCTCTGGAGCTCCAGCTTTAACTGCAGCATCACGTACTATTTTTGCTGCTTCTCTACTACAGTTTTGTGCTGAAGGATGGAATGCAAAAATAATTGGATTTCTAGTTTTAATTGCAATTATTGCTTTAAATAATGTTGTTGATGTTGGATTAGTTGTTGGAGTTACACCTGCAATTACACCAACAGGCTCTGCTATTTCAGTTATTCCTGTTTGCTGATCTTCACTTATGATTCCAACCGTTTTATTATCTTTTATTGAATTCCATATATATTCTGTTGCAAAAATATTTTTAATTATTTTATCCTCATAAACTCCACGCCCTGTTTCCTCAACTGCCATTTTTGCTAGTGGCATATGTTGATCCAAACCAGCTAGAACCATCGAATGTACGATTTCATTGATTTGTTCTTGATTAAAACTTTCAAATTCCTTTAATGCTTTTTGTCCTTTTACTACTAATTCATTTACCATTTCAGAAGCGCTACTAATTTCATTTACAATTTTTTCTTGAACAGCCATTTGGCTCTCCTCCTCTGATGATGGACAGTTAGATCCAATTAGGATTTAATTCGTCCCGTTTATCAATTTAAATTGTGAAATATTTCACATTATCGTTTACAAATATAATATATATCCTTTTCATTGAAAATGCTATGTCTATTTTGTGAAATAATTCACAATTACTTATGTTTTTATTTGGATTTTTCATTTTTTTCTTTCTTTATCATATCCCTAGATTCAATCTTTGTAGATTTTTGTTAATTCTTTTCTTTTTTCAAATAATTTCGCATATGATAGAATTAAGAGTAAGTTCATTTGAACTTATTTTTCAACTGTTAGATTTTTCTAACAAAACTGGCAAAAAGGACGTGTAACCATGATTGCTCGAAGGAGCATTTGGCAACGTAAAGATTTATCCTACACTTAGCGGTTTTAATTTAGAGAACCAAAAGAACTCTAAAAATAAAACTGAAGGTAGGCGAAACTATGGTTGACAGGCGATTATGTTATTTCTTCAATGATATATAGCTTTGTAGTTAGAAAGGCAAAAAACTAACTACGAGCTCTATATGTACGTAGTTAGTTTATAACTTTACTTTTTAACTACTAACTACGAAAAGAGGAAATAACAATGAGTAACAATCGTTTGGGTGAGACCTTAATGATTTTATTTGGTTCATTTATTTTAGCCACTACACTTTACCATTTTCATTATCAAAACAATCTTGCTGAGGGTGGATTTATTGGCATTGCTTTATTAGTCAAAAATTCGTTTAATATATCCCCTTCAATTACAACATTAATTCTCGATATTCCGATTATCTTATTGGCAGGATTGTATTTAGGTAAAAAATTATTAATTAATACGACACTCGGCGCAATTTCATTTTCGGTGTTTTATTCTATAATAGAAAAAACATCACATTTTACATTTCATTTTGGAAATCATTTATGGATTCCCGCTATATTAGGTGGAATTTTCGCTGGACTTGGATTAGGGTTAATTCTTAGAAGTGGTGGAGCAACTGGTGGAGATGACTTAATAACAATCATAATGAGTAAAAAATCAAAAATTTCAATAGGTAAAGTATATTTTATATTTGATGCTGTGATTCTACTTTGTTCACTTAGTTATCTTTCATGGAATGAAGTAGGTTATACAATACTCTCAGTCGCTATTTGTGCAAAAGTAACTGAATTAGTATATGAAGGTAAAGTACAAAATAAATCCGTTGCAATTAAAACGAATGAAAAAAGATTACACGCTTAATGCGTGTAATCTTTTTTTGATTCTGAGTAGTCAACGAGTTCATTTAAAACATTTTCAGCAGCTAAATCATAAAGACAATCTTTAAAAAGAATTGCCAGTCTTCGGTAGTCATTATATTTATCTAATAGATCGTCCACAGATGAGCCTTCTTCAATGCTTGTCTTATTTACTTCCTCTTGTTTTTTAGCAAACTTAATTGTAAATGTACCTAATTTCTCAAACATTGAACCGTAAAACTCATCAAAGTTTGATACACTTACTAATTCTTCTTCTTCGGCGTCAACTTGTAGACCATCAAATTCTCGTAAGAGTTCGTAAATAATGCTACTGTACTCATCATTTAAATAAATACTTTTTTCGATCCTGTATCCAATAACTCGATAGAAATGGCCATCGTTCTTTACAAATTGAACAGTATCATTTATTTTAAACTTAAAATACTTAAACATTGTACTTCACCCCTACCAATGTTGTCTTTTATCATACTATTTACAAAACACTATAGAAACTATACAACCAAAACTTGACAAAATTAAAAATACCAACGATTAATCAAGTATTCTTGATAATACTTAAGAAAATTGATAAATTATACATACAATAGCCACATTAATATTATCTTTTTATCATAATTTAGGAGGTGGATATTGCCTTGTTAGCTGAAAACGATAAACTTTTGATTTATGATTTAACTAGCTTAATGATTCGAGTTCGAAAAAACTGGCAAAAAACAGATGAGGAAGCTAAAAACCCCTTAACTCCACCAAAATACTTACTATTGTATTTAATATATAAAAATCAAAAACTTTCCGCTTCAGACCTTGGAAAACAAATGGGTCTTTCTTCAGGTTCAATAACAACCGCTGTAAATAAATTGGTAAGTAATCATCTAATTACTCGTAAAAGAGATATCCGAGATCGCAGAGTGACTTGGCTGGAACTCACAGATGAAGGAAAACAAATTATTGAAGACATGTTCAACATTCGACAAGAGCTTTGGCTTACATTATTCGAAAAGCTATCAAAAGATGAAAGAGATCAATTCCATCTATTATTAAACAAATTAACTTCAAACTAAAAAGGCTATCTCAAATGAGATAACCTTTTTTGTTTGATATAAGTCTAACTTTTTACAGGAAAGTGAATATTATTTACCCGTTTTCAATTCAGTCCAATACTTATCATATAATTCTGTTTGTTTTCCAACATCTTTAATCCAACTAGTTGCATCTGTTTCTTGTTTTGTAACATTTATATAAGGATTTTGTTTATATTCTTCAGAATGATAAGGTCCTGATTTACTATTTGGATCTGCATATCCGATTGATTCATAATTTTTTGCACTTACTTTTGGATCATACATATAATTAATAAATTTTTCTGCTAAATCCTTTTGTTTTGCATCTTTAGGGATTGCCAATGTATCTGCCCATCTTGATGAGCCTTCTTTTGGTACAACCCACTTTACATCTTTAAGTTCTTTTTGAATATAAGCTGCATCACCTGACCATACTTGGCCAATCCATGCATCTTCTGTAATAAACTTTTGCTTTACTGTATCTGTGTCAAAAGCTAATAAATTAGGTGTTAAAGTTTTTAAATTATTATAGGCAGTTTGAAGTTCATCTTTATTTGTGGAACTATTTGAAAAACCATTTTTAATTAATCCCATTCCAAATACTTCTCTATTATCATCTAATAAAGTAACATGCCCCTTGTATTTAGGGTTCCAAAGATCATCCCAGCTATCGATGTTTTCTTTCACATATTTTGGATTGTAAGCAATCCCTGTTAGTCCTCCAGTATAAACAACTGAATACTCACCTTTTGGGTCAAACTCTTGATTCGTATATTCCGGAGAAATATTTTCTAAGTTTGGCATTTTATTTTTATCCAACTTAGCTAACATTTTCTGATGGATCATCAGTTTAACCATATAGTCTGAAGGCTGAATTACATCATAATCTGAACCACCAGCTTTTAATTTTGCATATAGCTCTTCATTACTAGCAAACACTTGATAATTAATTTTAACATCATATTTCTTTTCAAATGATTCCAAAACCTTTTCGTCAAAATTATCTGCCCAGCTATAAATATTTAATTCTTTTTTTCCTGCCGAACAGGCAGATAATAGCAAACTTACTAAACCTAAAGATACCATTAGTGAAGCAACTTTTTTAAATTTACTCATAATGCCTACTGACTACCTCCTTTAATCTTAAACTATATAGGATTTTTTCTCTGTTTTATTATTGATTCCTTTTGTACGATAAACTTCAGAAACAACCATTAGGAATATAATTGTAACGATTAAAATGGTTGAAATTGCATTTATTTCAGGTGTTACACCTTTTTTAACCATTCCATATATATAAATTGGTAGTGTAGTTGAACTTGGTCCTGAAACAAAAAAGCTAATAACAAAATCATCAATACTTAATGTAAAACATAAAAGTGCAGATGCAATTATTCCTGGCATAAGTGCCGGTAATGTAACAAATCTAAATGTTTGCCATGGTGTTGCACCTAGGTCACTTGCAGCATCCTCTAAATCAGAAGACATACCTGAAAGTCTAGCTGCTAAAAGAATAATTACATATGAAATACAAAAAGTGACATGTGCAATAATAATTGTGATACTACCTAATTCGATATGGAAATTTGTAAAAAGGATTAGTAAAGAAAGTCCCATTAAAATATCAGGAACTACGATTGGTAAGTAAACTAGTCCACTAATAAAACTCGAAAATTTATATTTATGCTTATGTAATGCTAAAGCACAAATCGTACCTAGAATTGTAGAAAGGATTGTCGTTATAATTGCGATCGTTAAACTATTCATTAAAGCATCAACAACTTGTGGATTCTTAAATAGATTTAAATACCAGTCAAATGTAAATCCAGACCACTGAGCATTAATCTTTGATTTATTAAACGAAAATAGTATTAAAATCAAAATAGGTAAATATAAACAGATCAATACAATTGTCGAAAATCCAATAAGTATCGGTTTTTTCATTTATTTCTCACCTCTACTTCTTTGAGCACCAATATTTTTAGTCGCTAAATAGTAAAGTCCAATTAAACCAATTGAAGTTAAAACTAAGAAAATTGAAAGTGCAGACCCAAATGGCCAGTTTCTTGCTGCTAAGAATTGGTTTTGAATAACATTACCTATTAATGCAACTTTCGAACCACCCATTACATCTGATACGACAAACATACCAAATGATGCAACAAATACTAAAATACTGCCTGCAAAAATTCCATTCATAGTCAATGGAAGTGTAACATATAAAAATGTCTGGAAAGGAGTCGCTCCTAAATCATTAGCCGCATCTAATTTACGTTTATCTAACTGTTCAATAGCGACAAAGATTGGTAATACCATAAATGGTAATAATGTATAGACCATTCCCATTATGACAGATGGAGTATTATATAGTAGTTGTAACGGCTCTTTTATAATTCCTAGATGGATTAACAAAGTATTAATGATTCCTTTTGAACGAAGGATGACAATTAAAGCATACGATCTAACTAAGAAATTAATCCAGAATGGAATCGTGATTAATAAAAGTAACATCCTTTGCCATTTTGCATTTACAACAGTAGCAGTATATGCATAAGGATAACCAACAAGTAGTGTAATTATTGTAGTAACTAAAGCGATCCAAAATGTAGTCCATAAAACTTCCAAATAAAGTGGATCAAAAACTTTAATAATGTTTTCTAAAGTAAATGTTTTTTCAATTTCTCCATACAAACCGTTTTTCATAAATGCAAATCCAAATATTAAAAGTAATGGTACTAGGAAAAAGACTAATAACCATATAATCGTAGGTGCAATTATGTATTTACCATTTCTCAATACATAATCACCTCATCTTCCGACTTCCAACTAATTTCAACTTTGTCGTTTCTCGAAAGAGATGTTTGGTCTGGCATTTGATAAACAACAATTGTTTGTTCTTGTTTATGTAAATCAATAAAAACTTTATTTAATGTTCCAACAAACTCAACATCTTTAATCGTACCTAAGTATTCGGTAAATTCATCAGTAGCAGGCGAAACTTTAATATTTTCAGGTCTAACTGCAATCTCTTTATCGCCTTTTTTAAAGAAGTTATTTTCACCTATAAATGTCGCAACAAATTTACTTGCAGGTTTTTGATAAATCTCTTTCGGTGTTCCAATTTGTTCGATTTTCCCATGATTCATTACGACGATTCGATCACTCATACTCATCGCTTCTTCTTGATCATGAGTAACATATATAAAAGTAATTCCTAATTCACGTTGAAGATTTTTAAGTTCTCTTTGTAAATCTTTGCGTAATTTAAAATCTAGTGCACCTAATGGTTCATCCAATAATAATACTTTTGGATTGTTCACTATTGCACGAGCAATTGCAACCCTTTGCTGCTGACCACCAGAAAGTTGGCTAGGCTTACGATTTCTAAATTCGGTTAATTGAGTTAGTTTCATTGCTTCATTAGCTCGAACTTTTTGTTCCTCTAACGAAACACCTTTCATTTTTAAGCCAAATTGAATATTTCGTTCAACGTTCATATGTGGAAATAATGCATAATGTTGGAACACTAAATTCATATCTCTTTTATATGGAGGCAAATTATTAATTGTGTCACCGTTTAACTTGATCAAACCTGATGTTGGTTCTTCAAAACCAGCAATCATTCTTAAAAGTGTAGTTTTCCCACAACCACTAGGACCTAAGATTGTTAAAAACTCTCCCGAATAAATTTCTAATGAAAGTGGGGATATAACACTATTTTCACTAAAACTTTTCTCGACTTGTTCAATTTCAATTATATTTTTCATTTTCGCGTCCCATCTATATTAATATTTTATTATTATGTAAAAAAGAATAAATTATTTTCAACATATAAAAAGCCCCTTTTGTCAAGGAGCTTAGAAACTAATCATTAACCTTTATTTTAACAATTTACGTATGAACCGTAAAGCGTTTTTTGTTGTATGATATCTAATTTTCAAGTCAATTTTTGTAGTTTGTAGTAGAACACTTTTATCATGAGTAAAAGCAGAAAAACTGTATTCACCGTGATAATTCCCGGTTCCACTTTCTCCAACTCCTCCAAAAGGTAAATTTGGATTTGCCATATGATAAAGTGTATCGTTTACACATCCACCACCAAATGGAACTTTTTCAATTACTTTTTTCGCTAATTCTTTATCTTCTGTAAATACATATAGTGCTAATGGCTTAGGATGCTGATTAATTTCATTCAAAACTTCATCAACACTAAAATAGGAAAGAATTGGTAAAATGGGGCCAAATATTTCTTCAGACATGATTGGCGAATCCCAATTTATATCAGTGATCAAGGTAGGCTCAATTTTATGAGTTAGCAAATCATAGTCTCCACCATGTACGACTTGACCATTTTTCAAAAAATCAACCAATCGGTTAAAATGGCGATCACTGATTATTTTTGAATAATCATTATTTAACAAAGGCTTATCATTATAAAAATGAACAATTTCATTCTTTAGTGCATTTATAAATTCTTGTTTTACTGAATCATGTACATATATATAATCAGGAGCAATGCATGTCTGTCCTGCATTCGTAAATTTACCCCATACAATCCTTTTAGCTGCAATTTGAATATTTGCATCGCTATGAACAATTGTTGGACTTTTACCACCTAATTCGAGTATTAATGGCGTTAAATTTTTACTTGCTGCTTCCATAACAATTTTTCCGACCTGAACACTGCCTGTAAAAAAGATTAAATCAAACTTTTGTTGTAATAATAAAGTACTTTCCGCGATTCCACCTTCAACTACCGTAATATAGTCTTCATCAAATAACTCTTTAATTATTTTTCGAATTATTTTTGATGTATTAGGAGTTAATTCTGACGGTTTAATGACTGCTGTATTTCCTCCGATTATTGCCCCAATTAAAGGAGCCATTGCTAACTGAAACGGATAATTCCAAGGTGAAATTATTAACGTTACTCCATATGGTTCTCTGTAAATATACCCTTTTGTTCCAAAATGAGTGATTGGAGTTTTAACTTTTTTAGGTTTCATCCATTTTTCAATTTTTTTAATTGCTTCTGATATTTCTTTTAATGTAAATCCGATTTCAGTCATATAAGCTTCAAAATCAGATTTATTTAAGTCTTGTTTTAATGCCTGCTTTATTTCTTCTTCATTTTCGACGATTGATTTATATAGTTTCTTTAATTGGGTAATACGGTATTTAGGCGTTTTCGTTATTCCAGTTTGAAAATATGCTTTTTGTTTATTTACTAATTGTGTAATTTCAGATGCTCTATATGTACTTTCCAAAATCATCACATCCTTTTAAAGTTGATTCGTTTAAACATATAATCTCATGCTAAATTAAAAACTCACATAAAGTCAATATTTCTGTGAATACTAATATCAATATAAACGAATGAAAGAATCGAATTATTAACTTTGTTAAGGAATTGTAAAGATATTGTAAATTTGTAAATTAATTAAACGTTTTTAATTGATTAATTTTAAAAACCAATTATTATTATTAACGTGGCCTTTACTTTTTTCGACATTTTTACATAGTTTCTGACATAATAAAATTTTGATTAGTGGTGAAGGTGATAATAAATTATATGTTTTAGTTGGAGGAATCATAATGTTTTTTGGACCAAAAAAAGATGTATTCTTTGAAAAGCTTTTAGGGATCGCTGAGAACTTGGACGTTGCATCAAAGTATTACGTTGATTTTAAAATAAAGAATGCAAGTGACTTAAAGAAGTTTCAAGAAGAAATGAAAGATTATGAAACAAAAGGTGATAAGTTCATTCACTCTCTAATCGTTGAATTAAACAAAACTTTCATTACTCCAATTGAGCGCGAAGATATTTTACAACTTGCTATGAAAATGGACGATGTATTAGATGGATTTGAACATTGTTCTGCACGTTTTGAAATGTATTCAATTACATCAGCTGATGAGTATATGGTCAAATTCGTTGATATTCTACAAAAAGCTGTGGAAGAAATTTTACTTTCGGTTAAATTACTTTCAAATAAGAAATTACTTGAAATCCGTGTCCATGCAATAAAAATTAAAGATTACGAATCTCAATGTGATGAATTATTACGTTCTTCAATTAAACAATTATTTATGAATGAAAAAGATCCTATCAAAATTATACAGTACAAAGAAATCTACGAAGGTTTAGAATCTGTAGCTGATAGTGCACAGGATGTTGCAAACACTCTTGAGCAAATTATCATGCGAAATGCGTAAGGAGTTATAAAATGGAACATTTATTTTTACTTACGATATTAATCGTGATTTTTGCATTTTTATTTGATTTTATTAATGGATTTCATGATACAGCAAATGCTATTGCAACGTCTGTTTCGACAAAAGCTTTGAAGCCTCGTACTGCAATTTTAGTTGCAGCTATAATGAACTTCATTGGTGCAATTACATTTACAGGAGTAGCTAAAACAATTACTACTGGTATTGTTGATCCAATTTCAATTCAAGGTGCAAATGGACTTGTTGTCGTTATTGCTGCCTTGTTAGGTGGGATTGTTTGGAACTTAGTAACTTGGTTTTTTGGTATTCCAAGTAGTTCTTCACATGCAATCATCGGTGCAATAGCTGGTGCTGCGATTTCAGCAAAAGGATTTCATGTTTTACAAGCAGATGGTTTTGTTAAAATTATTGAAGCATTATTAATTTCCCCTGTCATTGCAATTACGCTTGGATTTATCGTTATGACAATTTTAGCAACGATTTTCCGACGTTCTAACCTTTCTAAAACAAATAAAGGTTTTAGATTTGTACAAATACTTACTGCTTCATTACAATCATTTACTCACGGTACAAATGATGCACAAAAAGCAATGGGGATTATCATGATTGCTTTAATTGCTGCTAAAATTGAAGGACCAGGTGCTGACGTTCCATTATGGGTTCGTATTGGTTGTGCAACAGCAATGGCAATTGGTACATCAGTTGGTGGCTGGAAAATCATTAAAACTGTTGGTGGAAAAATCATGAAAATACGCCCGATTAACGGTGCAGCAGCCGACTTATCTTCGGCCGCAATTATTTTCACATTTACTGCTTTACATTTACCAGTTAGTACAACACACGTAATTTCATCTTCTATTATGGGTGTTGGTTCTGCTCAACGTGTTAAAGATGTAAACTGGGGTACTGCTAAACGTATGATCATCACTTGGGTTATTACAATCCCAATTTCAGCAGTTGTTTCAGCTATCTTCTATCAAATTTTAAAATTAATCTTAATCTAATAATAAAAAAGGCGAACTCGTAACTACAGTTCGTCTTTTTTGTGTAGAAGGCCAAACCCAATTATATGTCTAACCTTCTTTAGTTTTTACATATATTCTCTTTTCCTTTTTGGTCTTGTTATATAAAAAATTACAACAAGTAGCAAAATAATCGAACCAGCGATTAAAAATGTATTTAATGAAAGTAATGTAGGTCGATTATATGATTTAGCAGCTAATAAATCTGTACTTAAAACTTTTTCGTTATTAGCCCAAACTTCAACCTCTCCTAGTTTTTGGTTTTTAGAAATTCCATTTTCCTTGTATTTCTCGCCAATTGTTGATGAGGGCTTTAATTTAATATCATAGTTTGTATTTGTCCCAAGAGCAGTTAAAAAAGCCAAATCTTTCGAAATTTTCGTTTGAATTAAGTTTTTACTTAATGTTACTTTTTTCTGCCAATCTGCTTTCTTAATTAACGTTTTTTTATGAATCCTTGAAAACGCGTATGAATCCATTAATTTAATATCCTGTAAATATTGCGGTTTCGAAGAGCGCAATAAAATATTAATAATCATTTGACCGTCTTTTTTGTCAATTTCAATTAAAGTGTTTCGAGCAGAATCTGTATATCCGGTTTTACCTGCATAAAAATATGGATTTTCAAACATTTTTCCGCGATTAAAAATATACACATTCTTTTGTTTAGATGTATTAATATGAGCATCTTTTGTACCCATTGCTTTTATAATTAACGGGTATTTTAAAGCTTCCTTTGTGATTAGGGCTAAATCATGTGCAGTCGTATAATGGTTTGTATTGGGCAGTCCATTTGGATTCATAAAATTTGTATGATAAGCGCCAATCTTTTTAGCTTTTTCATTCATCATTTTTACAAAATTATCCATACTCCCGCCAACTCGTTCACCGATTGCATATGCTAAATCATTTGCGCTCAAAATCATCATCGTTGTTAATGCCGTATTCCGATCTAACACTTCGCCTGTAGAAAAAAGTATTTGAGAATTGCTTTTTTCTTCTTGAATGCTTCTTTTTGTCATCTTAATTTTATCATTTTCATTTAAATGATCCATCATGACCATAGCAGTCATTATTTTAGTAGTACTAGCTGGGAAATCGACTTTATTGCTGTTCTTACTATATATAACTTCTCCATTATCAGCTAATATTGAAATAGCCTTATCACTAAATAGATTTAGTTCATCTGCATGTACAGTTTTCTGCATAAAAAAACCACTAATTAAGCTAATACAAAGACATAATTTTATCATATTATTAAAAGTAGATTTCATATAAAAAATTAAATCTCCTTTATACTTTTTCATTTAATTTTTTCAATTCACCATACTATTTTCTAGTGTAAAATGGCACTTTAAAAATCAATAATGTCCCTATTATAACCTTTTCAAATTAATGTCTCAACTATACATAAAGTTGGAATTGTTTTTAAAAAATATCGGTTATTTCCCGGAAAATCGACACATTCCTACTACCTAGATTTCTCTATTTTTTTTAGCCCCTCCCTTTTGCTTAAAGGTGATAACTTTGTCTCTACTATAAATGATTCAACGGCTTTAGGATTAACATATGAGAATTCTCTCAATGCCCAGCCAATCGCTTTTTGAATAAAAAATTCTTTGCTTTCTGATAATAGTCTGCAGTATTTAAAAAGACGTTCTTGATCAGTTTTCTCTTTAAACTTCATTTGAAATAATAATGCTACTCTGTTTAACCACATATTATTAGAAGTAATCCACTTATTTGAGTACTCATCAATCAATTCAGGATATTTTAAAAAATGATAACTAATCAACCGTCCTGCTATTGTATCAACGGTATCCCACCAAGATTTTTCTACTACTAGTTGTTCATATAATGTGATCCGTTCAATTTCAGCTTTTTTATATTGGCGGTCTAAAAATGTTAATGCAATGTATTGAAACTCTCTTTCTTCAAAGCCCCAAATATTTATGATTGAGTTTAAACTTGGCGGCTCACCATAACTCTCTCGATATTGCCTCAATAAGGAATTTCGTTCTGGTGCTCTAATTCCTAAAAAAGTAAATTTGTTTTTCATATATGCTTCCATTGCAGGTCGATTTTCATTGTTTTGATGCTCTTTAAAAAACTTCATTAACTCTGCAGAATAGTTGTCCAATTTCAACTCCCCTTAAATGTTCTAATTTTATTTATTTAACTTTAACGGGAAAAGCATTTCAATGTATTTCCTCTATTATAATAGAGGTTAAAGTTTAATGAAAAGACTATGAATCAAAATTGTGTAAATTTTTTGAAGATTAGTTTATGATAGATAAGTCAATAAGAAAGGGGGATATTATGCAACCAGCAGTTAATACAAAGGTTATTAATCAATCAACCATGTATCAAATTCTATTTGCTATTAGTTTAGGTCATTTATTAAATGACTCGATGCAAGCAGTTGTACCTGCCATATTTCCAATTTTAGAAAAGACGATGAATTTAACTTACACTGAAATTGGATTCATAGCCTTTGCGCTAAATATGACTTCCTCTGTTATGCAACCTGTATTTGGAATTTTTTCAGATCGAAAGCCATCACCATTTCTCCTTCCAATTGGAATGTCATCCAGTTTACTAGGTATGCTTTGTTTAGCTTTTGCACCAAATTTAATGATGGTTTTATTATCTGTTCTATTAATCGGTATCGGATCAGCCATCTTCCATCCTGAGGGATCTAAAGTAGCGTTTTTAGCATCTGGCTCAAAACGAGGGTTATCTCAAGCAATCTATCAAGTTGGAGGAAATACAGGAAACTCACTGGCTCCAGTATTTACGGCATTAATATTTGTACCGCTAGGACAAAAAGGCGCAGCTTGGTTTACTATTCTAGCTGCTATTGGTATTTGTGTGTTAATTTATGTATCCACATGGTATCGAAATAAATTAAAAGAAAACCCGTTTAAATTAAAAAATAAAGGTCAATCTTCAACTGAAAGTATCAAAATAACATCGGCCGTAAAATTTGCTATTATTTTGTTAATTTTTATTACTTTTGCACGCTCATGGTATTCAGCGGGCATAGGCAACTATTATCAATTTTATTTAATTAAAAGCTATGGATTATCAATTAAAAGTACACAATTATATTTATTTATCTTTATGATCGCAGGTGTAATCGGAACATTTATTGGGGGAAGTTTAGCTGACAAAATTGGAAAACGTAATATGATTTTATTTTCATTAGTTGGAACATTTCCTCTAGCCCTATTGCTTCCTCACATATCTTTATTAGCAGTGATCCCAATTTTATTTTTAATTGGGATCATCAGTTCAAGCTCCTTTAGTGTAATAGTCGTTTATGCTCAAGAGCTAGTACCTGGTAAGGTCGGTTTAGTTAGTGGATTAATCGTTGGGTTAGCATTCGGAATGGGTGCTTTAGGAGCTGTATTATTAGGTGTAATTGCCGATGCTACTAGCCTTAAATTCGTTATGAACTTATGTAGTTTCTTACCATTACTTGGCTTAGTAGCATTTATGCTGCCAAATGATCGTAAAAAGACAGTTTAACGATATTTTTGCAAAAAGAAATGACTCTACTCTTCGGCCATAGTGAGCCAATATTGAATAAATTAGCTCATTATAAAGTAAACCTGGTTTTTGAATTTTAAAAGGCTGTCAAATAGGCAGCCTTTTAATAATTCTTTTAACTAACAATAAAATCCTTTTTTATTGCATTAATCAAAATTCGACTGATTTTAAACTAGTAAAAGAAATCGAAAAATCCTCCCTAAAATATCAGGAGGATTTTTATTTTTTTCATAGTTATTTTAGAGTGTACTTCCTCGAACAAGATCGAAACGATCTGCATTCATGACCTTAACCCAGGAAGCGATAAAGTCACGTACAAACTTCTCTTTGTTATCATCTTGGGCATACACTTCTGCAATGGCACGTAGAACCGAATTTGAGCCGAACACTAGGTCAACGCTAGTGGCAGTACGTGTTATTTCACCTGACTTACGATCGTGTCCTTCAAATACGTCTCCGTCTACAGGCACCCACGCTACTCCCATGTCCAGCAAGTTTACAAAGAAGTCATTAGTTAGCGTGCCAACTCGATCAGTGAAAACTCCATGTTTTGTACCATTATAGTTAGTATCTAGGACACGCATACCGCCAATTAGTGCAGTCATTTCTGGTGCAGTAAGACCTAGTAGCTGTGCCTTATCAACTAGTAGCTCTGCTGAACTTACATTATACTGTTTCTTTTGATAGTTAATAAATCCATCAGCAATCGGCTCAAGCACTGCAAAACTTTCGATATCTGTTTGTTCTTGCGATGCATCGCCACGTCCTGGAGAAAATGGAACTAATACATCAAAGCCTGCATCCTGTGCAGCTTTTTCTATAGCGGCACTACCACCAAGTACAATCAAGTCCGCCAAGCTAACATTCTTTTCTAGATGATTTTGAATATTTGTAAGTACATTTAGTACTTTTGTAATTTGTTCAGGTTGATTTACTTCCCAATCCTTCTGTGGGGCAAGTCTGATTCGTGCTCCATTAGCACCTCCGCGCATATCTGAACCACGGAAAGTACTTGCTGAAGCCCAAGCAGTTTTTACTAGCTCATTAATTGTAAGTCCTGAGTCTAATATCATTAATTTAATCTTTTCAACGTCTGCATCAGTTATTTCATTTTCTAAAGCAGGTATAGGATCTTGCCAAATTAACACCTCTTCTGGAACTTCAGGACCTAAATATCTTGAACGTGGCCCCATGTCTCTATGAGTTAGTTTAAACCATGCACGAGCAAATACATCAGCAAATTCTTCTGGATTCTCATAGAAACGACGAGAAATTTTTTCATATTCTGGATCATATCGTAATGCCATATCGGCTGTAGTCATCATTGTAGGAACACGAACAGATTGATCTTCAGCGTCTGGTGCAAGATCCTTCTCATGAGGATTTACAGCAAGCCATTGATACGCACCTGCAGGACTCTTAGTAAGCCACCATTGATATCCAAACAATAGTTCAAAATAACCATTATCCCACTTTGTTGGATTTGCAGTCCAAGCACCTTCAATTCCACTAGTGATCGTGTCTCGACCTTTTCCAGAGCCATGAGTACTTAGCCAGCCTAAGCCCTGAGCTTCAACAGGAGCAGCTTCTGGTTCTCGTCCAACATGAGCAGCATCTCCAGCACCGTGAGCTTTTCCAAAAGTATGCCCCCCAGCGATTAATGCAACTGTTTCTTCATCATTCATTCCCATACGTGCAAAGGTTTCGCGTATATCACGACCACTTGCAACCGGATCTGGGTTACCATTTGGACCTTCAGGGTTAACGTAAATAAGTCCCATCTGAACAGCAGCAAGTGGATTCTCAAGCTCACGATCACCCTTGTATCGCTTATCTCCTAGCCACTCTGTTTCATTACCCCAGTATATATCTTCTTCTGGATGCCAAACGTCTGCACGTCCTCCACCAAATCCAAATGTTTTTCCACCCATTGATTCAATAGCAACATTTCCTGTTAGAATAAATAAATCTGCCCAAGAGATTTTGTTGCCATATTTTTGCTTAATCGGCCATAGAAGTCGACGGGCTTTATCAAGATTTCCGTTGTCTGGCCAACTATTAAGTGGGGCAAAACGCTGTGTACCAGTTCCCCCTCCACCACGGCCGTCACCCGTACGATATGTGCCAGCAGAGTGCCAAGCCATACGAATAAAGAACGGACCATAATGTCCATAGTCAGCAGGCCACCAATCTTGACTGTTTGTCATAAGAATATGGAGATCTTGCTTAAGAGATTGATAGTCTAACTTCATAAATTCTTCTGCATAATTAAATTCTTCGTCCATGGGATTTGATTTTCTGTCATTCTGATGTAGAATGTTCAAGTTTAGCTGGTTTGGCCACCAGTCTTTATTTGCAGTACCAGATGATTTGGGAGTAGTAGCGCTACCGTGATTAAACGGGCACTTTGCAATGTTAGAAGTTTCATTAGTTTCCATATTTGTTTTCCTCCTCAAGAGTTTATGTATACGTAAATATACGTAACTAACAAGATATGATAATGATTATGTAATCATTATATTAAACTATTACTTATATTAACAGAAATAAGTATTACTATTATGAATTTTTCGATAAATCTATGAACATTGTATGTCATTAGTAAAATAGATTTTTGGTTAGTGAGTTTGTTCATACTCTATCGATTAATATAACCTATTCGTTCTTCAACCCTCCACTAACTCTTATAATTACTTTGCTTAACAGGTAACACTTTTATAAAATCTCAACTAGAATAGTCATTCAATGAATGAAATTTTACAATCATTTGCTTGTACTATTCTAGTAATTAATTCTATACTTTATTCCTGTTTTCCTTGTTCTAGTATCCTGCCATTTACTACAAAAAAAACTGCTATTAAGCAGCTTATAAACTTTAATATAAGTTTACTCCCCATTTATTATCCAACGGTCGAAATGCAATAGCTAAAAACGCGATATCCAATGTTAAGTCTTTATTTTTCCTTAGTTACCTTAATATCTGGAAATTTCCCTCTTATAAATGATAGGATCTCCTTTGTTTCATCATTCATATTATAAGGTGCAACCGTACCGCCAAATGAAGGCTGAATTAAAATAGGTTCATCATGGTTATTGAGATAAAATTGTAAATAATCAATATTCCAAGGCTGTTTTGCAATATATTCTTCTTTCTTTATATATCTCACTTCTATAACATCGTTCAATTTTACTTCTTTTGTAGTTTTTTTCTTTTCAATGATATTATTCGAATATACAGCTACATACCCTCGTATTTTTTTTCGTTCAGGAATAAATAAAAAATAAAACATCAATGCAAATATGATTGTCATAACAATGAAAAGCCAATCCATTTTAACGATTCCTATTATGAAACACGCTATCAAACCCAAAATACCACTTAGTAAAATTACATCCATTAAAATAATTCCAAATGGTTTATTTTTGTAAAGAAAGATTGGATCTTCCAATTTCATTCCTCCTGGATTTCAAGTAATACAATATGGTCATTATATCTAACATAGCGATATTTGTAATTAGTGGTAAATTGACTTTTTTCGTTGAATTTGATGTGTAACTTATTCAACTATTCTGCCATATACACAAAAAAAAGAAGTGTTCCTTTCTCTCAGAGAAACGCTCCTTAGAGTAATTACTAAATTTACTTAAAAAAGAGTAAGTTGCTCAAAAAATTTTATAAAACCTTCTCTTATATTGCAAGCTGAATCAACATTAAAATGGCTTATTTCTAAAACAACCAATTGAATAACTTCCTTGCTTATAATCAACCCTAATTTTTAGCTTTGTAAATTCCTTATACAATTATTCTTCTTACTTCAATTTACCTTAACAAAATAAAAAAGCTCTTCGATCACCGAAGAGCTTTTCTCATATTACATACCCCAAACTAATGTCCAAAGAGTACCAAATACTATTGCCACTGCAATAAATACTGCGTAACCTAAATTGATATATAATACATTTTTATTTTCATTTTCGTTCATGTGCATGAAAACAATTAATTGAAGACCACCTTGTAATAATGCCGTTACTATTAAGATAATAAGTGACACATTAAAAGGTAAATGTAAATAGTAAACACTTAAAGCTATGATTGTTAGAACAAGTGATTGGATGAAGCCAACCACTTGATGCTTAGGGAATAACGCGCTCATCCAATCAGTCCTTTCACGTAAACAAAACTAAAGATAAAGATCCATACTACGTCTAAGAAGTGCCAGTATAATGAATAAATAAATGTTTTGTTTGCAGTAGTTTCAGTAATACCTTCACGAGATACTTGAATTAAAATTGCAATACCCCATAACATACCGAATGATACGTGGGCACCGTGAGTACCTAATAATACGAATAACGCTGATAAAGCTCCACTACTTTGGATCGTCGCACCTTCATGTACATAAGTAAAGAATTCTGTAATCTCTACTCCTAAGAAAACTGCACCTAAAGCTAAAGTAATAATAAGGAAGCTAATAAAAGCTTTTTTTGAATGTAATTTAATAGTGTTAACAACTAAACCGATCGTAAAACTACTAGTTAATAAGGCAAATGTTTCAATCATTACACCTTTCATCTCAAATAATTCTTTTTGAGTAGGTGCTGTACCTGTGTTATTTGCTAAAGTGAAATAAACTGCGAATAATGTACCGAATAAAGCAATCTCAGCTCCTAAAAAGATCCAGAAACCTAGAATCTTATTAGAACTTTCTTCACCTAGACTATATAGAGGCTTGCTGTTCATAATGATCACCTCGTAATTTTTTCTCTGTTTCAATAATTTCTTCTTTATGAATATGGAATCCATGATCACGTTGGAATGAACGTGCGATTAAGCAAAGTGCAATCGGAACTGCAAATACTATCATTGGAACCCACCATTCAAAAATCAAGAAGAAACCAAATGCCATAAATGCCATACCTAAAATGAATGGTATACCACTATTACTTGGCATATGAATATCTGTAATCTCACCCTCAAGTAAAGATTTACCTTCTTTTTTAGCTTTCCAGAATGGATCTAATGAATCTACTTTCGGAATTACTGCAAAGTTATAAGGAGCAATTGGACTGCTTGTAGCCCACTCTAAAGTTCTTGCATTCCATGGATCACCACTAGTTTCTCTTGGTGCATAACGTACACTGTAATAAATATTGTAAACAAGTAACATAAATCCGATTGCTAACCCTACAGCACCGATTGAAGCAATCAAGTTTAAAGGACCAAAACCTGAATCTGCACTATACGTATAAGTACGACGAGTCATACCTTTTAATCCTAATAAGAATAATGGGAAGAATGTTACGTTAAAACTTACAATAATTGTCCAGAACGTAATTTTACCAATTTTTTCATCTAATTTGAAACCGAAAACTTTTGGGAACCAGTAGTAGAAACCTGCAATTACAGCAAATACTGTACCTGGTATTAATACGTAATGGAAGTGAGCAACTAGGAACATCGTATTATGATATTGATAGTCAGCACTTGCCATTGCAAGCATTACCCCTGTAACACCACCGATTGTAAAAATCGGAATAAATGCTAATGAATAAAGCATTGGAACGGTAAATTCGATTTTACCTTTCCTTAATGTGAACAACCAGTTAAAGATTTTTACACCGGTTGGTATACTTATGGCCATTGTTGTAATACTAAAGAAGCCATTTACAACAGAACCTTGACCCATTGTATAGAAATGGTGAACCCAAACAACGAAACTTAAAGCAGAGATTGCGATCATACTGACAACCATGCTCTTATATCCGTATAAATTCTTTCTTGAGAATGTTGAAATAATCTCACTATAAATACCGAAAGCTGGAAGAATAACAATATAAACTTCAGGATGTCCCCAAATCCAGAATAAGTTCGCCCAAAGCATATCATTACCATGTGCCATCGTGAAGAACTGTGTTCCAAATTCACGGTCAAACATCATTAATGCTAAAGCTACTGTTAATACTGGGAATGCGAATACGATAATAACGTTTGTAATTAAGATACTCCAAGTAAACATTGGTAATTTCATTAATTTCAAACCTGGTGCACGCATTTTTAAAATTGTTACGATAAAGTTTATACCAGTCATTAATGTACCCAGACCAGCAATTTGAAGCGAGATTGCGTAATAGTTATTTCCAACACCTGGACTGAATGCTTTACTAGCTAGTGGGAAGTAAGCTGTCCAACCAGCATCAGGTGATCCACCGATAACAAAGCTTAAGTTTAAAAGCATTGCGCCTGCGAAGAATAACCAGAAACTAACTGCATTTAAATAAGGGAATGCTACGTCACGTGCTCCGATTTGTAATGGAATGACGATATTCATTAAACCAATAATGAAAGGCATCGCCATGAATAAAATCATAATTAAGCCGTGAGTTGTAAAAATTTCATTATAATGTTGTGCGTCTAATATTTTTAAATCTGGTCCTGCTAATTGTGCCCTCATTAATAAGGCATCAACTCCGCCACGGAAAAGCATTAATAATGCACAAAGAATATACATTACACCGATACGTTTATGGTCAACTGTTGTTAACCATTCTTTCCATAAATAACCCCATTTTTTAAATTTGGTTAAACCAATAACAATAGCGAGAGAAACAATAACGATACTCACCATTGCGCCATAGATCATTGGCTCACCTGTTACAAAAAAGTGATCCCATTTATAACCCATCATTATTTCATCCCCTCCATATTATCCATAGAACCATGATCATGACCTGCATTTTTTCCTTCTGGAGCTGGTCTAAATTCTAAGTGGGTTGAAGAATATGTCTTTCTGCCTAAATGCTCAATTTTTAGCAATTTATTAAACTCTTTTTCTGTTAAAGCAGGAGCCGTATTTTTAACGTCTTTAACCCAGCCGTCAAAATCTTTATTGTTCATTGCCAGTACTTCAAATTCCATTCCAGCAAAGCCTTTACCATTGAAGTTACTGTTTTTACCCATAAATGAACCTTCATTTGAAGCAACAAAGTTTAATTTAGTTACCATGTCACTCATTGCGTATTTTTGACCGCCTAATTGAGGAATCCAAAAACTTGTAATCGGACCAAATGAATATAGTCGGAATTCTACGTTTCTATTCGTTGGAATGTTCACGTAGTTAACTGTTTCAATTCCTTGTTCTGGATATGAGAAATGCCATTTCCAGTTTGAAGAACTTGCATAAATAACAAGTGGTTTATCAGTTTCATGACCTTTTGGAACACTTTCTACTGCATTTGTTGTTTTAACAGTTACTACTGATAAAACTGCAACAATTATGATCGGTATAACCGTCCAAATAATTTCAAGAGTTTTACTTCCCTCTTCGTGAGGTGGTTCGTAATCCTTTGGAAGTTTACTAGCTCGATATTTATAAAGAATAACTATATAGAGAATGTAAACTACTAGTAAAACTCCTAACATCATTAACATTGAGAAGATAATCGTATCTGCTTGCGTTTTAGCAACAGGACCTTTTGGATTAAGAACTGCAATCTTGTCACAAGCACCCAATACTAATGCAACCAGCATGATCATCATGCTCATTAGAAATTTTTTCATCTCGCTCTTCCTTCCTTTAAGTAAGTAAAAGTACAAAACAGTTTTTTGAATTGCTTCTTAGTTAAGTATTTTTATAAATTGTCACCAAAATGACAAACAATGTCCACAGTTATAGTAAGATACTTTAATTAAAAAAACAAACAATTAATTTCTATTTTGAAAGGAAAAAATAAGTGTTCACAATTTAGACATATTTACAAATATGTCTTTTTCCTAAAAACCTATATGTATCAAGGAATAGATATGTATGCTCACTTTTTCACAACGTTCACATTTTAGACAAATATTAGATTTAGATTAACTTTTTTGTTCACAATTTCAAAATTCCATATTATTAAATTAGTATAATAATTTTGAACAGTTTTTACGGAATAATCAGTATTTTCGGACAAAGAAAACTCACCGATTTGCAATCCGTCAGGTGAATACAAAGGCGTAGTTGCACTTATCCCTAAAAGTGGCATCTACGTCGATTTATCTTCACCGTTGCCAATTGATACTTTCTAAATGAACAAAAAAAATAACGCAGATCTCTCTGCGTCAAAAACAGGGTTATTAATTTAGTGAAGAGAAAAACTACTGTCCTAGCATGTTCTTCTCTTCATAGGGTTGGGGGGGTTCTAGGGTTGCATTCCACATTAATTTTAAAATGTGTATCCAATCGAAGAACTAAGAAAAACAATGGCTTTTTCTTACACTTCTTTTATAATCCTAGATTACCATAAATGAAAATGATTATCAATACCAATTATTGTAATTTTTTATAAAGCAGTAAAACATTATCATGCCTTAAATACTATATGTCCTGCATTCACTAATAATTTTTTTACTTCTTTCCATGCCCAACCGCCTTTACCTCATACGATGACAGATCACCATTGTTTTCATCCATTTCATATTTTTTAGTATGTTGATTTATTTTCTAAATCCAATTGTTAAAATTCAATCTCGTTTAATATTAGAAATCAAATAGGTTATAATTGTAGAAAAAAGGTGGGAAAAGTATGCCGCAATTATTAATTAAAGGTATTTCAACAAATGATATTTGCAAAATTAGCAAGCCATTAATAGAAGAACTTGCAAATGTTTGCGAATGTGGAACCGACAATTTTACGATCGATTGTATCCATTCTACCTCAATCTTTGATGGTGAAGTCGTAGATAGTTTTCCATTTATTGAAGTAAAGTGGTTTGAACGGGGTGTTGATACAAGAGATCGTTTCGCTGCAACAATCGAAAAACATGTTAATTTATTAAATATTCCAGAGTTTGAAATAGCATTTATTACATATAAAGAAGATAGCTATTATATTAATGGAAAGAGATTCGAATAATACTATATCTAAATAACAAAGTCCAGTGAATCCACTGGCCTTTTTATTTTATATAATTTCCATTTTTTATAGGTCAACTGTACCTATAGGACAATGTCATTTCACGGTATTTTTACTATGTGGACAAATATACAAACTAAAAAAAATAGTTATCTAACTAAGTACATGATCGATAAAATTGAATATTAGTATATTAATCGGACAAGTAGGTAACCAAAATACTTCCGATTAGAGAAAGGTGAATGAGAATGAACTTTGAAATTATTGTGACTGCTTTTGTTTTCATAATGACAATGGCTGTCATTTTCTGGAGACCAAAAGGAATTCATGAAGCATGGCCTGCTACTATTGGGGCAGTAATAATACTACTAACTGGAATCGTCAGTCGCCATGACCTTCTTGACATCATTAGTAAAATTGGTGGGGCCTCTATAACAATTATTGCAACAATTGTTATGGCAGTTATTTTAGAAAGCTTTGGATTTTTCCACTGGTCCGCAGCACGCCTAGTAACATTAGCTAAAGGATCAAGTTATCGCCTATACTGGTATATCCAATTACTATGTTTTTTAATGACACTGCTATTTAATAATGATGGTAGTATCCTAATAACAACACCAATTCTAATTATTCTTTTAAAAAATCTCCGCCTAAAACCACATCAACAAATACCTTACCTATTATCCGGTGCATTAATTGCTACCGCTTCGAGTGCTCCAATAGGCGTAAGTAATATCGTAAATTTAATCGGTTTAAAAATCGTTCACATGCCACTATATATGCAGCCGTTAATGATGTTTGTACCAACAATGATCGGCTTATCCTTTATGTCACTCATGATGTATTTCGTATTAAAGAGTAAATTTCCAGAAGTTTTACCTGCTTCAACAAATGACATTGAAGAATCATTTTTCATCAAAAATTTTCATCCTTTAAAAACAAAAATCTCTGTAGAAACGAAAAGAAAAAGAACAAAGTTTATGCTTAAAATATTAACTTTCGTATTTGTTATGAGATGTTTGCTTTTCGTTGCATCCTTTATTTCGATTCCAATTGAATTTGTTGCGGTACTCGGCTCACTCATTTTACTTGTATGGAGATGGTACCATTTAAGAACAAACCCAGTGGATATCTTAAAAAAGACCCCTTGGCAAATACTTTTGTTTGCATTCTCAATGTATGTAATTATTTTTGGGCTTCATAATGCTGGTCTAACAGATTTTCTTGTAAAAGAACTTGAACCAGTCGTTAACCAAGGCCTATTTAATGCTACTTTAGTAATGGGTGGATTAGTAAGTCTATTATCAAATTTATTTAACAATCACCCTGCTCTTATGATTGGCACAATTAGTTTAACTGAGATGGGTCTAAATCCAGTCACCCTAAAAGCTATCTATCTTGCAAATATTATCGGTAGTGATATTGGCTCACTATTATTACCGATTGGAACATTAGCATCTTTAATTTGGATGCACATATTAAAAGAAAATAAAATTAAAGTAAAATGGAAAGATTATTTAAGCGTTACAATAATTGTGATCCCATTAACTACTATTATTACATTAATATTATTATTTTATTGGATCCAATTATTTTTTGCTCATTAATTTAGTTCTTTAATTACCTATAGGAGGAGATTAAAGTGAGTGATGTATCAACATTGCTTGGTGAACAAGTTTCAGTAAAACTATCTGGAGATGTGATTTTCGAAGGTATTCTTACTGATTTAGGACAAGATATTTTAGTCCTTTTCAATGGCATAAAATATTATTACATTCCTTGGATGCATATCCATATGGTATATCAAACGGAGGAATTGAAAGAAAAAATAAAGAACCCTAATGAACCATCCATTACTCAAGAAATGGAGACAATTTCTTATCGTAAAATTTTACAAAATGCTAAAGGTATCTTTTCAGAAATCTATGTAACTGGTAATATAACTTTTCATGGATATGTTATGAATGTACTAAGTGATTATTTAGTCTTTTATTCACCTGTATTTCATACAATGTATATCTCTTTATCACATTTAAAATGGATAACGCCATATAATCATAAAGTTGTTCCATATAATTTGAATGATGATACTTTATCTGTTCATCCTTCTACCACTCCATTACACAGATCTTTTGAAAGTCAGATAAAAAAGGAAATTGGAAAGTTGGTCATTTTCGATGGTGGAACAGATCCAATGAAAATTGGGCGTTTAAACAAAGTAGATAATAATCAATTAGAGCTTTGTGTAGCAAGTGGAGAAAATGTTTATTTAAAGCTAGCACATATAAAATCTGTTCACCTACCATAGCTAGATAAGACCTTTGATACGCGTTGTATTTAAAGGTTTTTTTTTGCTTAAAAAGCTACGTTTCTCCCTATCCTCATTCTTTACATTAAACGATTCTAATTTTTTCTTTACAAATTTTATGGTAGCAATTACAATTTTGATAAACACAAAAAAGTTGTACAAGAGCAACATTTCTAATCATCTTTTAATGTTAACTTACATACAATGCTTTAAATCAATATTTTTTTGATTAAAAAGTTGCCCTAACACAAAATTTATAGACAAGGTAAAAAGGAGGCGTATTTATGAGCCATTCAATTACAATTAAGGAGCTTTTTGTATCCTATCATGGAAACCCTGTCATTCAAGATGTTTCTTTTGAAGTAGAACAAGGGAAGCTTGTTGGGATCATCGGTCCGAATGGAGCTGGAAAATCAACCTTAATAAAGGCAATTCTTGAATTAATTCCACACGATAAAGGATCAATTAAAGTTAACGGAAGTGCCATTCGAACAAATCGAAAAATGGTCGCTTATGTTCCCCAGAGAAATAATATCGATTGGGATTTTCCAATCACTGTTTTAGATGTTGTACTATTAGGTACATTTCCTCATCTTGGCTTTTTTAGAAAGCCTAAAAAAAATGAAAAATTGTTTGCAATGGAATGTTTAAAAAAAGTTGGAATGGAATCTTTTAAAAATAGACAAATAGGAGAACTTTCAGGTGGCCAGCAACAGCGTGTATTTTTAGCAAGAGCTTTAGCACAAAATACTGACATTTTATTTTTGGATGAACCTTTTGTAGGCATTGATATGACAAGTGAAGATACAATTATCAAAATCTTAAAAGAATTGCGTAATGCAGGTAAAACAATCATTGTAGTACATCATGACTTAACTAAGGCACAAACTTACTTTGACGAATTATTATTACTGAATCAACGTCTTATTCACTATGGATCGGTTGAGGAAGTTCTAAATCCTACAATTATATCTAAAGCATATACAAATCATCCATTCTATTCTGTTGAAAGGGATAAGGTAAATTTAATATGAGTGTACTCAATTTTTTTGAAGCATTAATGACGTATGATTTCTTACAAAAGGCATTATTTACATCAATTATTGTTGGAATTATTTGTGGGGTCATTGGTTGCTTTATTGTTTTAAGAGGAATGGCATTAATAGGTGACGCGATTTCACACGCTGTTCTGCCAGGGGTTGCGATTTCATATATGTTAGGATTTAACTTTTTTATCGGTGCGGTTGTTACTGGCATATTAACAGCTATCGGAATTGGATTTGTTAGCCAAAATAGTCGAATTAAACATGATATGGCAATAGGAATTATGTTTACATCTGTATTTGCAGTCGGTATCATCCTCGTCACTTTTATGAAAAGCAGTGCAGATTTATATCATATTTTATTTGGAAATGTATTATCAGTCCGTTCTTCTGATATGTTGATTACAGCCTGTATCGGTATCGTTGTCATTAGCCTTGTCTATTTATTTTATAAAGAATTACTTGTTTCAACCTTCGACCCAACGATGGCACAAAGCTATGGTTTACCTACAAAATGGATTCAATATGGCTTAATGGTTCTTTTAACTTTAGTTACTGTCGCCTCTTTACAAACAGTAGGTATTATTCTTGTCGTTGCCATGCTGATCACTCCAGCAGCGACTGCTTACTTATTAACAAATCGTCTTTGGATCATGATTTATTTAGCTGCTTCATTAGGAGTAGTATCATCCGTCATCGGACTATATTTTAGCTTCACTTACAATTTGGCATCCGGAGCAACTATTGTACTTGTAGCAGCATTCTTCTTTGCAATGGCATTTTTCTTCTCTCCTTCTCAAGGCCTATTATGGAAATTAATGAAGACAAAGAAAAATAAAAAAAGTATTTCATTTCATAAGTAATTAAAGGAGGTAATAGACATGAGGATATTAAAGAAATTTATACCATTGATGTTACTATTCATAATAGCATTATCAGCTTGTTCAAATGAAAAGGTCGAGAAAAATAAAAAACTTAAAGTCGTTACAACTTATTCTATTCTTTTTGATCTAGTAAAAAATATAGGAGGCAATAAAGTTGAGATTCATAGTTTAGTTCCAATTGGAGCAAATCCTCATGAATATGATCCCCTTCCAAAAGATTTAATGAAAACAACTGATGCAGATGTTGTATTTTATAATGGGTTAAATCTTGAACAAGGTAATTCATGGTTTAAAAAGCTTTTAAAAAGTTCCAATAAGTCGGGCAAGGACGCTCCTGTTTATATGGTTAGTAAAAATGTAAAACCTATTTACTTAGAGTCAAATGGTTTAGAAGGTGAAACAGATCCACACGCTTGGCTTGATATTCGAAATGGAATCATTTTCACTAAAAATATACGAGATGCATTAATAAAAGAAGATCCAAAAAATAAAGCATATTATCAAAAAAATGCAGATGAGTATATTCAAAAATTAGAAAAGCTACATGCAAATACTTTAACAGAATTAAATAAAATTCCGATGGAAAAACGCTTCCTAATTACTAGTGAAGGCGCATTTAAATATTTTAGTGAAGCCTATCATTTACAATCAGGCTATATTTGGGAAATTAATTCTGAAGGTCAAGGTACCCCTAGCCAAATAAAAAATGTAGTTGATTTAATTAAAGAAAAAAATGTAAAAGTTCTTTTCGTGGAAACTAGTGTTGATCCACGGAGTATGGAAACAGTGTCACGGGAAACAGGCTCACCAATAGCTGGTACTGTTTTTACAGACTCCTTAGGTAAACCAGGTAAAGCTGGTGATACTTACCTAGGTATGATGGAATGGAATACAAAAACAATCATTAACGCGTTAAATAAATAATAACTTAAAACAAAAAAGCCCCATTCCATGCTTGGGGCTTTTAACTTTAACTATATTAATCTTCTAATCTTTATTAACGTAAATCGATCCATTCTTCGTTTTTAAATTAAGATGGTTTTCTCCACTTCCAACAATCGCTTGATTTGAATGGATTTCATCTTTATTTTTCATTTTCCAGCCTATATTCCCATCAAAGTTTCCATCATTTGTTTCTGCATTAATTGCAATGCTATTATCTTTTAGCAAGTTGATTTGAAGTTCACCGTCATCTGAAGTAATGTTACTACTACCAAATAATAATGCATCGTCGACATTAACTGAACCGTTGTTTGTTTTTGCGTTAACTTCACCTTTAAACTCATTCAGGGTTATTTCGCCATCATTTGTAATGATTTCACTTCTACCTTCCATATTCGCATGGTCAAACGAAATTCTACCATCTTTTGTGCTTGCATTTAAATAGCCAGATATATTCCTAACTATAATTTCTCCGTCACGTGTTGCAATTTCACTTTCATTTGTTAAATTCACTTTAGTTAGGCTAATTGAGCCATTTCTAGTTTTTGCAACTAAGTTTCCGGATACATTTTCAACATTTATTTGACCGTCATTCGAATTAATTACTGTATCATTAGCCTTATTCGTTAAATTTACCGAACCATCGTCTACTTTAATATTCGTCATCATACTTTTCGGCAAATCAATCGATAACTCAGCCTTTTTATATCCAAAATGGAATATGTTATTGTCATCATCATTAATTTCTATAACCATTTTATTTCCAAGTGTTTTTACCGAATAATAATCTGATAACTTCCCTGTTTCTTTTTTACCATTATCAGGTATTCGGATCGTACCGTTTACTTTTAACGAATTCGAGTCAGTTCCATTTACATTTATTTCTCCATCCGTTGCTTTAATAATAACTTCATTAATTGATGTAGAAATAGTTTGTGAATCATTTATTTCCATATTTTTGGATTTAAACGTGTATCCAATTTCTTTAATAAAAAAATGTCCTATACTAAAAACAATTGAAACGATCATTACTAAAACAAGTAGAAAAATACTAAATCCATGAAAACGGAGTGTGTCTTCTTTTCTTACTAAATGAAAGAACAAGACTTCAATCCCTAATAAAATACAAGCAACTGGCCAAGCATTAATTAAAAACTTCGTATATGGTATCGAAATAAAACTTTGTAGAAACCACAATACACCAATTGCAATCAAAATAATTCCAGCAGTTATAGTGCCAACTTTCCAGTTTCTCATACTTCTTTCTTCGGCTTTCCAGTTAATAATTTAATACCAAGTACAACAAACACGAAACTAATTATTAAATTTTGAACTAGATGATAATCAATAAATAGATTGTAGTGTCTTGAGATATAATCTGAGGCATTTTCTAATAATGATAAGCAACCGAAACCGATTAATACCCAACCAATTAAAAATTTATTAACTTTAAAATGATTATTTAAAATTGGCTCATCGATTAATTCGATATCCTCTCGATATTTGCTATGGTATTGTAGAGCATCAAAATAGCTATAAAATACAATAACTGGTATAAAAAATCCGAAACTTGAAATTAAATTTGTTAAAAATATTGTTCCGAAAAAAAGTAGCATAAACTGCAATCCTCGACTCATTAATCCTAAATAGAAATGACCAAGCCCAGGTAAAATTGATAATATATAAACTAATCTTTTACGTGATTTCAAAGTTTGTACCTCCATTATTTTTTATTTTCTTTCAATATTTTTGGAATAGATATTGTTATTTTTTCACTTTTTTCAATTAATGAAGATGTCTGATCGATTGTTTGTACAACTTGACGATTTGAATTTGAAATTCGCTCAGCTAATTGAAATTGGAAAAATAAAAATGTTGCTGCTGCAGCCAATACTAAATGGATAAAGCGAACTTTTTTGGAATTATGATTATTCGATTTCATTTCGTTAACTTGATCCTTAATCTCGATTAACTCAGTTTGCTTCATAATCTCGTTCACGAAGTCATCAGAAAAGTGATAATCAGGTGGATTCATCCATTCCTCTTGTAATTCATTAAGAAGTTCAAGTTCAGCCTCGCATGAGCTACATTCATTTAAATGCTGTTCAAGCATAAGAGATTCTTTTTTTGAAAGCTTATTTTGTTGATACGATAATAATTGATCAGAAGTTAAATGTTTCAAATGACCCCTCCTTTATGCTTGTCTTTAATTAATCGTTTGGCTCGATATAAGCGTGACTCCACAGTTTTAACGGCTACATTTAATTTCATAGCTATTTCAGCGTAGGTCAGTTCTTCAAAATAATACAATTTCAATACATCGCTATATGCTTGTGGCAATTCAATTAAATATGAATGAATAAGTTCTTTATCGATCGTTTTTAGTAAAGCTTCCTCAGGTGTTAAAATATTCTCTTCTAGTAAAGTAGAAAGTAACTCACCCGTTTCATGCTCCTGTTGTTTAACTTGTTTTCTTTTAAAATCAATTGCTTTATTCATTGTAATTCGATAAATCCATGTTGCCAAACTTGATTCTCCGTTAAAGTTTTCAAGAGAACGATACAATTGGAGAAAGACTTCTTGTGAAATATCTTCAGCATCCTTTTGATTAGTTGAAACTTTCAATGCTACTGCAAATACCTTTGCTTCGTATCTTAAAATTAATTCCTTAAATAGTTGATGATTTCCCTTTAATATATTTTTTACTAATTGTTCATCCGACTCCATTGCATCACCTCTTTTCCCTATCCATAACTTTAGACGAAGACAATTTTAAAATCCCTGCAAAAATTTAAAAGTTTTTTTAATAAAATTTTTAAAGATATAAATGAAAGCTAAAAAGTCATGTAAATCAGCTATTAAGTAGTTTGTGGGAAAATACTTATTTAATGAATAAATGAACAAAAAAAAAGCTTATATTGATCAATACAAGCTTTTTTTGTTTCGTCGGTTGTGAAGTTTTAAGGAAAAAATTTATGTAATCAGTCAATTTTTTTGTAATTTTGTATGTTTTGACTGATTTTACATTGTTTTGATCAAATATTGATCTACTTTATTTAAGTTTTTACATTTTCAATTGTGAATTGCCCTGTTTTTTTACGATTCCCAGATTTTAATTGCGATTTGCCTTTTTTATTTGCGATACTCCGATTTTAATTGCGATTTGCCCTTTTTATTTGCGATTCTCCGATTTTAATTGCGATTTGCCTTTTTTATTTGCGATTCTCCAATTTTAATTGCGATTTACTTAATTTTCATTGAACTTCAGGAATACTATGTAAATCCTTTATATAGGTGCGCATATGTTTCATTATTTCTTCATATCTCAATTTGCCATTTTTTAAATTTACTTCATTTATATTTTCTAAAGACATAATTTTAAAGTTTCGATTATCTCGATAATAATTATAAGTGGGGAAAAAACTTGGATTAGTTAATTCAATTTTTACATCTTTGTTTTTTTGAGTTTTTACTACGTCTACTGTAGCAAGGCCACCAATTAACTCATATATTTCATCTTGAGCTGATAAATAGTTTCCTAACGAGTAAAAGACAATTGATTTATTCCCCGTTTTTCCTGTTATCCATGCCGGTGGTTGTAGTACATGTGGATGATTACCAATAATAATTTGAACTCCCATATCTGCTAATTTTTTTGCCATTTCCTTTTGAGTATTATTTGGCATTCTTTCATATTCAGTACCCCAATGCATCGCAACTACTACGACATCAGATATTTTTTTAGCTCTCTCAATATCACGGTTAATTTTGGTTAGGTCAATTAAATTTACTAAATAGTCTTTGCCTTTAGGAACAGGGATTCCGTTTGTACCAAATGTATAAGCAAGAAATGAGAAGCGTATATTATTTTTTGCTAAAACTCTTATTTGGTCATGGTCCGCCTTCGATTTAAATGCCCCAGTATATGGCATGTGAATTGCATTCCAATGAGAAAGTGCACTTTGGATTATTTTTTCACCGCGATCAAGTGAATGATTATTTGCTAATGTTACAAAATCAACTCCAGCACCTTTTAGTGCATCACCGACTTCATATGGACTATTAAATGCTGGATACGTTGATAATCCAAACTGCTTTCCACCTATCATTGTTTCTTGATTTGCTACTAAAATATCTGGTTGTTCCATCGTTTTTCTAACTTCATCAAACATTTTATTAAAATTGTAAACACCGTTTGGAAGCATAGCATCCTCATAAACTTCATTATGTATTAATATATCACCGACAGCACCAACAGTAACTTTCGAAACAACCTCATCTTTTTTCTCAACAGTTTCATTCGGTCTTTTGACCTGTTCTGTTTTTGATTTATTTTCTTTTACATTATTTTCTTGATTATTTTTTGAGCAAGCAGTCAATATAGCAAAAATACAAGTTATCGATATGATTATAAATTTTTTCACATTTTTCTCTCCAAAGTTCGGGACTCGATTAAAGATTTTAGCCTATTGATAGGTTAAGAATAGTCCATTTTTAAGTTGTCCCATATTAATATTTATTATCTAATCCATTTAATCCTTTCCCATTTTTTTACAAATGGGCATTTAATTCTACATTGTTTATTAATAAATATCAATCATTATTAATACTTTACGATAACATTTTTTAAAAATTAAGAATTATTGGACTTAAGTATGAAAGAACTATTAAAATAATAATATGGTCAATATGAATGACTTTTTCGGTTTTAATTAATATCGAAATTCTTATTATTATGAGGCTATTAAATTTCGAAAGTGTTAGGAGAGTAAAATGGGTATATCAGAAAAGTTATTACAGTTAAAAAAAGAAATAAGCAACGTCATTATCGGTAAGGATAATGTCGTTGAAATGATTTTCATTGCTTTAATAAATAATGGACATATTTTATTGGAAAGTGTACCTGGAACGGGTAAGACTCAATTAGCTAAAAGCTTTGCAAAAACGATTAATGGTTCGTTTAAGCGGATACAATTTACTCCAGATTTATTACCGAGTGATGTAACTGGAATTCAATTTTTTCATCCAAAGGAACAAGATTTTCAACTTCGAATCGGTCCTGTTATGACGAATATCTTATTAGCTGATGAAATAAACCGTGCTACCCCTAGAACTCAAGCTAGTTTATTAGAGGTAATGGAAGAGCGACAAGTAACAATCGATGGAGAAACGATTAGTCTACCTAACCCATTTATCGTTATTGCAACACAAAATCCAATTGAATCGCAGCAAGGTACATTCCCATTACCTGAAGCACAAATGGATCGCTTCTTTATGCAAATCAGTTTGAAGTATCCTACTTTTGAAGAAGAAAAAAGCATTATGAAATCATATCGTTTAAATAGTCCATTTTCGAACTTAAATACAGTATTAACATTAGATGAAATTTATGAAATGAAAGAACAAGTGAAGACTGTTAAGATTTCAGATGAAGTGGAAGATTATATTTTAAAAATTGTACATCTAACTCGAAATCATGAAGATGTTCAGCTTGGGGTTAGTCCACGTGGTACATTGGCATTAATGAGAGCGTCGCAAGGCAAAGCTTATATTAATAATCGAACATTTGTTACACCTCAAGATGTAAAAGATGTTGCGGCCTATATTCTCTCACACAGAATCGTATTAAACCTTGAAGCATCCTTTAAATACAATGCTATACAAGTTATTGAATCAATTTTAAAACAAGTTGAGGTCCCTGTAGAAGCTGGAGCTGGTCAATAAATGACTTGGCATAAAGAGATTAATGGAAAGAACTCCCTTGATGTACTTATTATTTTTGGCGCAATCTTTTTAATTATTAATTTCTATCAGTCTTCATACTTGTTAATGTTTCTAGGTGCTTTTCTAATCATTCTTAGTTTAATGAGTAGATATTATTTAAATCATATAGCTGATCACCTTACGATTGAAAACGATCGATTACCAATTCATGTTACCGTTGGAGATCAATTTATATTACCAGTCAAAATTAAACAAAATAATTGGTTACCGATCATAAACGCTACAGTCCGAATAAAATTAAATCCAATTTTAGAAGGTGAAAAGTTTAAAACAATCAGTAATGATTCGAATTTAGAACTAATTATACCTATTCAATTAAAAGGTAATGAGACTGTTCAGCTTTCTTTACCGCTCTTGGCGACAAAACGTGGAGTTACGAGAATAAAAGAATTGGAGCTAACCATTTCAAATTTTTTTGGCTTAGGTTATGTACATTTAACTTATAAACCACTTTTACAAAAAGAAATAATCGTTTATCCAAGCTTAATTCCTGTACCTCAAATTGACCAAATAATGTCAACTAATTCATATGGTAATTTTGTGACACCATCTAGTATTTTTGAAGATTTTCTAGCTCCGATTGGAACTAGAGATTATGTATATTCGGACTCATTTCATCGAATTCACTGGAAAGCAAGTGCCAAGACGCAAGTACTACAAACTAAAATATATGAACGAACTGCTGATTATTCATTTACGTTTATCATCAACTTAAGAAATCCAAACCATGAAAATTTCAGACTAAGTATCGTTGAGAATATTGAATCGATTGCAAGTAATATTGCCTATATGGTCCAATATGCAACACTTAAAAATATTCAGTATGAAATCTTTCTAAATTTGAACATGGAAAGTGGAGTTCCTGTTTATCATTTACCGATTGGTGGAGGAAAATCTCAATTAAGTAAAACTTTTGAAATCCTTGCCCGTATTAATGGAGCAAGAACGACACAGCCTATCGATCGATTATTACATTACGTTGAAAAACAACAACGAAAATCTCCTGTTGTGATTTTATGTGGACCGTTCGGTAAGCATGGAGATCGATACTTCGCGCAAATGCGAAAACGCGGTCAAAATATATATTATCTACAAGATGATTTAGAAAGTCCAAAGCTTGTTCCATTTGGGCAGAATTAAGTCGAAAGGATAATGAAATGATTTTACGTTTACTACCTACATATTTTTTCTCATTAGAATATCTATATTTATATTTAATCGTTCTATTTTTATATGAATCAAAAAATCAACTACCGCCTACTTTGGCTATGATTTGCATTTTTCTTATTGGAAATCTAATTTTATTTTACTCTTTAAATAAATCTAAAGTGTCTCGTGTTAGCTCGTATTTTGCTGCCATTTTTTGCGGAGTAGTTGGCTACAATCTTGGCTTAAATTCGGTTACATCAATTTTATGCGCTTCCTTTATATTTTTTCGAATTGAGGCTTTTCTTAAAGACACTTCATTATGGAATGAAGAACGAAATAAATTGCAAATAATTTTTTATTTTACAAGTTTATTCGTACTCTTTTTTGCCTGGCCATCCCATTATGAGTATAAAAGTTTCGTATATGGGCTAATTATTATGTTTACAATTCTTTTTAGTTTAGGGAGATATTTTCAGCAAGCAGTTATTACACAAAGTATTAAAAACTCTCGCGGCATGTTCGGTTCAATACTAATTGCAGCAATACTAACTGGTATATTCACGTTAGTCGTACCATTATTTAAATGGGGTATTTTTAAAGTACTTGATGGATTATTTAAAGTAGTTGGATTTGTAGCGTCACCTATTTTCAACTTTGCTGATCACAAAAATTTTAAAGTTGAAAAAATTAAACTTAACCGTCATCCAGTTAAAAATCAAATACCACAAAATCCAAAAAATCAGCATTTTATTTTAGAATCAGTACCTACTTGGGTTTGGCTAGCCATACTAATAATTGTTTTAATCGCAATTTGGTTTGTTATTAGAAAGCTTAAATTTATTCGTATTGAAAACCAATCTTTCCAACAAGATATTGGTATTGAATACGAAACAATTCCAGAATCTATGAGAATAAAAAGACGACTTTTTAAAGCAAATGCCCCTACTGATCATATAAGAAAACTAATCTTTCAACTTCAGAAATATGCATCGAAGCACAAAATGGGTCGCCATAACGGTGAAACTTTAAATGAATGGTTTAAACGTATTCAAATTTCAAATGAAGACGAACTAATCAATGCATATAATTCAGTACGCTATGGTAAAGCTGAATTAAAGGATATTGAAAAGTATGAGGAACAGGTAAAGAGGATTAAAGAAATGATTAGGAATAGGGATAAAGAGCAAAGATAAAGGGTAAAAAAACACAAATTTTATTAAAAATTTGTGTTTTTTCTTTATTATGCCTTCTTGTATGCTTTAGTAGCAATTGTATATTTTTCGATATTTTTCATGTGTGGCTCGTAGCCTATGCCTGGTTTATTTGGTACAGTGATCATTCCATTTTCTACAGTTACTTCTGGTTCTATAATGTCTTCAGCCCAATATAGTGAGGAAGCAGCTGTGTCACCTGGTAGAATGAAGTTAGGTAATGAAGTAATTGCAATATTATGTGCTCTTCCGATACCTGATTCGAGCATTCCACCACACCATAATGGTATGTTATTTTCCATGCATAAATCATGTATTTTTCTTGATTGAGTTAGTCCGCCAACTCTCCCAATTTTAATATTAATAATTTTACAGCTTCCTAGTTTTATCGCTTTTCTAGCATCTTCTAATGAATGAATACTTTCATCTAAACAAATAGGCGTTTTCATTTTTGCTTGTAAATCTGCATGATCGATAATATCGTTGTAAGCAAGTGGTTGTTCGATCATCATTAAATTATAGTCATCTAAAGCGATTAACTGATCCATATCCGATAAAGTGTAAGCTGAATTAGCATCTGCCATTAAAGGGATATTTGGAAACACCTTTCTAACTTTATCGATCAGTTCAATATCCCAGCCTGGTTTAATTTTTAATTTGAATCGTTTGTAGCCTTCCTCGAGACGATTTTCAATGATTTTAATTGTAGAATCAATTGAATCTTGAATGCCTATGCTAACTCCAACTTCAATTTCCTTTTTAGTTCCACCTATTGCAGTAGAAAGTGAAATGTTTTCTTGCTTAGCATATAGATCCCAAATCGCACCTTCAATGGCAGCTTTAGCCATATAGTTTCCTCGAATATGAGAAAATAGCTTTTCTGAAAGTTCATCTGGATGATTAATTTCATTATTTAAGACGATTGGAATTAAATAATCTTCGAGAATATGCCAGTTTGTTTTTACAGTTTCTTCATTATATAAAGGATCAAGCATTGCAACAGATTCAGCCCATCCTGAAATTCCGTCTTCACTTATCGCTTCTAATAGAATAAACTCGCGGTCATACTCTGTTCCAAAGCTTGTTGTAAATGGATGCAATAAATCCAGTTTCATATGGCGTAATATTACTTGTTTAATTTTCATTTACGAACTCTCCCTTATAATAAATAATCGTTTTTTATTTTTTTAGTATATAAAAATGGACTGGCAGATTAGTTTCCGAATTCTTATAAAATCCTGTTACTTTCCAACCATTTCGGAATAAATTTTGAAAGGACTCTCGAGTCTTCATTCGCCATTCATTTGCAATATGAATATTTGATTCTCTTATTGTTCGGAAATCCTTTGGAACAGCAACAAATGCTAAGTCACTCACTTCAAAAGAATCTTTTATATTCGGAATAGGTAATCCGTCTTCATTTTCTTCCCATTCAATCAGAGAATGTTCAAGTGCTTCACTCAATTCAACTTGTCTTAAATTTTCTTTTTCATCTTCATTTTTAGAAATATGCCATTCAACTAGGAAACGATCAGATGGAATTCCACTATTTAACAAATCGTCCATCTCACCATAGCAGTTTTCAATATACGTACGACAAACTCCACCTAATTTTGCAATATTTAAATATCCATTTGCAGTTTCTAAAGGGTCATATGTCCAAGTTATTAGTTTATAACCGAGTTTCAGCGCTTCTTCTCGTTGGGCAATTTTAAGCAATTTTCCGATCCCTTTATTACGAAACGCTTGATCGATTCCAAGCATATGAGAACAAAGATAAACAGTTTGACCATCGAATCCAGGAAAACTATATTGAAATCCGATCATTTCTCCTTCAAAATAAGCACCTAAAACTAAGCCACCGTTCTTTGCAGCTGTAATTGTTTGATGAGTAGGAATTGAATCCTCAAATCCCCAAATTTTTGATTCTAATGTTCGAACCTGCTCCATTTCTTCTATTAAATGAAGAGCACGTATTGTAATACCATTCGTAGCTTCGGATTGATTCAGTTCGTTTAGCAATCTATTCACCTCTAATTTCTTATTGTTCTGATGCTAATAAGATAGCTTGAGTTAAAATTTTTGCTCCATATTGCAGAGCCTCTAAGTTAAAATTCATATGTGGATGGTGTAATCCTGGAGTTAGACCACATCCTAAACCAACCATTGTCGCTGCAATTTGAGGATATTTATTTGTATAGAAATGGAAATCCTCGCCTCCATTTGAAATGCATTCAGGCACTAGGTTGTCTACTCCGATCATTTCTTTAATAGCAGTTTCAGTCATTTTTATTGCTTGAACGTTTTGAACCGCCGCTGGAACAAATTCTTCCATTACCCACGAAATCTTAGCTTTTGTTTCATCCATCGTTTCTTCAAAAACCTCGACTGCACGAGCATTTAATTGATTCATAATCTCATTTGTTTGAGCTCTTACATCAAGGGAGAACTTTACGGTTTCAGGTATCGTATTTGATGCTTCATTCTCTGTTTGAATTTGAGTCATTTTAATCGAGTATGGGATGTCAGTATTTAAGTTTAATCGTTTTAATTTATATACAAGTTCAGCAGCTACTTCAATCGCATTAATACCATCCTGCGGTCGAGATGCATGTGCTTGAATGCCTTGAATTGTACCTTTAATCGTTTCAGCTGAACCATGTATGATGACTGGAGATGCTTTTTGGAAAGGAACTTCTCTTTCGGGTCTTAAATGTACTCCAAATAATGAAATGACATGATCTAATGCTCCATCATTCATCATTTGGAGTGCACCTTCACCTTTTTCTTCTGCTGGCTGAAAGATAAAGCGAATCGTATTTTTTGGCTTAATCTTACTAGCTGCCATGGCCAACGCTGTATATAAAACCATCGTACTATGAGCATCATGGCCACAAGAATGGTTTGCGATTACAACACCGTCAACCTCTTGAACTAGCGCATCCATATCTGCTCTTAGAGCAACAACTGTATCTTCTTCACCCTTTATTTCAGCAATAAATCCAAAATGACTTTCAAATGTTTTAATTTCGATTCCTGCATCGTTTAATCGTTCTTTTAAATAATTTGCTGTTTGTTCTTCATGCCAACTCGGTTCAGCTAACTTATGTAAATCTTGATAAGTTTGTATTATTTCTTCCTTATTAATGTCTAGAAAGGATTGTGGATTCATTAGCTATTTCTCCTCGCTTAATTTCTACTCTATAAAGACTTCATATGTTGAATAGATTTTTTCTAATTTTTGTTGATACATTTGAATTCTCTTTTTATCCTTTTCATATAAACCAGCAATCACTAAATTTAATAGGCTAATAACTGATGCTACCGAGTTTGATCCACTTTCTACATTCTCTTCTGTCGTGAGAACAATATCTGCAATTCTTCCAATCGGTGACAATAATCGATCAGTTACTGATATTAACTTAACTCCATTCTCTTTTGTACATTCGGCAATTGTTAATGTTTCCTTAGCATATCTTGGGAATGAAAATGCAATGACAACTGATTTATCCGTCAAATTGCAGAATTTTTCAAAAAAATCTCCCGCTGGAGAACAATACATTACATTACCTCTAATTGAACTTAACGTATTTGCAAACCAATACGCTGCAATATGAGATACACGATGTCCTACAATTAACACTTGATCGGAGCTAATTATTGCTTCTACCGCTTTTGATATTTCCTCAATATTGGAAGGTTGTAATAAATTTCTTAAAATATTTACTTCATTTTCGATAATTTTTGTATAAGTATGATGACCACTTACATCCTTAATTTCTTCTTTTTCTTTCATATAATCTGCTTTATTTAAATGTAGAAATTCGTTTTGAACGCTTAACTGCATATCACTGAAACCTTCAAATTCGAGTGCATATGAAAGTCGAATAACAGTAGTCTCACTCACATCAGCTTTTCTGCCTATTTGATAAGCTGCTTTAAATGCACACTCCTCTAAATTTTCAATCATATAAGTAGCTACTTTTTTTTGCCCCGGAGATAATTGTGAAAACTTCTCTTTTACTAACAATTTAAAACTAGGTCGTTTCATATTTTTAAATCCTTCCGCCAACGAAGTTTAAACTTCATTTTTTTAGAAAGTTGCAGTCAATACTTCTTTATTATTTACATTATCATAATCAAAAAGCAGGGGCAAGAAAAAGTAGAGGTAAATGATTACGAAAAAGTTTTTAAAAAAATAGTAAAAAACTTTCTAATTTGTCCCATAAATTTCTTGCATTCCCTTCTCTTCTTGCCCGTAAAATATTTGTAGTAATTAGTTAATTGCCCTTACAATTTACTTTAATTTGAATTAACTAAAATAGGACTACTATTCAAAATTTGAATCCGGTCGAAAGCCATAAATGTGTATACAATAGTTTTCGTAATGGATATAAAAGTTATTTGTATACCCTAAATCCAAGGAGGGGAAAATTTGAAAGTTTTAATAATATGGCGTCTCTTAACAGTTGGTGGAGTTAATGCTGGCTGGAGGAATCGTTCAATTTACTTTAAAAAGTTTGGTATTCATACTGAGTTTCTATATACAACTGACCATGGTGGATTACACATAATGGAAGATATTGCACCTGTCTATTTAACAAAAGATGAAAACGAAATCATTGGGATTATTAAAAATAATGCCTATGATGCAATCATTGTAGTAGATACAGGAGCAGCATATAAATGGTTACAAAAAGCTAAATACAAAGGCCCAGTTATTGTAGAAGCACGAACGCCAGAGCTAATTAAACTTCAGCCACATTTAAAAAAATTCAGGTCAGTTGAACCTGTTTCAATTGTCGTACCATCGAATTACCAAAAAAGATTAGTCTCCATCTTAACAGATAATATCCCCATTAAAGTAATCTACAATGGTGTTGACACCACATTTTTCCATCCATTAGCTACAGATGAAATTTCATATGATGTTCAACCAATACTTCCAACTAACAAAAAAGTAGTGTGTTGGATTGGCAGAGTAGATAAACGTAAAAACTGGCCGATGTTAGTTGAGATTGCAAAGCGGATTAAAAGTGAACGGTCAGATATTGAAATTTGGTTAATCGGAGGAGCTCAAAGTGTCCAACGAGAAGATTTTGCATTGACTTGGAAGGATGAAGGTCTAACTGATATGATCAAATGGTTTCCGGTTATTCCATATCAACAAATGCCTCACGTCTACGCAAAAGTACTTCAATCAGGCGGTTGTACGATCGCTACAACAAAAGTCGAGTCTTTTGGCAATACATTTATCGAATCCATGGCATGTGGAGTTCCTGTTGTTGCCTCTAATATTATGCCTATTTCGGAAATCGTTCTCCAAGGCGAAACCGGTATGTTATTTCGGGGACATGATGTACAAGATGCCGTAAAGATGATTTATCAAATAGTTGATAATCAAAAACTTCATCAAAAGCTTTCAGAAAATGCCGTAAAGCATGTTGAACAAAATTTTGCGATTCAAAAAGTAGCCGATATTTATCGCGAGTATCTTTTAAAAATTGGTGAAATTAATAATAGCGATGTGATCCAAAATGATTGAACCAGTTTCATATATAAAAAAACTTGAAGGAAAATCAAATGCTCATTTAATTACCTTTAATGATGGTAGAGATTATGTTGTGAAATATTTTCGTTCCGGATTTGAGAAAACTTTACCAAACGAATGGGTTGCCTATTGCATTGCTAGATTTTTAGATTTGCCTGTTCCTTACGCTCAAATCGTCTCGATTCCTGAAGAATTTTCCAATAAAATACCAGAATTAGAACTAGAAGAACTTCAACTCTCAAAGTTTCAGTTCGCGTCTTTGTATGTACCTGAAACTTTAAATGGTCATCAAGTTGGAGCAGTTCCAAGTATAGTAAATAAAGAACAATTAGCTGGGATCATTTTATTTGACTACTGGCTGTGTAATGGAGACCGTACTCGAAAAAATATTTTACTACATGAAGAAACCTTAGATAAATTTAAGCTTTGGATTATTGATCATGCTGAAGCATTTGGTTCCTACAGTTGGTTAGTTTCAGAGTTAGAAACTTTGCCTCAAAATATTATGAAAAGTTCCACTCATCAATTCATGTCCCAGTATATAGAAAGTGAAGAAAAATTTAATGAACAACTGAAAATCATCCAAAGATTCCCAGTCCTCTTATTAGAAGAAATTGTGGAATTAACACCTGATGATTGGTTACTTTCAAAGGATGACAAAAAAGCAATTGTAGGCAGATTAGTAAATCGAAGAAAAAAAATTCTCCCATACCTAAAACATAAATTCGTAAAAACGATTTACCGTCCTTTACATGAACAAAATGAATAACGTGAAAAAACGACTTCAATTTTTAGAAGTCGTTTTTATATTCTATTTAATGATGGACGGTTTACCAACTGGATAATATTCTATTTTCTCGCAATCTCTTATTCGATCTTCCATAATACAGTTTCTTCCGTCAAAAATAATTGGATTCTTCATTTTACTTAATACGCTTGGTAAGTCAAGTTCTCTAAACTCTCTCCACTCGGTTACAATAAAAATTGCATCTGCATCTGTTACACATTCATTTATTGAGCTAGCGTACGTAATATTACTACCTAGAATTTTTTTGGCATTTTCAATTGCGACAGGGTCATATGCTATTACTTCTGCACCTAATTTTCTTAAAGAATTTACAATTTTAATAGATGGTGCTTCTCGCATATCGTCAGTATCTGGTTTAAATGATAGTCCTAAACATGCGATCTTTTTCCCTTCTAATTCACCAAATCGTTCTATAGCCTTCTTTACAAGCAATTCGTGTTGGAATTTATTAATTGAAATAATTTCATTTAAAAATCCAAATTCAACTCCATTTAACTGAGCTGTGTGCAATAATGCTTTAACATCCTTAGGGAAACAAGAACCGCCATAGCCAATCCCTGCATATAAAAATGCTTCACCGATTCGTTTATCTTTCCCCATTCCTTTTGCCACATCTTCAACATTTGCACCGAGTGCTTCACATAGGTTTGCAATTTCATTTATATAACTTATTTTGCTAGCTAAAAATGCATTAGACGCATATTTAATCATCTCTGCACTTCGAATACTAGTAATTAAGATTGGTACATTTAATGGTTTATACATTTCTTCAACAATTCTAGCAGACTCTTGATTACTGCTACCAATAATAATTCGATCTGCTTCCATTGTATCTTTAATCGCTGAGCCTTGTCTAAGGAACTCAGGATTTGAAACGACGTCAACAACAATATCTTCGCTACAATTTTTTTGAATAATTTCCTTCACGATTTCATTCGTTCCAACTGGTACTGTACTTTTAATAGCAACAATTACATCCTTTTTAACATTTTTTGCGATATCAATTGCTGCACCTTCAAGATAAGTTAAATCTGCTGCTCCATCTTCCCCTTGAGGGGTACCTACTGCAACAACAATAACTTGAGCATCGTCTAACCCATTTTCGTATGAGGTTGTGAAAAATAATTTTCCTAACTTTATATTTCTAGTTATTAATACTTCTATTCCTGGTTCATATATTGGAGATATACCGGCACTTAAATTATTGATTTTAAGTTCATTTATATCAATACAAGTAACTGTGTGGCCTATCTCTGCTAAACAGACTCCTGTTGTTAAACCTACATAGCCCGTACCTAATATAGAAATTTTCAAGTTAATCCACTTCCTGATTCTTCATATTTGGATTGTCTTCTGCTATGACCTCATTTAAAAATGCAATCACTTCATTTTTTATATCTTCTCTATTGATCGCAAAATCGATCGTAGCCATAATGAACCCAATTTTATTTCCAATATCATATCGTTTCCCTTCGAAATTAAATGCTAGGACAGGCTGATTTTTATTTAATTCATTAATCGCATCAGTTAATTGCAATTCACACCCTTGTCCAACAGATAGTGTTGATAAAATATCGAATATCTCTGGAGTAAGAATGTATCGTCCCATAATTGCATAGTTGGAAGGAGCATCTTCTAATTTTGGTTTTTCTACAAGACAATCAACTTGATATAAATTTGTATCATAAGTACTTTCTTTAGGTTTAATTACTCCATATTTACTCACTTCTTGATCAGGAACACCTTGAACAGCTATAACTGGTGCTTTATGTTTTTCGTATACATTAATAATTTGCTGTAGACAAGGTGTAGTGGACATAACGATGTCATCCCCTAGCAAAACAGCAAACGGTTCATTTCCTATAAAACTCTTAGCACATAATATTGCATCGCCTAATCCTTTTGGTTCCTTTTGACGCACATAAAAGATCTTCACCATATTGGATATTTTCTGCATCTCTTCCAATACTGTTAGCTTATTTTTTCGAGATAATGATTCTTCTAATTCATATGATTTATCAAAATGATCCTCAATCGCTCGCTTACCTCTACCACTAATAATAATGATTTCTTCAATTCCAGAAGCTACAGCTTCTTCAACAATATATTGAATAGTTGGTTTATCAACTATAGGTAACATTTCCTTTGGCAACGCTTTCGTTGCCGGCAAAAAACGAGTCCCGAGACCGGCAGCGGGAATAATAGCCTTGCGGATTTTCATTATACTTGCCTCCAAACTTTTGTTCATTCTACTTTATATGTAAATTAAGGAGGACTTGTCACCATATATACCTATTCTGTTTAGAAAGATTATGCCTTAAAAACTAGATGTTTTTAAGCATACATCTTCATTTAGTAGGCCATCTAACAGAAGAAATTGCAATTAGTCTCTGAATTAGAATTATTTGTGCTAATATAATAATTTCTGAGGCAGTTTTGAAGTTAATAAGGCTGTTTGAGCATAAATCAAATCACTTTCTCCATTAATTAAGCAAGTACACAACTTGATCCGCAAAGTTCACTAAATGGTCTCACGAAACGAATCCCTCATGAAAATAAAAAAACTGTCTCAAAAGTATTTAAACTTATGAGACAGCGATTTATATTTAGACTTTCCCCTCAAAACATGATCTAATAACGATTTCTGTTTCTATATACTTCAGTGACGCTAGTAATTCTTTTTAATTTATATGGTTCGGAATTAACTTTATTAGATGAATTGTTAGATGAGTTATTAGATAGATTGTTAGATCTATTTACTATTCTGCTTCTATTTACATTATTACCGACTAGATCAGTTACTCTTCTAATACGTTTTAGTCCTCTTGGATTAGTATTAGCTGTATACTCTTCAGCTTTTACTATTTCTTTATCTCTAGGGATTGATTTTACTCGCCCTACTAGGACTTCTTCCATTACTTTTGTTTCAGACTGAATTAGAGATTCTGATTCTTCTACTTTCGTTTCAACAGTTGGTTCTTCAACTTCAATGATTTCTGAAGCTGGGAGTGCTGTTACTTCAATGATTTCTGGAGCTGGAAGTGCTGTTACTCCACTAAATTCTTCAGCTGGTTGTGCTACTTCTTCAGTAACAATGTCATTAGGCACAATAAACTGTTTATTTTGTACTGCAGATTTAAATAATGTTTGAGGTTCATATTGTAATAATTGTTCCGGCGAAATTGTAGAAGCATATTCTGTTCTGCTCCATACTGATAGAATTTCATCAGCTACACGACTCCATACATATTTAGAAACTGCAAGCTCTCTACCTCTTATTCCCATATTCTTCATTAACGATTTGTTTGATAATATTTCTGTTATTTTGGTAGCGAATTCATTTGGATCTACTGGGTTTTCTACGATTAAACCATTCTCTCCTGGAATAATTACTTCAGGGTTTCCTCCTCTCGCAGTTGTTACAATCGGAAGACCTGCTGCCATCGCTTCATAGTGTACCCTTGCAAGTGGCTCTTGCCATAAAGAAGTACATACAAATAAATCAGCTACTGCAAACCAGTTTTGGATTTCAAAAGGCGATACAAATCCTGTTGTAATAATCGGTACATCTTGTTTTTTTGATATCGCACGAATATAGGCAACATAGTCCGTTACATTGTTTTGACTAAACCAATTGCTTCCTACAATGACTAAAGCTAAGTCTTTGAAGGTTTTTGAAAGTGTTGGTAATGCTCTAATTAAACGGTCTACACCTTTGTTTTCTGAAAGTCTACCCGCAAATAAAATAACCGTTTTATTTTCTAAACCAAACTCTTTTCTAAGCGTATTTCTCGTACTTACTATTCTTGAATCATTTCCAGGTAAGAAACGATCAGAATCAACACCTGAATAAATTGTTCTAATTTTATTTGAACTTTGAGGATATAGTTCACGAATTACATTTCCAACATAATCACTTACAGTAACAATACTAGAAACTTCTTCTAAAACTAAATTCGCTTCATCAACAGCAATTTTCCCAATATTAAACATATCGTTGTGCATACTTAAAGTGATTTTTGCCTTTGGAGCTACTTTTCTAATAGGCAGGACAAGACGTGGTCTGTTAAAAATGTGGATTAAATCAAATTGCTTTCCTTCGATATATTGAACTACACCTTCACGATATAGCTCTAATACTTTACCGGGTACACGTACATAATCCACACCATCAATCGTTTCCTCATCTGGTAATGACGGATCGTTTACTCCTAATATCGTTATATCATGAACTTTACTTAAATAAGGTAAACTACCTGCTATATAAGTCTGAATCGCACCACCTAATACTGGAGGTACTGGTAGGTTTTCTGTACAAACCATCAATATTCTCATCATTTTCCACTCCAGTCGTTGCGAATCTCATTTAATGTTGCCCATTTTGACTGTTCTAGGTCAACGATTGATTGAATTAATTGTTTAGTAGATTCACCTAAAAATAATTCTGGTTCATAAAGTACTTCTTTAATGTTTTTATAAAATTCATTTGGCATTGTAAAATCGATCATTAATACGTCATATAATTCTGGTGAGATTGGATTTGCTTCATGATAAGCGTTTATCATTTCCCTTACCCACGTAGCATCCCATCCAAATAAGTCGGACATAGTACCAGATATAAGTTTCCTTAAATCTCGAATTGGCAAATCATACGCAACGCCATCTAAATCAATAACCCACATTCCATTTGGTCCCATTTGGCCATTTGACCAACCGTAATCCTGGTGAACTAATCCCCAGCTAGCGTTTCCTTCATTTACCATATTAAAATAATTTGAAGCATTTAAGTCTTCCATGCTTTTTCTTGCTTGCTCTTGAAATATATCAACTACATTTAATAAATCTTGACTAGCAGGCATTTCTTCATAAGCTATGGCAATTGTTCTGAACCAATTCATTTTGTTATATATTTTTTCATAACTTTTTGGCCATTTGTGTAGTCTTGATGCAACCTCTGCTTGAATCGGTGGTACATACCCTTTACTTAAACGATGAAACTCTCCAAGTGCATGACAGAGTTGCTTAGCACCTTCTAAATCTTTTGAAACTGGAGCCAATTGTTCAATCCATTCTGCAACGAACCATAGCTTTCCTCCAGCTTCTACAAATTCCTCGCCGTCTCTAGTGCGAACAATTCCTGGAACTCTAGCTTGTTGAACTTCAACCAGATACTTCTGAGCACCTAAACTAAACATACTTCTAGTAGGTCTTCTGTGTAAAAGTTTAAAGCTTTTTGGTCCTTCGTTCGTTTCAATTTTCCAAATTGCTCCACCTTTGTCGGCTTTCGTAGTAATGACTTGCATGCTGTTTACTTGAAGATTATAAAACTTAAGTACTTCAAGCCCAATTTTTTCAATATATTCAGGCACATAGAACTCATCGTGAATAAGCTCATCGACGATCCATGGCTCAATTATTATATTATTCAATTTCTCCCTCCTACTTTATAGAGCCCATAAAAAAATTCACATTTCTATTTGAAGGAAATGTAATCAAGAATTGCTTTTATTTTTTATGCTCTAACTGAGTTTAAGACCTATTGTAATAATATGTTTTAGTACAAGTATTGTGAGGGTATATGTGTAGTCTATTTAAAAGATTTTCTCTCAATCTAGTTATATACATATTTCTCAATGCATTCGAACTTTGTCGTTTCTAACTACATATGATATTTCAACTATTGTTAGGTAAGGAGGTTTTTATCATTAATAAAGCTGACACGAAAAGCATCCTGATTACTGGATGTGCTGGATTTATCGGATTCCATTTAAGTAAACGTCTTTTAGAAGAAGGTTTACAAATCGTAGGCATTGATAATATAAATGATTACTATGACAGACGTCTAAAATTTGATAGATTAGATCTTTTAAAACAATATGAGAGCTTTAATTTTGTAAATGGTTCGATCGATAAAATGGATTTGTTAATGGAGCTTTTCGAACAAAATGATTTCGATCTAGTTATTAATCTAGCAGCACAAGCTGGCGTAAGATACAGCTTAGAAAATCCTGGGTCATATATCCAATCAAACCTCGTAGGTTTCGCCAATATATTAGAGTGTTGTAAAAATCATCAAATTAAACACCTCTTATATGCCTCTTCAAGCTCTGTTTATGGCAATAATAAAAAAACTCCCTCTTCTATTAATGATCGAGTTGACCATCCAATAAGTTTATATGCAGCTACAAAAAAATCGAATGAATTAATGGCACATTCTTATAGTCATACGTTTAATCTCCCTACAACGGGATTACGCTTCTTTACTGTTTATGGCCCTTGGGGTAGACCAGATATGGCTCTATTTAAATTTGCCAATTCAATCATTAACGGAAATCCAATTGAAGTATACAATTATGGGAATATGAAACGAGATTTTACTTATATCGATGACGTAATTGAATCAATTGTAAGAATCATTAAAAATGGACCACCTACAGATTCTTCTTCTTACTATAAGCTTTACAACATTGGAAATCATAGCCCAGTAAACTTAAACTATTTTATTGAAACATTAGAAAAGCAACTTGGTACAAAAGCAAACATTCAATACATGCCGATGGTACCAGGAGAGGTACTTGAAACATATGCAGATATTGACCAGCTAGTTCACGATATTCAATATAGCCCATCTACTTCAATCGAAGAAGGCATCGCTAAATTCGTAGAATGGTTTAAGGGGTATAAAAAGATAAACTAAATAGCGTATATAATGAAAATAACCACAAGGATCATAATTTCCTTGTGGTTTATTTGTATTTCTCGGTGGAAAATCCACACTCTAGAGGTAATCTTTGGCGATTGCCAAGAATCTGAATAAGATTTCAATGTGTTTGAGCTATTTATCATGAGGTTGATATCGAGTTTTTTTGCGTGCGATCAACGAAGTTTTGTGGTATATCAACGAAGTTCACAACTTTATCAATATTGTTCACTTAATGTTCGGTACATTTCAATATAAAGAAGTCACCATAAATGCTCTATGAACCAAAACCAATGATTTATGCACGAAAATAGGTGCCTTATGAAAAAACTCAGCGGTTTATGAACAAAACTCAATGCTTTATGAACAAATCTCTGGTTTTTATAAACAAATGACTTTTCCAGCGTTTAATCTTTATGCGCCACGCCACCATTCAATACAAAAAAGAAATCTCAAAGTACTAGTACTTTGAGATTTCCAAATGATCATTCTATTCCTAACGCACTCTTAACTGTTTCTAAAGTTTGAGATTTGTATTTCTTTTTAGGCGTTGGTGCAAATTTAATTGTTGGATTTTGCATTAAGTAATTTTTCTCAACAAATGCAAAGTCTTTAGCATCTACTGTGCCATCAAAGTTAATATCTGCTGCACGTTTATTTGTTCCCCAATAAGTTTGTAAGTATAGAACATCCATAATGTCGATTACATCATCTTTATTTACGTCGCCTGCAATCGCTGGATTTAACTTATAGAAAAGATTTTGATTTGTAACTTTGCCATCTTCATGAAATCCAATAGTAAAGTCTTTGTGTACTGTAAAGTGTCCAGGAACATCAAGTATAAATTCATAATGATCATCAGTTAGTGGTAAATTGTGGATCTCTGTAACAACAGAAGAGTTGTTTTTTCCGTTATATACTGTTCCATTAGAACTGATTGCCATTTCTTTTACGCCCATTTTTGCATAATCAAATTGTTGTAATGCTGCACCAGCCGCATCTAAGAAAGCCTCGGCTCTTTTAGCTACACGGAATAAAGATTGAGTTGGGTCCCCATAAAAAATCGTAGGATTACCACTTGGAACTGCTTTTGTCGTATTAGTTGTATCTGTAACACTAACACTGTACATATAAGCTGGCCAAATAACCGGAGAAGGCACATAATCTTTTCCTGTTTTAAACGTTAAATCAGCTAGATTTAAGTCACCAGATAATGGAGAAATGCCATCTTTTGTTGTAATTGTCACTGTTGCTTCATATAAATCTCCACTCCAAACTTTATCATCAACTTTCACATCAACTTTATCTGCTACACTTGGATTTGGAGCTATATTCATCGATGCTACGCTTGTATTATGATAGAACTTATAAACAGCTTGTTTTACACCATTTGCTTTATTTAATTTTAGCGTTGCATGAGCAGTTTCACCATTCTTCAAAGTACGCTTTTCAGGCTGCATAAATCCATAAGTTACATCGTCGCGTGTAACAAAAACTTCTCTACCTTCTTTAAAAGTTTTATTTGACGCTGCATCCATTGCGTAGAATGCTGGTAACATAGCTCTAGTTGTGTTTGTTGGAATTGTAGCAGTGAACGTTCCATCTGGATTTACAGGTACTGCAATTGCTCTTCCACCTAATTGATCTTGATAATAAACTTTTGTACTTCCTTGATTGACTTTCATACCGAGTTTTTGCATTTCTTCCGTTTCTTTATCATAAACCGAACCAGTAATTGTTACGCTAGTTAGGCCGTTTTTATATTCTAATACATCAGGGCTATTAATCGTCATTTTTGGTGCTGTATTATCAAAATAGAAAGGTGCATCAATTGAATATTGTGTTCCTGCATCATTCGTACCAATTATTTTCAACTTATAATAGCCGGGTTTTGCTAAATCTGTATCATAGGCGATTGGCTGATTATCATCTCCTGTGAATTTGTAGTAATATCCATTAAATATTTTGGATACACCATAAGTAATATTTTCATCCATTCCTAAGCCATCCATTGTACCTACAAACCCAATCTCTTTTCCAGTAGTCCCATCTTCAAGAATAACATCTAACGTACGCATGTGAGATTTAATACTCATAAGTGCATTTGTATAAATTAACTGACCAGCATAAGCTGAATCAAATACTTGAGTAAATGCTTGAGGAGTCATCTCGAGAGAGCCCATTCCTTCTTCCACTGTTTTAATACCAAATGGAACTTGGAATGTTTCCTCAGGATTATCGTGATTCGTATAAGTAACATATCCTTCGTAAATACCTAATTTTGCTGATTTTGGAACTGCAATTGCGACAGTTGATTTCTTTTTCGAATTTGCACCGACCTTAATTGATTTATCAGTAACAATCATAACTCCATTGTTATCAGCATCTAAAGAACCTCGTCGGTCTTTTTGAAACGTTACTTTTACATCATATGTTTTTGCTTGATTACTATTGTTATAAATGTTAAGTGAACGTTGATCACTTATATTTTGGCCAGCAGGAGTGAATACGCCAAATGAAAGTGCTCCAGTTAGATCTTTAACTGTTTTTAAAGTACCTTTTTTATCAGTTAGACCTTTTGTTTCATCTACAACTTCAATTCTAGTTTTTGAATGAATTGCTTCATATGGATCTACTTGTCCTGCACCAGTTTCAAACACACTATAATCTCCGTTTAAAGGATCAGCCGTGTTCATTAGTGTTTCTTTAATTTCTGCTGGTGTTAAATTCGGATTAGCCTGTAACATTAATGCTGCAACACCGGCTACATTAGGAGTTGCCATTGATGTACCCGATAGATTGTCATATGCATATTCATATTTTCCAGTTTGATCTTCGCCGTGCATATAAGAAGGAACTGTAGAGAAAACAGCTACACCTGGTGCTGTAACTTCAGGTTTTATATCATATGTGATACGAGCAGGTCCACGAGAACTGAATGACGCTAATTTACTACCTTCATCTACTACTTTCCCCATCTCATCAAATGAGAATGTTGAAGTCGTACCAAGTTTTGAAGTCATTGCAGTTGCTTGTTCAGCAGACATAGTAAAAGTCGGAACTAAACCATAGCCTCCACCTAAGTACGCTGGAATAAATCCTTCACCAGCAACATTGTTTGTAATGATGACTGCAACAGCTCCATGATTTTTAGCAAATTTAATTTTATCAACTAGTGCAACTGTTCCTCGATTTACTAATGCGATTTTTCCATTAACATCAATTGATTTATAGTCAGCATCCGAACCGGTATTTGGTACTTTAACAATCTGTAAGTTTTTACCTTTTAAACTATCAACATTATCGCCGAAGCCATTACCTAACAATTTTAAATCAGCAGAAACATCTGCTGTACCATGTAAAGTTCCTTTAGACGTAGCAATCTCGGTCCTTGTATCGTTAGCCCCAACAGTAATTGCTAATGCAGACGCTCCCGGTGCACCTAAAGTGTACATTCCATCCCCTGAGTTACCCGCAGCTACAACAGCAGTTACACCAGATAGAACTGCATTATTTAAGGCAAGGCTTTCAATATTTAATGGGTCATTTGAATTACTTCCTAATGATAAGTTAATAACATCCATTCCGTCAGCTATAGACTTATCTATACCTGCTAATACACTTTCGGTTGAACCAGAACCAAATGGTCCTAATACACGATAAACATATAAATCAGCATCTGGTGCCACACCAGTTACCGCGTAATCTGTGTTATTTTTTCCGCGTCCAGCGATAATTCCAGAAACATGTGTACCATGCTCTGTAAAATAAGATGAACTACCTGTTGGTTGATCAAAACCAGATTTTTTCCAATCGTCATATGTTGTTTCCATTGGATCAGCGTCGTTATCTACAAAGTCCCACCCTTTTACTAAACTTGGATTAATTGACTTTGGATCTACACCAGGTTGTGCACGATAGCCTTTGTATGCATCCGTTAAATCTGGATGATTATAATCAATTCCTGTATCAATTACCCCAACTTTAATTCCTTTTCCAGTTATTCCTTCATCATGCAGTTTATTTACTCCAGGGAATACTTCAGTTGCAATTTTCTTAGTATCCTGTGCAGCTTCTGTAGCTTTAGGAGGCTCAATTTGTATAACATTATTTGGCCAAACAGCTTTAACAGCTTTTGATTTTAATAATGACTTTACTTTATTTGCAGGAAGCTCGATCGAAACTCCGTTTAAAGAGCTTGTATATGTACGTTTAATTTTATAAACGTTTTTATTCTCTTTTAAGTCATCCTTATAAATTGTTTGCAAATCATTTTTAAATGTTTCTTGAGCTGTATCTGCTTTTTGCTCGGCAGCTGAAAGCGATAAACTATTTCCGTTTGCCGCTTCTTCAATTACAGCAACTTTTGCTGGCTTATCTTTTAATTCAACGATAACAGATAGATTTTTAGAACTATTTAAATCTACTGATGAAGGTAGCTGTAAACCTTCTTGACTAGTAAGCTCCAATTGATTTAAAGCTTGGCGTTGCTCTAGTGTTAGTTTAGCTAGTACATCCTCAATTGAAGATTGTGTTGCAGCTTTTACTAAAGGCGTGTGGTGTTTAACTGGAAATGAGCTTAATATAACACCAGTACTTAAGGTTAAAATTGCTGTACTCTTAATTAAACGATTCATCTTACTTTTCTCTCCCCCAATTTCAATATGTTGCCTTACAAATTGATTATAGAAAGAGTTTATGTAATTTTATTATTTTAAAAATTCTGTCAAATTTAAATATTTTTTGTCTTCTATTTCTGCTTAATCATAAATAAAAAGCCCATGTTTATGGGCTTTCGAGCAAAATACAAAAATTCATTTTTCAGACTGAATGTAAAATTCTCGCAGATTGGGGTTACTAATATTGTCCATGAATAGCATTCGGCTGATGAAGCAATCAAAAAAAGCGTGCGCAGAGCATGCAAACTAAAAGCAATTTATGGGCTCATTGCGTAAACTTTGCTCGCTTGATTATTCTTATCGTCACTTAACATATGAATATAGTCCTCATTTAATTGATCTGTTAAATGTTCTCTATAATGCCAAATTGATAATAAGCATAATTTAAATTTTTCGATGATTCCTGCATTCTTCACCTTTCTTGCAACATTGATTAATTCATTTAACCCTTCAATATATTGCTTGTTTTCACATTTTAATAATGATTGTGCATAGCAAAAGTCTAAATACAATTGTTGTTTATGCAAATTAGAACTGTTTGCCATTTCAATAATCTCTTTTTCATGGAGAGTGATTACGATTGAAGCGTCTTCTAATCTTCCTAATTTTAAATAGGATTCTATAATTCTCGGAATACCTACATATAGATCATCTCTATTTTTAAGCCAGTCATAGTATTCATCGACATAATGTAACTCGCCGAAATCTAGTAAGGTTACATATCGATTACCTACTGCAGCCTCTGCGAAAAAATCATTGATCTTGCTATATTTATTAATTATTTTTAGCACTTCTTCGATCGAATTACTTAACCTATTTAAAGCGAAACCCTGATATACTAACGCATAACCAAAGTGCTTTTCATTCCTTGCCATTTTTTCTAATCTCTTTGCATAATGAAGAACCTTGTCCCATTGTTTTAACATATAGTAAGTAGCCGTGATCCATAAAATTGTTAGTTCTTGAAAATCATCTGGCATATAACTAACATATTCTAAAACATGTACAAGAGTAGCTGGTCCTTCTTCTGTTAATCGATTTAAATAATACTTTCTAAAATAGCTAATTGCAACTTCCTCTGCTGTTTGATCGGGCATATGGTGAATAATGATTTCATATAAAGGCAGCGCCTCTTTCTCTTTTCCTTCAGCAAATAACTTTTCAGCTATCTCAAATAAATTCTGCAAATTCTTCGTACGAATGGTTTTAGATTTTTCCTCTAACATTTCTGATACGATAAAATTTAATTCTTGATTAAATCCATTTATTGCACATTTATAAATGAATGCTACACTTCTTCGTTTGTCCAAATATCGATTCTGATTAAAACATAATTGTGTATAGCCTGAGTAAAAATGACCTTCTGCCAAACCGAACGCTTCTGTAATTGCATCTAAATAATGTAAAGAAAGTGGCTTTTTATTATTAAATACTCTACTAATATCACTAATATGGATTCCAGAATATTTGGCTAAATCAGCTTTATTCCAATTTTTGTCATTCATTATTGTAAGAAAATCATATAGAAGTATCTGATTCATGGGCTTTCCTCTCCATACAAGGTAATAATCTTTCTGTTCATCGTCCCCACCTTTTTGTCTAGTTAAGAAAAGGACAATTAGGTACTATCGCACGTAATCTATTAGGTTAATTATACTATTTTGTCGTTTTTTTAAAATAGGAAATATTCAATTATTTGATTAAAGTTAATTAATTTTTCAAGCCATGATTAAGCTGAGACTTAAAAAGTTGAAGGAAAAGATTTACGCACCGAATTATTTTCCTCTAATGGGAAATAATACCTTTATATTTTATAAAACTTTGTTAGGGATGATTTAATGCTCAAAAAAATTATTTCATTAATTCCTGAATATCCGATTTTTATCCAGGCATTTGTTACTTTTATAGTTCCTGTAGGCTTATGGAAGTTTTTTAAATGGGTTCATCATATGGAAGAAGAGTGATTTAGATGAAGCAGCTGAGATCCAATATGAATCAGGAAAATCATGTATCTCAAAATAATAATGAGAATTTGTCATGTGATCTCCAAGAAAATTTAAGTTGGATTTTTAATGAAATCGGACATAATTCTGATGTAAAGTTTAGAGAATTTCTATTAGGCGATACAAATATTCAACTAGCAATTATTTTTATTGATGGCTTATCGAATGCAGATTTAATTCAAAAGCATATTTTAGGCGAACTAATGTCGGGACTCACTGCCGTTGTCACTGATCAAAAAAATAATGGGCAATCTCTGAACATAAATGAAATTAATAGTTGTATTAAAGAGCGATCTCTCACTGTTTGTACGATTGAAGGTGTTAGTACTTTTAAAAAATTAAAATCAGATATTTTATTTGGTTCAATAGCCTTGTTAATAGATGGCATTTCTGAATGCTTTTTAATAGGGGAAGCACTAACAAAATCAAGAGATATAAAGGAACCTGATTCAGAAGCACTTGTTCGTGGTCCAAGGCTTGGCTTTGTTGAAAATTTAGCAGATAACACTGCCATGTTAAGACGTTCTGGAAAAAATCCAGATTTAACAATGATCGGATTCGAGATTGGTGAAGTTTCAAAAAAAGAATTAGTTATAGCTTATATTTCAAGTATTGCGGATTCAAAACTAATTGAAGAAGTAAAAAAAAGAATTAAAAGAATTGAAATTGATAGCGCTCCAGATTCCGGCTATATTGAACAATTGATAGAAGATAATTACTTAAGTCCTTTCCCTCAGATTCAAAGTACCGAGCGCCCTGATCGAGTTATGAGTGCTTTAATGGAAGGTCGAGTTGCTATTATATTAGATGGATCCCCATTCGCACTAATTGCTCCTGTTACTTTTCAGATGTTACTACAATCGCCTGAGGATTATTATGAGAGATGGTTCGCTGCTACTTTAGTACGATTATTACGATATTTTTCATGTTTTATTGCTTTATTTGCTCCATCTTTATACATTGCATTTATTTCATTTCATCAAGGGTTAATCCCAACAAAGCTAGTATTCCATATAGCAGCAACTAGAGGTGGGGTTCCATTTCCTCCATTAATCGAAGCACTAATAATGGAAATTTCTATCGAAGTATTAAGGGAAGCCGGACTTCGTTTACCAAAACCGATTGGGCAATCTTTAGGAATTGTTGGCGGTTTAATTATTGGCCAGGCTGCAGTTGAAGCAGGTATTGTAAGTACGATCATGGTTATTGTTGTTGCAGTAACAGCAATTTCCTCCTTTACACTTCCGCAATACAATGTAGGAATTGCACTACGTATGCTTCGTTTTATTTCCATGATTTTTGCAAGTATATTTGGATTATATGGAGTCGTATTATTTTTCCTATTACTATGTAGTCATTTAGTTAAACTTAAAAGCTTTGGAGTCCCTTATCTAAGTCCAGCTGCTCCAATAAGATTTAGCGACTGGAAAGATTTCATCGTAAGAGCTCCATCATTTATGATGAAAAATAGACCAAAAAGCTTGCAGTCAAAAAGAACAAGAAGAATGAAATAGTATAAGAAAGGAGGAGTAAAAAGTTATGAATTCAGAGCCTATTGATCGTATATCAACGAATCAAGTTGTAATGCTTATGGTTAATTTTATTTTTGGTGCAGGTATTTTAATCTTACCAAGAACGATTACGGATAAAGTAAAAACGCCTGATGGTTGGATTTCTGTCGTCATATCCGGATTATTAATTTTACTCTTAGTGTTCTTGCTAGTTATGCTATGTAAACAATATCCGAACGAAACATATTATCAATTTACTCAAAAAATAATTGGTAAATATTTAGGAATTCCATTAGGTATTATTATAATCATTTATTATACTTGCCTTTCAGCTTTAGAGGTTCGGCTCATGTCAGAAACGACTAGATTATTCTTACTACAAGGCACTCCTTCTTGGGCTATATTAATTCCATTCTTGTGGATTGGTTTATATATAGTTCTTGGCGGAATCAACCCAATTGCCAGAATATTAGAACTTATTTTTCCAATCACTGTATTTTTCTTTTTATTAGTTATTTTTTTAGGAATCGAAATCATAGACATAGACAACTTACGTCCTGTCCTTGGTAATGGTTTCAAGCCTGTCCTTAATGGACTTAAAACAACTTCTCTCTCATTTTCCGGATTTGAAGTGGTTTTATTTATCTACATGTTTATGAAGGATAAAAAGAAAATATCAAAAGCAATTATCTATGGAATAGGTATACCATTTGTATTTTATTCGATTACAGTTGTTGCTGTAGTCGGTGCTTTCTCAGTTGATGGTGTTTTACTGCAAACTTGGCCCGTACTTACTTATATTCGCAGTTACGATATACAAGGTCTTATTGTAGAAAGATTTGATTCATTACTTCTAGTAATCTGGATCATGCAAATTTTTGCCACTTATATTATTGCATTCTATATTGGCTCACTTGGTATGGCTCAAATTTTCAATAAAAAAAATATTAAACCTTTTATGTTTGGTACGTTACCATTTATTTACATTATCGCAATGATTCCAAAGGATATAAATCAAACTTTAAAAATGGCCGATGCAATCGGAAATACTGCATTTTATTTATATGGAATTATCCCTCTTCTCCTACTAGTGATTTCATTTGTGAGGAAAAAATTTAATGAAAATATGTAAGGTAAAACGAATATTTATAAGCTCAATTATTAATATAATTCTCTTAATTTTATTATCGGGTTGCTGGAGTAGTAAACCTATTGAGGATTTAAACATTATTGTAGGTTCTGCTATAGATAAAGATGACAACGGAAAATTAAGATCGACTCTACAATATGTTGTTCCTGAGGCAATGACCACAAAGTCAGGTGGAGTTAACCCAACAAAACCTTATATAAATGTGGTCGGAGAAGGTATTTCGTTAGAACCCTCTGGATGGGAAACAACTCTAAGTAGAGATGGGTACATTTTTGGAGCGCATCAAAAATGTGTTGTCATTAGTGAAGACCTTGCTAGAGAAATAAACCTACGTGAACTTACTGACCTTTATTTTCGAGATATTGATATTCGTGGGAGTACTCTAATTTTTATAGCAAAAGGCAAAGCCAAAGAAACACTGGAAACGAATGAAGCAAATAAGATTCCTGCATTACGAATCGTTGAAATTGCTAACGAATCAGCAACTTCGGAAATTGTCAGTAAAACACCGTTAATTAAAATTGGTGGATTAATGAACTCTGGTTCTAGTTTCCTTCTACAATTATTAGAAACAACTGATGAAGGTGCTAAGTTTTCAGGAGGGGCAATTTTTAATGGTAAGAAAAATAAAATGATTGGCACTCTTAGTACACAAGAAGTAGAAGGAATTAATTGGATCACTGCACAAGGTAAAGGTGGTGCGGTAAAGGCATTCACCAAAAAATCTGATGGACCAACTTGGTTTCAAATTGAATCCATGAAAAGTAAAGTGACTCCTCATATAAAAGGTGACAAAATCTCTTTTGACGTAAAAATTGAATCAGAAGGTAGAGTTGCTGAATATTGGAATCCTAAATTAAGGTCTGTATTTAAAGAGAAAAATGTAAAAAGAATTGAAAGAGCAACCGAAAAGGAAGTAACAAACATTGTAGACAATGTAACAAACAAGCTACAAAATGAATATAAAACCGATGTTGCTGGATTTGGTAACCAAGTAAGAATTCATTACCCGAAAAAATGGAATAAAATGAGTAAAAATTGGGATGAACTATTTAGTAAAGCTAAAATAAATTACGATGTAAATATTACAATAAGAGATTATGGAATGATCGGAAAGAAAAAAGAAAAATAGATATACTCCGCTAAATTAAAATCTACCCTATCGAGTAGAACCTAAAAAGTGAGCTCTATAGGGTACTTTTTTATAATTAGAAAAATGTGGTTGTTATTCAAGGAGACTTTCATAAAGTGAATTAAATTTAGAGGAAATAACCGTTCGTCTAGTGAGAAAGGAGATAAACAAAAATTAGCTTATATAACCCCTTGTAAAAATTGAGTTTAATATTTTCATAGATTTAATTCGTAGTCCTAGACGCTTTATACTTATCTTGAAAATTCTTATAATCCTCGTCATATTCTCTATTCGCAATACGAATCGTTTCTTCAACGCCTTCTAGAGAAAAACGATCTACGCTTCCAGCTAACTTTTTAGATAGGGCTAATTTCTCTTCTTTTGTTAATCTCTTCTTTTCAGGTTTAATGACCAATTCATGTTCCTCCTCAATAACTGTAATAGGAGTTTCACATACAAAGATAGTACTAGGGCGTCTAAGAGAGCGAATATAATCTTTAACGTTCAATAAATCTCGTTGAGAAATTTTGTATACCTCTTTTACTTCTTTGACCATATAAATCATTCCTTTCTATTCGGTTTATTATTCTTATTATATCATTACATATTATTCCCAAATAGGTGAATTTACGTTCTGAATAAATTTACATTTTTAAAACAACCTATTTAGAGATTAATTTAGACTAGTAAATCCAACAAAAGATTTTATACAAATCAAATAGTTCTTGCCAATAAAAATAAAGCTCGAATCCACATTCAAAAAGGATTCGAGCTTTTCATTTAAATAATTAAGATTTTTTGTTTAATCATTAAGTACTTCTTTTGATTGTGTAAAGAATGTATATATTACTCTCTCTTTACTTAATTCTAATGCAACGTTCTTTTTTATCATTGAAACTGAACTAGCTTCAACACGATTTGTTTCTTTATTTTCATAATACGCTAAAAATGTTTCATAAAATAAATGAGGAAACATTAATTCGGCTTTAAGCAACTTAAACAGCATACATGTTAAAGGGTTGATCTCTTGATATGATTTGATTATTTTCTTCATTAAACTTAAACTCCAAGTTTTTTCGTTTTTCATTGCCATATATAAAATTCTTCTAATATCATGTATCGGTAATTCGATTTTTATTTTACTCATATTTAAGAAATATAAATTACCATCTTCTCCAATTGAAAAATTGTTATTTTCTATATTTTGACAACTCAATGATTTCATACTTGCTGTCGCTTCTGCTTCTTTCGCATGATAGTATTTATCTATTAATGTGATAGATTTCTCACATTGTACTAATATTGTATTAATATTTTTTAAAAACAGCTTATCGATTTCAGTTGGATTTTTAGCTTTAGTGCGTTCTTCTTTCCATTTCGTTAATGTTAAATATTTATTTTGTAGCTCTTTTTGCCAATCTGATTGAACTAACGGTAATTGTTCATTTGTAATTTCAATTTCTCTTGATGCTTTATGAAATGTAGCAATCCCACTTATCATCATTATGAGATCGTCTTCATTCTCTATATTTGGAAGCCTGCCATTTACTGCTTCAAACACCATATAATGCTCATCATTCATTTTTACAAAACCGTCACCTAATTTTGTTGTTAAAATTTCTGGTGTATATACTCCATTATCTCTTAGTAATTCGATTGCATAAATCATAAAATCAATATATTCTTTCTCAATTTCAACTTTCTTCAATAACACTTCACCGAAATTAGTATCAAAAGGACACTCAGCTTTTAGATTATCAATGCACTCTAATGATCTTTGATTAACTTCTAATGGGTAATTTGAAATTACTTTTTTTACGATATCACTAAAAAAAGCGTCCAAAATGATACCTCCCAAATAATACTTATCCACTTTTTAATCTATGAATATGTACAAGTTTAGAGACGGCTAATCTACTAAGAGTTTCGGATATATAAGTTTATTTTTATAAATTCTGATGCAATTACAAAGTTCAATTTATTCGTTTTCAGCCCAAACAAATTTCTGGCATTCATTCTCTATATTTTACTTTCACTTAACCTGTTTAAATACTACATTCTTTTAGAAATTGTTTTAATTAGAATCAATTTTTGGTTAGATTTTTATAATAAAAAGCCTCTTAAAAAAAGAGGCAAAACTTATTCTCATTTCATTGTGAGTAATCAAACTTAATTTTCCGCATACTACTCATCAAAGGAGGGTAATTATGAAGGAAATCTTTATTTTTATTTTGTTATCATCCTTAAGTTTTTTGGTGATCTACATATTTACCTTATTACAAGGATTTGATTTACATTATTTAATGTTAGCATTTTCATATAACAAAGTAGGGATCTTAAAACTCGATAAAGTATTAATGTGTTATTTTCTAATATATTTTGGTGTTACGCTGTTCGTTAAACTACGACAACGATAATTTTTTTTGAATTTTTAATGTAATGAATAAAATAATCGGTAAAATAATTTGGAAAGGAATATGTAAATATTTTGGAACTAAATCGAGTCCAATATGTACATGTTGGGCATAAGAAACAGTAGTTAGGACACTTAGGAATAATATGATTATTCCTATTAAAAATGTAATTATCCAGTTTTCTTTTAGTTGAAATAATAACATCGTTCCTTCTACAGCTCCAAAAAATAGGATTGAGATTTTGATAAAACCTAAAATAACGAATACTACTACAGCTAATGATTCTAATCTTGTAAAGAAGTCCCCAATATTGATTAAGGAAACACTTGATAATACTGGATAAGTTGAAGCTTTAAAAATAATTTCTCCTAAATTTGCCACATGTACAATTGCAGAAATAGTTAGTAATATGCCTGCATAAATCATACCTATTGAACCAATTTTTTTTGCTTTATTTGGCCGTTCAAAATGATGCATTAATAATAAAAATATAACCGATTCACCAAAAGGAAAAGTTACAGTTGTTGGAAAGACGCTCCTTAAGACGGGCTTCCAGCCGTGATCAAGAACTGGTTTTAAATGAGATAACGTAAAAAACTGAGTTAATATTTGTGTAAGTAATAATATAAATACGAAAAATCCACATAAAAGAAAACAAATCCAAACTGTTCTTGCAAAACTTGTAAAGCCCTTCATTACTGTGTAAATCATAAGAAACATCATTAAAATCGATATTGTAAATAAACTCGTACTATCCAACGCAATAATTAGAATTAGCTCCGCAAAATCTCTCAACACTCTTGAAGCAATATATATACAATAAACGATATATAATAAACCGATTAATCCCCCTAAATATTTACCCCATGCTTTTTGTAAACAATTAATTAAAGAAATTGAAGGATTATTTGTATAGATTTCCATATACAGTCTAAAGAGAATTAATCCAATTAATAAACTAATTAATATGGCAATCCAGGAATCCCTCCCTGCATCTTTTGCAGGATCTATTGCAACAGCACTTCCTATTAGGTAAATAGCCATTAAACTAAAAAATTGTTCAGAATTAAATTTCATATTTAACATAAACACACCTTATTCCCTTTTCAAGTTAACTGGGTTGCCCAATAGGCCAGTTCGCTTGATAATAAATGTAACTTTTACGTTAACTTTGGCTTTTGAAAATTCCTCAGGCCAATTTTTTTCAATTTCTTTCCATTTTTTAGGATTACTCGTATGAACGATATCACCAAATCCAAAAACATCACTCTTATACTTCTGAGCATGTTTAATGCTTTCTACAATCTGCTTTTTGACAACTTTTGCAGCTTCTTCTTCTAATTTAATTAAGTCACTTACATTTTCTAGTTTTATATTGCAACCAGTTTCATCGACTAAACTCAATAATATATTTTTAATCTTAATAACAGGTACATCTCCATTAACATCTACTTCCGTTTTAATATTTTGTTCTGAAAAACGAAGTGAAGTAAATTTTCGATCCCCACATGGTACTGAAAAATTTGATTGTTCAATTTTATCTTGAACCATCAAAATCGCTCTAACATCCCGCCCATCGAGCCACCCTGCGAGTTTATTATCCCGAAATACTGCGACTTCATCTATAAAAGTTTGTGCCGGAGTCATCTTTTGAATGTTCGTTAAATTATTTTTTTCCTTAGTACTATCAATAATTTTCACACCACTAATTGCAATCTCTTTGCCTTCGTAAGATAGGTTTTCTGCTAATTGAAATACATTTGGATTTACCCCTTCAGCAAGTGAAAAATTTACATTTTCAAGCTTTGATACCATTGCAACCGCTGAAACTTTTTTTATAGGTGTCAACGTATTTAGAACATACTCTGCAGTTGAATCTTTGGCTACAAGTACGGACATATATGCTGAAACACGTGGTTCTCTAATAATACTATCCACAATTTCTTCAATCCCGTGTCTAGCTGCTTTTTCACCAATTACTGTTAATGCAACATGAGTAAAATCTTTTTTTCTTGTAATTTTTTTAGCTGCATCTCTAATTGCTGCAGAAATTGTGTCGCCAGTGCTTGTAAAAACAAAAACAGGTGATGCGTTTCCACCTCCAGATCCTCCTGTTGATAAGTCAGTTGGACTAATGATTTGTAATGTAACTTTATAATTTGATTCTTCTGACCAGTCAACTCCTAGCCCTAATATAAATGAAATTTCGTTCAATTCTGTGTAATTACTACATCCTGAACTAAATAATAATAACGGAATAATTAATACAATCTTACGAATTCGATTCATTTTCTTCACCAATTTTATTTTTTTGTTTTTTTCGTATCTGAGATGAAGCTGGCACTAAATCCTCATTTGCAGTCTTTAATAATCTCTTAGGAATATGGATCAATGTATCTTCATTATCTCTAATTGATAATGGAGATATTGGCATTAAATATGGCACTCCAAATGAATCAATCGTATTTAAATGAACTAACCAAAATAAAAACATTAATGCAATACCATATAATCCAGCAACTCCAGCACTTATTATAAATAAATATCTTACTAATCTAGCTGAAGCAGCAATACTATAATTTGGAATTGTAAAACTAGAAATTCCAGTGATCGAAACAACGATAATCATTGCGGTAGAAACGATACCTGCTTGTACAACCGCTTGACCAATTACTAGTGCACCTACTATTGCAACTGTTGAAGCAAGCACTCTTGGACTACGTATACTTGCCTCTCTTATAATCTCAAACGCAAATTCTAATAATAATAGCTCTACAATTGCTGGAAACGGAACACTTTCCCTTTGAGCAGCAAGACTAACCATTAAAGGTGTCGGAATCATAGAAGGATGATGGGTAATTAAAGCAAGGAAACAAGCCGAAAATAGTAAAGAAATAAAAAAGGCTACTAACCGTAATAAACGTAAAGATGTACCAACAATATAACGCTGATTATAATCATCTGGTGACTGAAAAAACATTGGTAATGTCGCTGGTAGAATAAGCCCTATTGGACTACCATCCACAAAAAGCCCAATTCTCCCTTCTAGTATGTTTGCTGCAATAACATCAGGTCTTTCAGTATCCAGAACTGTTGGAAATGGGCTATATGGTTTTGTTTCAATAAGCGATTCAATATTAATTGTTTCTAAAACGCCATTAATCTTAATATTTTCAACTTTTTCTTTGATTGATTTCAATAATTCTTCATCAACCTTGTCATCTAAATAGGAAATGACGACATTTGTATTTGTAATATCGCCGACCTTCAACATTTCCATCTTAAATTGAGTATTTCTAATACGATAACGAAGAAGCGACATATTCGTTGCGATCGACTCAGTAAAACTATCCTTTGGACCACGTATAATCGTTTGCCCAGTAGACTCTGAAACCGAACGAAATTGCCCACCCTTCGTATCAATTAGTAATACTTTTTGCTGATGATCAAGAAAGATCGCAGTGTCACCATTTAACAGCGACATCATGATGTTATTCCATTCAGTTTCAGTTTTAACTTGTGGAACATCAAACGTATTATCTTTCAGTTCATTGAAGAAATTAAGATCACTTAAATGATCTACATTCGTGTTTTTCCATTTATGCAGTATTGGATCAACAACAAATTGACTTATCGTGTCACCATTTGAGATACCTTGCAAATGGATTAGTGCCATTTTTCTTTTTTTGGTTTCTCCAACTTCAAACTCTCTAGTAATTAAATCCGCACAATATTGCAGTTCACTATTTATATTTTGTAAATTTTTTTGTAATTCGGATGATAAAACAACTTGAGCTTTACCTTTGTCTGATTGTCTACTTCTCTTTGGATAACCCAATCGCATACCAATCACCTATCAGTTTATTTATTACTATTTAAAATTTGTTAAATGTAGAAAAATTATGCTATTTATTACCATTTTTAATTCCAATGTTTCATTTAAAGTGAAAACTCTCTTATTTCCTTCAAAATTTAGGAAACGTTTAAAAACGACAAAATTCATTTTTTTACTATGTTATCTGATGTTTTAGAACATTTTTTTGAAAAAATTAGAGAGATTTTAATACAAGAGTGGAAAAACGTTGATTTTATAAGGGATAAATAACCCAATTGACTGCCAATTAAATATTTCTAATAATCAGAATATAAGGTTAATTCCTTAAGATAAATTTGAAGGGGTGTATTGTATTTGAAGAGTAATTTAGTCATGCCACTCAAGGTTGTTTCTACTAGTTTTATAGCAGCTAGTTTGCTATTTTCTAGTCACACTTTTGCTTCGGTTGATTCTACTTCTCAGAGTGGCATATCAAACGTTGAGCAATACTTGAAAAATTTAACAAAAGAGGATCGCAATCGAGTCCATAAAAATGTTGAAACAGCAGACCAAGATAAATATTTATCACCTAAACTCGATACGACTAGTAATAAACCTGTGAGCATCATCGTTCAATTTGCACAGGACCCGGCTAAAACGGATGTAAAGAAAAACGAAGAAAATGGCATAGCAGTTTCCCTAGACGATGCTAAAAATAAAGTAGAAAAATCTCATCAAAATTTTAAAAATATAATCGGACAAGCAAAAAAATCCATTCCAACCATTCAAATTCGTAAAGAGTACCGTCAAGCATTTAACGGTGTTGCGATGACTGTACCCGCTAATGAAGTACATACTATTCTCGCGATGGATGAAGTAAAAGCAATATTTGAAGATAAAATTATCCAAATAGATCCATCTCCATCCGAGACACAATCAAGTGAATCAATTAGTCATTCCCCTGCAGATGATAGCACTGAAAATATTGGTGCAACAAAGCTTCATGAAGAAGGTATTACTGGTAAAGGTGTTAAGGTTGCTGTAATAGATACAGGAATTGATTATAACCATCCTGATTTAAAAGATGTTTATAAAGGCGGATATGATTTCGTAAATAATGATTCTGATCCAATGGAAACAACTTACGATGACTGGAAAAAATCTGGAGAACCTGAAACTAATGCGTTAGCTGGATCTACATACTATACTTCCCATGGAACTCATGTATCTGGAACGATTGCGGGTCAAGGTAAAAATAAAACAGATTATGCAGTTACCGGAGTTGCACCGGGAGTTGATTTATATGCATACAAAGTGCTTGGTCCATATGGATCTGGATCTTCAAGTAACATAATCGCTGGAATCGACAAAGCAGTAGCAGACGGAATGGATGTTATTAATCTATCATTAGGTTCAAATTATAATGATCCTCTTGATCCAAATGCAATCGCAATAAATAATGCTGTTTTAGCTGGAACGACTGCTGTTATTGCGGCTGGTAACTCTGGAAGTGATTTGTATTCACTTGGTTCGCCTGGTACTTCCCCACTAGCTTTAACAGTTGGTGCAAGTGATTTTTCTATGACGATCCCTACAGCTACTGGTACGGTTAGTTCAAATGATAATCTATCACTCTCGAATTTAAGACTTCTAGCAAAAAGCTTTGATGACGACTTAAATACATTAAAAAATCAGTCTCTACCAATCGTATTTGTTGGGTTAGGAAATAGTGAAAGAGATTATAACGGCAAGGATGTAAATGGAAAAATCGCACTGATCGAACGTGGAATACTTTCTTTAAATGAAAAAGTGATGCTTGCTAAGAAACACGGTGCAAAAGCAGTTTTAATGTACAATAATAACCCAGAAGAAGGCCAAATTCCTCATTATCTTGGAAACGGCTTTGACTTTATCCCTTCATTTACGCTTACGAATGAACAAGGATTAAAAGTTGTTGATCAAGTAAATCAAGGGAATGCGACATTTACTTTAAACTCTCTTAGTGAAATAAAAACTGGTGGAGATACATTAGCTGATTTTAGTTCGCGTGGTCCATCAACCAGATTTTATGATATTAAGCCAGAAGTTACTGCACCTGGAGTTGCTGTATTCTCAAGTGTACCAGCTTATCAAAATGGACCAAATCATTTAACTGATTATACAAACGCATACATGAGTGCATCTGGAACATCAATGGCTACACCTCATGTTGCTGGAGCAGTAGCGCTCCTTCTTCAAAAACATCCAGAATACAAACCAGAAGATGTCAAAGCCGCTCTAATGAATACAGCAGATAAGCTACAAAAAGATTACAGTGTATTCGAAGTAGGTGCAGGAAGAATTGATGTATATGAAGCAGTGCATGCAAACTTGCATATTAAAGTACTAGATAAAACAATCAGTACAAAAGATGGTAATGATATAACAATACCAGACGTTACAGGAGCTTTAAGCTTCGGTCCACAAGTTACTGAGGACAAAGAAAAAATAGACTCTCGAGTAGTTTCTATTTCGAATACTAGTAACAAAAAGAAAACATATAAAGTTCAAGTAAAGTTTAATCAAAATGTAAAAGGTGCTAAAGATGCTTTAGCAAATAATGTTACGTTAGATGCACCTGATTCAATTACACTTAATGCAAACAAAACAATAAAAATTAAACCAACGATTCACATTCCTGCTACTGCAGAATTTGGTAATTACGAAGGTTATATTTATATTACAGACAATAGTAATCCAGATGAAGTTTATCAATTACCATTTGGCTTCAAGCACTTACAAGAAGGCATTAATCATATCAATGCATATGAAGACGCATTCACAACACGCCGAGACTTAAATCATAGTTTCCCATCTGGAACAGGTATTGAATTTTCACTTAATAGTTCGATGGAAACGGTGGATCTTGTATTAAAAGATGCGAAAACTGGGAAAGAACTCGGACTGGTTGATTCATACGAAGGACTTTTCACAGAGGATACTCCTTTTGAAACTGAGTACGGATTTAACGGACTTTATAGTGCATTTACAGGTCATAAAGAACATCCAATTTCCTATTCAAAAAAGCTTGCACCTCCAGGAAAATATGAATTGGAACTAATCGCAACAAACAGAGAAGGTAAAACATTTAAAAAGTCTGATATCTTTTATATTGAAAATACGAACCCTATCGTAAAAATGCAACAACCAGGCGGAGTATATGAAGTAACTCAAGACGGTATGACTGTAAAGGGTAACATCTATAATCAACAAGTAGATATCATGAATCAAAACGGATTTAATTGGGATCAGTCTTCTAACATGGTTAACCTAATTAATAAAACAAAATACTCTTCAACACCTTTAGCAATTGAAAAAAATGGTGACTTTGAATTTAATACAGGTCTAATAGACGGTAAAGATTTCACAAAAATCACTCTAGATGCCTATGACTATGCCGGGAATGGTATGCAAGATCACCCTGATTTCTCATATACACTTGTAAAAAAAGGGCTTCCATATGCAAAACTAGTAGCAAGCAAAAATGATGTAAAATACGGCGAAAATGTAACGCTATCACTTAGTGCACATAATATTAAAGATTTAACAGGAGGAGAATTTACTTTATCATACCCTTCAACGACATATGACATCGCAAATGTATCATTAAATAAGGATTTTACAAATTATGCTAAGTCTCATGGTTTAAATGCTGATCTAAAAATAATTAACCAGACTGCAAGTAATATCACACTTAATACACAATTAACTGGTGATTCAATCCAGCCAATTCAAACCGCTATGCCATTAATTGATATTACGTTTAAAGTGAAGGAAAAACCAAGCACATATATTAAATGGATTCAAAACATTGATATTACAAAATCTACAGCATTTTCTTTAAATCAAGCACCTGCGACAATTCAAGGCTTTGGTCAAGGAATCAATATTGTTCCAACCTACTCTCAGCTTGAAGGTGGTATACTTGCGGACGGATTTTTAGATGATTGGGGTATTTGGTTAGACTACAAAAAGGACTTTTCTAAAGCTGGTATGAGTTTAAAATTAGTTTCAAAAAGTGGCAAGACATATACAGGAGAATTTAATAGCAGTGCACGCTATTTTGTTAAAAATCTTCCAGCTTCAAATGAAGATTATGATTTAACTGTCAAAATTCCAGGACATTTCGACCGACATGTAACCATTAATGATTTATACGACATTACGAATGGCGATACTGTTGGACGATTATCTTATATTTTGTACGCACCAGTTATGGGTGGAGATGTTAATAACGACGATGTAATCGATGTATTAGATGCGGATTATATTAAAACATATTGGGGTACTAACAAGCGCGCAGCTGATATTAATTTCGATGGGATCGTTGATGCAAAGGATATGAGCTTTGTTCAAAAGAATTATTTAACGCCAAATCCTGATATACAAGACGTTCCAAAAGGTAAAAAGAAAATTAAAGGTGAAACTTTAGAGGATATTTTGAAGGATTTAGCTATTCAATAAACGATTCAAAAGATTAATAGAAAACGTCGGATCACTAGACCCGACGTTTTTTTATTATCCAGCTAATATGTCAACCTTCTTTTTCGCAGAGATGTTATTTTTTGTAATAAGACTTACAACGATCATAACAAGTGCATTAATAACAAGTGCAACAATCCCTACGTTTAGGTCTTTCATTAACTGTGGAAGGTGAGGAAAAGTTTGAGCGAATGTTTTTTCACCTAAATCAAATATTGAAACAATCGCCCCACCAAAGATAATCCCAGTAAAAGCACCGTATTTCGTTACAAAATTTTTCTTCATTAAGCTTAAGAAAAATGGTGGAGCAAGCTGCGTGATAAAATTATAAGCAACTATTGCAATACTAAATAACGAGTCTCCACCTTTAAATGTAAAATACACTCCTATTAGAGTAATGAACGGCACTAGAAATTTTATTAGTTTTGCAATTTGACTTTCTGATTTAGTAGGTACTATTACTTGATAAATATTTTTTACAAATAAGGTAGAGATTACCATTAAAATCATCGATGCGGGCACTAACGCTGCTAATACTCCTGTCCCTCCTATTAATCCTACAAACCAAGGATCAAAGCTCTTTTTTGAAAGAAGTAATAAAATTTTGTCACCGTCACTACCTTGCACACCTTTAATTTGTAAGATTGCTGCAAAGCCTACGAAAAACGCAAATAATAAGATTAATTGATACAGTGGCATAATGATTGCATTTTTTCTCAATACCTTAGCATTTTTCGCTGCAAAAATAGGTGGGAAAGAGTGTGGCCACATATACATCCCAATCCCACTTAATATAATAGTAGAAATATACCAGGTTAGATTCATACCATGTTTAGGAAGAATCGTAAAGTTAGGCTTTGCTTGTTCAATAGCCTGATACATTGGCTTAATACCACCATAAAAATGCACTGGAAAATAGATACCTAAAAATAGAATAATAGCAAGAATTAAAAAATCCTTTAAAACAGAAGTCCATGCAGAACCATGTATACCTGATAGCATGACGAATAAAGTAACACCAAATGCACCAAATAAAATTGCTATTTTTGAAGAAATAACGCCATAAGAAGTAATTTCAACAATATAGCCTAAGCCTTTGAATTGTAGTACTAGGTAGCAAATTAAAGCGACGATTCCAACTATAGCTACAAGTACTCCAAGTATCGGACTGTCATATTTCTTAGCCATAAAATCTGACTGTGAAATGAGCTTATGTTTTTTGGAGTATTTCCAAATCTTAGGAAATGCCCAATAAGATATGATCGATGCGATACAACCGTAAGAAACGATACTAAAAATCGAACCTCCTTCACCATATGCCGAACCACTTGCGCCTAAAAAGGTAAAAGTGGTATACATTTCTCCAGCTGATAGTAAAAAGATGAAAAGCGTCCCCATTCCACGGCCACCAACAGACCATTGTTCTAAATCCATTTCTTTACCTTTTTTTGACCATAAACCAATTACAATTGAAACAACAAAAAATAATAATATAAATAGTATGCCGGTATTCATTATATTTCCTCCTCTTTATTAGCAGGATCAAATAAATAGATTAATCCTAAAAATGCAGTAGTAAGAAAAGACCACAGTACGATTGAGAAGTGAAAAAAAGGCATTCCAAGTACATAAGGTGTAACTTTATTCGAAAACAACGCACCTATTACAAAACCAATAATCGGAATAAAACCAAGTAAATAGATTTTCTTCATTCTCTACTCTCCTTAATATTAATTATTTAATATGTTAAAAGCTGCTTGAACAAAAATCTTTACTCCATCCTTTAAAGCTCTCTCATCAATATTAAATTTCGGATGATGATGTGGATACACTATGCCCTCTTCTTCATTTCTTGCACCTACAAAAAAATAAGTCCCAGGAACTTCATTAAGGAATGCTGAAAAATCTTCACTACCCATTATTGGTTTAATTAATTCACGATTTTCTTCTCCAAATAGTTCACAAACAGTTTTCTCTATTAAACTAGTTGTCTCATGATCATTAATGACCGGAGAATAACCGAAATGATATTCAATCTCATATTTTGCACCATGAGCATTGGTGACCCCATTTACAACTTGCTCGATTAACGCTGGTATACGTTTTCTAACTTCAGGTTTAAAGCTACGAACAGAACCTCCGATTGTAACAAAGTTTGGAATGACGTTTACTGCTGTACCTCCGTTAAATTGCGTAACTGAAATAACAGCCGTATCAATTGGATCGATCTTCCTTGAGACAATATGCTGGATGTTTGTTACTACTTGAGTTCCAATTAGTATTGGATCAATTGTCTGGTTCGGCTGAGAAGCGTGACCACCTTCGCCAAAAATCGTAATTTTGAACATATCTGCACCAGCCATCATTGGGCCGTATTTCAAACCAATTTTACCGGTTTCCAAATTACTCATTAAATGCGCTCCGATAATCTGATCAACACCATTAAGCACTCCTGCATTCACCATCTCAATTGCACCACCAGGAGGTAATTCTTCTGCGTGTTGGAAAATAAATCGGATTTCACCTTTTATTTGATTTTTAAAGTTACATAGTAGTTTCGCAGCACCTAATAGCATTGCAGTATGTCCATCATGACCACATGCATGCATTATTCCATCATTTTTAGAACTAAATTTCATTATATTTTCTTCCTGTATCGGAAGTGCGTCCATGTCTGCTCGAATTGCCAGCACTTTCCCTGGGTAATCGCCTATTAATCTAGCAACAATACTAGTCTTAGTCGGTCTAGAAATTTCTAATTTACCAAATGATTTTAGTTTGTCATACACAAATAGAGCAGTATTTTCCTCTTGAAAAGATAACTCAGGATTTTCATGTAAATATCTTCTCCATTCAATCACTTCATCATTTATCGAGCTAACCAATTCATCTAAATTTAATTCAGAAAAAATTTCGTACACGATCAATACACCTCCGAGATTTATTAAAATCATTTTAAGGAACATTTACGGTCTTTTTCCTTATATGTTGATTTTATTACTTGAAAACGGTTTCCACAATACTTTTTTGACAAAAATTCTAAATATTATAAAAATTTAACCTAAAAAAATAAACATTCCAGTTTGAAATGTTTATTTAAAGCGATATATTTTACTAGGTCTTCCACGATAGGATAATGATTCCTCACCAATACATTCTAGTAATTCAACTTCACATAAATCCGCTACGATTCTCCTTGCATTTCTCTCTGTCATATTCAGTTGCTCCGCTAGGTTCTTTGTCGTAAAATCACTCCACCCCATTCTTTTTATAAGGTTTTCGATTTTATGAAATGTCTTCACGCTAATATTTCCTAACTTAAGTTTTTGCAACAATTCTTGGTCATCTGTTCGGTAAGCATAAGAGATTTCTTCTTCACTACCAAATGACTCAATGATTTCACCATTACCTTGGACAATTAATATTTTTCGTTTATTCATCTCTTTTGACTGTTGAATTGATTCAATCGCATTTTTCTCTGCAGAAAAAACAGTCTCACCAAATCCAATTCCTACCGAAACCTTAGAATCTGATTCTAAAGATAACTGCTCAATCGTATTTTCTAACATTTTAATCTCTCGTTCAATTGCACCTCGAGAACTATAAATTAAATATTTACCGTACCCTTTTTCAATTAAAGAACCATTTAATTGTTCGCATAGTGTTAGAAGTACATTCTTAATACGAAGTTCGATGTGCTGTAAATGATAAGGGGATTTTGATTTCTTAATAATACTCTCAAAATTCTCTATTTCAACTAACTCTACCCCAATTTGAGAATCTTTAAAATAAAGACCTTTGACTTTTTCAGTTAATAGCTTTAATGTTTGCTGAATATCAACTCTACTAGTAGAGATCCATTCAACTGGAACTTCACGTTTTTTTAATTCCTCAAAAACAAATGGAAAATTAGTCAAAACACCTTCAGTTTTATTTGATTCCCATAATTCAAGGTGAAATTGTAATATTTGCTCAAAATTTATCTCTTCTTCTTCCAACTTTTTTATATAAAGCTGCTCAAAAGGGGTATTTAACTGCAATAAAGCATCCTCTAAGAGATTAGAATACATTGGCATATCAACGCTTAATTTCCTAATTAACTTACCAGTAAAATACATAATATTTAGCAGACTTTTATAAACAGTAGCTTCTGTGTGTGGAATATACAATAATTTTTCACTAGAATGTAGAATTTTTTTTGCAATATTATATGGTAATTGCCCTGAAAACAGCCAGACATCAACATCTCGATCATGTTTCTTTACAATTTCTTTTGTCTCAACCGGCTCATCATATGCGAATGGAAAAAATTCAAATTCCTTTTCATATTCTTTAGAAAAACCTAAAATTCTTTCTAAAGACCACGCAGGGCCTACGAGTCCAATACGATACATTATTACACCCACCAATTACTCTATATTTATATAAACTATGTTTTTTTATATTTCTTGTACTTTATATGCTTATTAATAATCTTAACAGTATTTCCCTTTAAATTACCATGTTATTTACAATTAGTTAAACAAAAAAAAAGACTTTTTCATCAAGAAGTGTTTCTTAATGGAAAGTCTCTTTAATTCTTTTAAAAATTTTCTATAATGGTTTCCTGATTGTTAAAATGAATTTAAATAATCCTTCATTTCATTAACTAACTCCTCAGGTGACTCATACATGCTCATATGCCCCGCACTGTTTAAAGTAGCAGTTTTTATATTTTCTTTTTTGACTGAAAAAGTTTTTTCTGTCGGAATGATTTGATCGTCTTTCCCTGCTAATAAAAGTACTGGTAAATTCGTATCGTTAAGTATATGATTTCGATCTGGTCTATCCTTCATACTAATTAGTGCTTTAACCGTACCTTCGACTGAAGTTTTATAACCAATTTCCTTTGCTGATTCTATTTCCGAATTATTTTTTTGGATGTTTTTTGGAGAGAAAAGTTTTGGAATCAATCCATCCACTACATTTTTAACTCCTTCATTTTTAACTTTTTCAACATTTGCCATTCTACCTTTTTTTGCTTCATCACTATCTGGATAAGCTGTAGAGTGAATTAATGAAAATCCATTTAAATACCGTTCATATCTTTCCGCAAATGCTAGTGTAACATAGCCTCCCAAAGAGTGCCCAAACATAGTTATTTGGCTAATGTTTAATTGATCAAGTAGATCTTTCATTACATCTGCATAATCTTCAATTGAATGTTCTTCCTTTATAGAAGTAGACTCTCCATGTCCAGGTAAATCGATTGCGATTACTCGATAATTCTCTGCAAGCTTTGGTATTACTTTTTCCCAATATGCATGACTTCCCATAAAACCATGAATTAAAACAATTGTCTTACCTTTACCTTGATCCTTATACGCAATTGTTAAATTTTGAAGTTCTACTTTACTATTAATGATCATTCAACTCCATTCTAGTTTATTCGATAAATAGTAGACTATTTTCGTCTACCCTTTAATCACACTATAAATATAAATTACCATTATTTAAAAATATATACCAATTTATGTATTTTATATTTTTAATTTTCTATTGAGCAAATTGAATGATTATCATTTCTATGAAACCTTTATTAATTTGAATATTAACTATTGGATATTGGGCTTATTTTATTTGATTCCAGAATTTATTTGCTGATTTTTATACTATTTCAATGAGAATCAGTATTATTTCAACCGGTTGTGGCATTATATCAACGAGTTTTGGCATTATATCAACGGGTTTTGGTATTATATCAACGAGTTTTGGTATTATATCAACGGGTTTTGGTAATATATCAACGAAGTTCACAACTTTATCAATATTATTCAATTTATGTTCGCATTTTTCAATCTTCAGTCCTGGCTAGTTCAACGATCACATCTGTCAAAAAAATTATGAACGAAAACCAGCCTTTTATGCACAAAAATAGCTGCTTTATGAATAAAGTCCATATTTTGTTCGTATTTCTAAGCAAAAAAAGATGTCTCACAATAACTTGAGACATCTCCTTATAATACAGTACTTATCGATCCTCTATTTTAAATACCGAATCATTTCGTTGAATAGTACGATTCTGATTTTTATTAATAAATAGATACGCTACAGATAATACAATTAACCATGGTATACCGAACTGGAGCATAATTTTAAAGCCAGTAAACCACGAAGTAATTGTTAATCCTAACAATAAAATTGCTCCTAAAATCGTGAAATAAGGGAATCCAATCATTTTTACTGGTAATTTTCTACCGCCTGACTTTTCCCATTTTCTTCTAAAAAATAGATGAGATATAAAGATTGTCATCCATGTAAACATGGCACCAAACATTGAAATTCCCATCATAAAAGCATAAGAAGAATCTGGAAGAACGGCATTGACAATAGCAGCAACAATAATACCGATCGTTGAAACTGAAAGCGCGCTTACTGGAACACCTTTTTTACTGACTTTCCCTAAAATCTTCGGAGCATGATTGCTTTTTGAAAGTGAATACACCATTCTTGTCGAAGCATATAATTGACTATTCATCGCAGATAAAGCAGCAGTCAATATAATAAAATTCATAACGCCAGATGCAAAAGGAATATTTAATATTTCCATTACTTTTACGAATGGACTTTCATCAACTCCTGCTGACTTCCATGGAACGATAATCAGCATGATTCCGATTGTTAATACATAAAAAATCGATAAACGGAAAACCGTTGCTTTGAGCGCTTTTGGAACAGCAATATCGGGTTCTTTCGCTTCACCCGCTGTAACCGCTATCATTTCTGTTCCTAGAAAACTAAATAATGATATAAAAACAGCTACCCACATGCCCCACCAACCAAATGGCATAAATCCTCCATCATTGGTCAAGTTCTCTACACCTATATTTCCGTGGTTAGATGACCCAAATAAAACATACGATCCAAGTAGGATAAATCCAACAATTGCACTTACTTTAATCATTGAAAACCAATACTCAAATGTTGCAAATGTATTAACACTTGTAGCGTTTATATAAATTAAAACTGCAGCAAAAAACGTAATCCAAACAATTCCTGGCACTGTTGGAAACCAATATTTCATATAGACTGCAATTGCACTTACTTCTACTCCAACTGCAAGTACTTGTGCAACCCAATATGAATAGCGGACAAGATAACCAGCCATAGGATGAATATATTTTTCGGCAATAGTTCCAAACGAGCCACTTGTAGGATGTGCAACAGTCATCTCAGCTAAGCACCCCATTAGTAGTAAAACGATGAACGCACCTACTGCATAACTTAGTAATACGCTCGGTCCAGCAGTTTTTATTGCAAGTCCACTTCCAAGGAATAAACCTGTCCCAATCGCACACCCCATTGCAATCATCGTCAGTTGACTTGTTTTTAACTCTCTTTTTAAGCCTTTTTCTTGCTCGTTTTCAATTTTATAATTAGTGGTGGATTTCTTCATGATCTCATCCCCTTGTCCCCTTCGATAGCCAACTAATCTTATGCCACAACTTCACGTTCATTTTTAAATTTTTCATACTGCTTTTCAATCATGATTTTCTTAAGTGTTTGCACAACTTCCCAAACTTCCTCGTAAGAAGTGTAAAGTGCTACAGGTGCAAGACGAATAATATTCGGTGCTCTAAAGTCTGGGATAATACCGTTTTCTTTCAGCGATTTACAAATTCGTGCTGCTTCTTCATGCTCCAGACTTACATGTCCTCCTCGACGTGCATCCTCTCTAGGTGACCCAATGAAAAATCCCATGTCAGGTAATTCTTTTTCAATACAATCCATTAAAAATTGATTAATACGAAGTGATTTTTCGCGAATTGCATCAATTCCAGCTTCTGTAAAAATCTCCAATGAACCAATTAATGGTGCGCAGCTTAATACATGAGGTGTACCGATTTGATAAGCTCCAGCCGTTTCAGCAGGTGTTAGAGTGTGCTCCATATCAAATTGCTTATCTTTTCTTGAACTAAACCAACCTGCAAGTCCAGGCATTGCTCCAAAATGTTTACGATTAACAAATAAGCCACCTACTCCACCTGGCCCGCCATTGAAGTGCTTATAATTACACCAATATGCAAAATCAACATCCCACTCACTAAATGAATGTGGAATTGATCCAACTGAATGACATCCATCAAAGCCAATTAAAATTCCTCGTTTATGAGCTTCTTCAGTTAAACGCTTCATATCTAAAATTTGACCACTTCGATATAAAACTGTCGGTAAAATAATCAAAGCGATTTCATCCGTCATTGCATTAATAATATCGTCTTCTTCTAAATAACGTCCATCTTTACTCTTTACACAAATAAGGTCTTTTTCAGGATCTAATCCATGAACACGTAGTTGACTTTGAAGAGCATAAATATCAGATGGGAATGTAAGCTCATCTGCTAAAATCTTTTTTCGATTACCATTTGGTTGAAAAAATGTGGCAACTAACTGATGTAAGTTAACTGTTGTGGAACCGGTTACAATTACTTCCTCAGAAGAAGCACCTACTAATGGAGCCAATTTCTCTCCTAATTTTTCGGCCATGAAAAACCAAGGATGATTTCCATTTGTCCAACCATCTATTCCGTAATTCTTCCAATCATCTAAAGATTCTAGTAAAGTGCGCTCAGCCCTTTTAGAAAGAAGTCCTAATGAATTACCATCCATATAGATTGAACCAGGTTTTAAGTAAAATTCATCTCTAAACTTTCTAAGTGAATCAACACTGTCCATTTTTTTTGCGTAATCTAATGTATTATCTATAACTTTCGTATCCATTTTGCTCCTCCTCTATCAATCTACTATTTATGAAAAAATCATAACAAAACAAATGACACTATGTCAATGACATGATGTCATATTTTCAGATAATAAAAACGATTCAAATATTATACTAGCTTATAAAGTTCAGTTTTTTCTTACATTTCTTCCATTTTGATTAATTTACCTATATGCTAGAAGTAATATATCTTGGAGGATTGTAAGTATGAGTAATGACAAAGTAGAATCTAAGCGTCAATTACGTTCATTAATGACAAGACAGAAACTTTTAGAAGCTGCTAATGAAGTATTTCTTGAAGAAGGATTTCAAAAAGCAACTATTACACAAATGATAAAAAGAGCTGATATCGGATATGGAACAGCGTATGTTCACTTTAAAGGTAAGGAAGATCTTTTGATTGTATTAATGGAAAGCGTTATGGAAAGATTTTATACAATTGCTGAAACTTCTTTTTTTCCGGAAACGAAAGAATCAGCAGAATCGATCATATATAAACAGGCTACTTTATTTCTAAAAATGGCAGAAGATGAGCGAAATATGATGCAAATTTTCGAACAAGCTATTGGAATATCTGATGTAATCTCTGACAAGTGGAAAACGATCCGTGAAAAATTTATTAATCGCATATCATTAGATATTTCTTACGCGCAAGAAATAGGGTTAGCAAGAAAAGAGTTAAACCCTGAACTTGTCGCAAGAGCTTGGTTTTTTACAAATGAGATGTACTTATGGGAAATCGTTCGAAATGAGCAGCATTATTCGATAGATGAAATTGCAAAAACAATCACATCACTATATACTACTGGTCTTTATTAGTAGTGGCTGTCTTTAAAGTTGATGTACTTTGAAGGCAGTTTTTTTATTGTTTGGCGTGTGGAGTAACTACTCCCTTCTTAGTGCTCGAATTCTCTGATTGGATTAACAGAAATACGAACAAATTATGTATTTTGTTGATAAAGCTGTGAACTTTATTGATATAGTAGGTATTTTTGTTGATATATGACCGATTTTTGTTGATATAACAATGATTTTTGTTGATATTGTTTGAACAGCACAAAAACCCCGCAAGGAAGCCGAACCTCCTCGCAGGTTATTACCACAAACGAGAAACTATTTCGATTTAGCGCTACAATACGTATCTCTTAATATAAACTTTTGAACTTTACCAGAAGCATTACGAGGAAGTTGATTAATCAATTCTACTTGTCTAGGAATTTTATAACCTGCTACCCGCTCACGGCAAAAAGCTTGAATTTCTTCAAGAGATAAATGATGGTTTGGTTTTAATACGACAATGGCTGTTACGACCTCTCCCCATTTAGAATCAGGAGTACCGATTACTGCCGCTTCTAAAATAGAATCATGTTCGTATAAAACATTCTCAATTTCAACCGAGTATATATTTTCTCCACCTGAAATTAACATGTCTTTACTACGGTCCACTAATGTGAGGTATCCTTCTTCGTCAACAACAGCTAAATCTCCAGTATACAACCAACCATCTTTAATCGTTTCTGCTGTTTCTTTTGGCTTTTTATAATATTCCTTCATAATTGTTTCACCTTTTAAGATTAATTCGCCAACTTCACCAGATACAACTTCCTCATCCTTTTTATTAACTACTTTAATGACTGTGTAAGGAAAAGGTGTTTTTCCTGTTTTACCAAAGTGTTGCTCATGATCATCAGGAGAAAGATAAAAGCCTGTAGGTCCTCCTTCTGTTAGTCCACATAAACTGAAAAATTGATTTGTATTAAATAGTTTCATACTTTTCATTAAAATTTCTGGTGGCATTGGGGCTGCACCGTATGCGCATCTTTTAACGGATGACAGATCATAAGATTTCGCATTTGGAACTTGCTGCAAGTAGTTATACATTGTAGGGACACCGAAAAATAAAGTAATTTTGTATTTTTCGATATCCTTTAAAACATTTACTGGGTTAAATTCTCGATGAACAATATTTGTCATACCTAAATAGATACCTGGTAAAAGGAAGATTACAAGTTGAGCACAGTGGAATAATGGAGCAACATGCAAAAATCGATCATCGCAGCTCTGTCCCATTATTGCACCAAAACCATTTATTAATTTTTCAATTCTTTTAAAGTCGAAAAGTGCACCTTTTGGCTGACCTGTTGTTCCAGAAGTATAAAGTAAATGAAAATCATCGTCGGCTGAAATCTCTACTTGTGGATCCCCATCAATTGATGTCATAACCTCAAAAAAGTTTAAACAATTCGGCGATGAGCTTATTGGAGCAGTAATTATGTTTCTTACTTTAGTTGCTGATTTTGAAGCAGTTAAAACGACTTGTTCTAATTCGGCATCACAAATTACCACTACACTATCCGACTGTTCCAAAATATATTCAACTTCACGAGATACGAGTCTGAAATTAACAGGAACTACAACCGCACCTATTTTTACTCCAGCAAAGTAACTAATCGCAAACAAGTCAGAATTCGCCATCATAAGTGCTAGTTTCTCACCTTTTTTTAAGCCTAGTTTCTGTAAACCCCATGCAAAACGATTAACAATTTTATTGAATTCCTTATATGTGTATGTACGGTCTTGATAGACTAATGCTAATTTATCTGGGTGTCTTTGTGCGTTTAACGATAATACGTTTCCGATACTCATTTACTTACCCCCGGTTATAATAATTTAGAATTTAATCAATGGACCTTAAAACTCTTAATATAAGTGAATCATAGTTGTAAAAGGACTTAAAATACAGAATTTTCAATTTATTAAACAGATAGTTTCTCTACCATTTAATACATTCCCTCACTCCATCTCTTTAGTTTCTTTATGTATTCTAGGTTAATCATTCTCTCTCCTTTATACAGGGGAATTATTATGGAGTATTAATAGTTATATTTGCAAGATGATTTGATTCTAATTAAAATACGGCAATCAAGAAAAAGCCATTCTCAGGTGAGGATGACTTTAAAATAATTAAGAAGCAATGTCGAAGTAAGTACTGCTAAAAAGATTTCCTCTTATTGAGTAACTAAATTCCCTCCGTTTTGGACAACTACATGAACTTTAAAATCTAATGTTAAATTTGGATAGTATTTTGTACGCCAATGATTTAGCTCATTTCTAGAAAGTTTATTTCTAAAGAACTGTCCCAGCCCTAAAATATCAGATTCATTTTCCTGTAATTTAGTAAACATTTTATTAAATCGTTCGGTTAAAACTTTCTCCATATCTTTTCGAATTGAATTTGCAGATACATGATCTTTAATTTCAAGTATACTCACCTTTAGATTAATCTTACTCTCCAAATAAGGCCTGTGATTCCTAAATTTACTATCATGCTTCATCGTATTAGTTAAAATCAATACACTTCCATCATCAGTGATTTCAACTTTTCCTGTCGTACTTTCATCATTAAATGCATTAAATAAAAGTGTTTCATCTGGAGTAATTTGGTCTATCATTTTTCCATTTTTAATGACTGCTGCACCATTAATTTCAATCAACGTTGTTTTGCCAACTCTTAAAATTGGAATGGCAACATCTTGAGTGGTAGTATGAAAACTTCGGTAAGTCTTCCATACGCTAGTTAGTGCAATTTGAGGAGTCCACCCAGCACTTTTTTCAAAATAATCCAAAAGAGCAGTTCCACCTGGTTCTGATGATTCTTTCATTTTTGAAAAAAACGTACCAATATCGCCTTCACTAATTGCGACTAACGTTTTTGGCGATACATCCCTTGATCTTACAAAACCCGAAATAATATCCTTCATCCCATTTTCCGCTAATTTCCTATCAATAACGATTACCTTTAAATGGAGTAGGTCAACACTACTTTCCATATTCGTACTTATATTATCTATTGCGTGTGTAATTGTTTTACCTTCTCCAATAACTACTTTCGTTTTCATAGTATCTTGATATGGTTGTGGAATTTGGAGGTATACCATATAATTATTGCTCTTTTTAGAAACGCCTAAAATAACAGGCAGTACTCTATGATTAATGTCTTTATTATCCCAACAAGCACTAAGTGTTAAGATGAATAGCACTAAACATATTAATTTAGCAGACTGTTTAAATCTTTCCAATATTACCTTCCCTCCATAACCGTTTACCACAAAAATAGACTGAAATTGGGACTGCAAACATGACAAAAAATCGTAAAAAGGAGTTCCATACAAAAAGTTTTTCAATTGTATCCCAATCTGGGATCAATAAACTAATGATAAAATTAAAAATCGTAATTGAAAGAATAAAATATATAGGTTTAATTGACGGAAAGCATGTATTGAAGATTCTAACTGTATTCCAAAGAAATAAGGAGATAAATAGCATAGTAAAAGTTATCAAGCTCAACAAGAAAAAAGAAGTAACTCGATCAAACATTAACCAATTCAATTCCACTGTATCCAATGCCATTACTAATGGATACATTAAAGTGGAAGCAGTATTTTGTCCAAATGTAAGAAGTGGAATATATACTGCAAGGATGTAACAAGGTATAAGTATTATGGCCCCTAAGAATATTTTTTTACGTTGAAAGGTTAAAAACGGTTGAATAAAACCTAAAAACAAAAAGCTTCCTCCAATCGCAAAAAAGCTAACATAAAATGAAGAATTAGTAAAAAATGAAAATTGTTTATTCATAATTGGGAAAGCATAGTGCCAATCAGTATTCTGAAATGAACTACAGAAAATTAGAATGATTAGCGGAAAAAATAAACAAGCAATTAAAACGCCGGTTCTGAAAATAACTTCTACTCCTTTAGACGCTAAATATGCCGATACTAAAAACAATAAAGTCAAAATTGACCATAATGGAGTTTTCGATAAAAACGTTATTAATATGATTTCAGAATAAGCACGAACAGTAATGATACTGATCGCGATAAAAAAAACAGTAATTGGCAGCAAAAATAGTACAGCAACCCCCTTACCAACTCCAAGATAGATCGAAATTATGTCTTTATTTGGACAGTAATTAAGACCTTTCGTATATACGGTAATAATAATAAAATGGATAATCAGCCCTACGACTATTAACATCCAGTGACCTTCATTACTGCTTGCAATTATATTTCTTGGATATAAAAAGAAAATAAGACTTAGATGAGTCATAATATACATAACGACCACTTGCCAACTTCTATCCATTTTAATTTTCTTCCTTTGCCGAATTTATAGAAAGATATGGGATTCCGAATGTACTAATTCCAGATAAGTAAGTGCAAACCAACACAATACCTGCCATAATGCCCAATATACCGTAGAAAGCTGCTAAAATGGCTACTACATACTTAAACAATCGAATCGAATAAGAATTTTGAAATCCAACGATCGTAGAGTTGGCAATCGTTGTAGCAGCAAGAATAATAATTAAGAGATTACTTACTAGTTTCGCTTCTACAACTGCTTGTCCGATTATAATCCCTCCAACCATTGTGATCGTTGGCCCTACACTCTTTGGTAATCTTATACTGGCCTCAATAATTAGTTCCAGAATAATGAGCATTAATATAATTTCCACTAGGGCTGGATATGGGACACCATTTCTACTTTGAGCTATGGATAAAGCAATCTCAATTCTTAACACTTCTGGATTAACGGCTACTAAAGCCACGTAAAGGGCTGGTAAAATAAGTGCTAATAAAAAACCGATTATTCTTAAAGAACGCATTGTGATTGTTAGAGGAATTGGATAATTCCGATCATTTTCAAGTGCAAACATATCCCAAAATAATCCTGGAAGCACTAGTGCTAATGCTATTCTATCTACAAATACAATTACTCTTCCTTTTAATAAGGCATTTGTAGCCTCTTGGGGTAATTCAGTTGAGTTAAATTTTGAGACAGCTATCCAAGGAGAGAAACCTAACATTTTTGAAAAATCTTGGAGATTGTTAATATCAATATTAAGATTCTTCTCAATCTGTTTTTCAATATTATTAAAAATTGCCATACTAGCATTATTTTCAAAATATAAAACTGATAGATTCCTCTTCCTCTTTGTTCCAACAGAATACGATTTAGTATGCAATTTCTCTGAAGAAATTTGTTTCCGTACAATCCCAATATTTGTATTAATATCTTCTGTGAATGAATTTAATGGTCCTTGAATGACATTTTCATTCGTAGGTAAACTTACTGCACGATTTAGAGATTGTGAGACTGGTTCTACAATTACATATTTATCGTTTTCTGTTTGGAGAAGTATTAATAAATTCCCTTCTACTAATGCTGAAATTGCTTCATTCAAATTATTTTCCTTTACTAACCCAATCCAATGCATTAATTGATCAAAGGTCTTATCGATTAGAAAAATAGATTCTATTTTATTTTGAATTGCTTCTAATGTATTTGGAATGTCAACTAGACTTTTAAAACCTAACAGGACAACCGGTGCATTAACAAAATGCTCTTTCAAAATAAAGAAATCATCGTCATTTTTAAAATGATCTTTAATTTCCTCCAATATTGATTGCATACCTTAGTTTCCTCCTAAAAAGCACATATTTATAAATTTTCCCTTTCTGTTATTTTTATTCTTTATATACATTTTCTGGAAAACTAAAGTTTTAATCTTGGAGCATGATAATTTCAAAAAATAAAGAAAACTCGCCGATTGGCGAGCCTTTAGGTGAAGACAGAGGGGTAGTTGCACTTATACTTATACCTAAAATTGGCATCTACGTCGACTAATCCTCACCGCTGCCAATTTATACTTTATTAATGTGCAAAAAAACCACACTAAGTGGTTTTTTAATCGCGCATAGCCCCTGCCTCGCGAGAAGTCATTGCTCCTTGTCCATTGGCTACATCAGTTTGAATTTGTTGTTTTACTTTTTGTGGATTAGTTCCTGATTGCATATTAGAACCCATATTTTGCTTACCTTGTTGATTTTTTGGCATAATACCCCTCCTATTTTTGTTGTTTTAACAATTTTATTATTTGCAAAAAGGATAAGTGTATCCCGAGAATTTTATGTATTTTCATATTAAGATTCAAAGGTCTTTCTTATTCGGATTAAGATTATATTTATCAGAAACTAAAAAAATAAATACAAAATAGTTTGACTATTCAGATTTACAGAACTATAATCATATTAAACTAACTACCGGTAGTTAATAAATAATAAACTTAAAAATTAGGAGATGATTTTTTATGAAATATCCACTTTCACCTGATGTAAAACCTGAATTTTGTACAACTGGAACGTTTATGCGATTACCATCTGCACGAGAAAATGCAAAAATTGCAATTGTCGGTATGCCATTTGATACTGCGGCTTCATTCCGCGTTGGTGCACGTTTTGCACCTCAGGCAATCCGTCAATCTTCTATGACACTATTTCCATATCACCCAATTCATAAGGTATACCCTTTTGACGACAGTAATGCGATCGATATTGGAGATGTGTCGGTCATTCCTCATAATATTCATCGAAGCTATAAAATAATGGAAGACGCAATGTTTGAATTGATGGATAATAACATTATTCCAATTGGTTTAGGTGGGGACCACTCGATCACTTTAGCGAATTTAAGAGCTGCTGCTAAGAAATATGGTCCAGTTGCAATGATTCATTTTGATTCTCATACGGACACATGGGATACATATTACGACGAAAAATATTGGCATGGTTCACCTTTCATTCGTGCTCACGAAGAAGGACTTTTAATACCAAATAAAGTTTTCCAATTAGGTATTCGAGGCACTTTGAACCATCCTGGAGATATAGATGCTAGCCATGAGCTTGGTTACAATGTAATTACAACTCCTGAAATGTATGAACGTGGATTTGAGGATATTTTAAAAGAAATAAAAGAAGTAATTGGTGATACACCATGTTTCTTAACATTTGATATTGATTTTGTTGATCCTTCTTGTGCACCTGGAACTGGGACTCTTGAAGTAGGTGGCTACAATAGTATGGAAACATTAAAAATGATTCGTTCATTAACTGACTTTAATTTTATTGGTTTTGATGTTGTTGAAGTACTTCCATCATATGACCCTACTCAAATTACATCACTTTTAGCTGCAACTCTTGTTCATGAATTTGCTAGTTTAGCAACATTGAAAATCAATAAAGAAAAACTAAAGTAAAAATAACTATATCATCGAAAAGAGTTGATAAATTGAATGAATAAGCCTCCTATATTAAATCGTTCATTATCATTAGGGCATGTTATTTTATTCGGACTATCATTTATGGCACCCATCACAGTATTTACAACTTATGGTATCGCAATTAAAACAACAAATGGAATGATTCCTACAGCATACATTATTTCACTAGTTGTCATGTTATTTACCGCGTATAGCTACGGAAAAATGGTGAAAGAATTTCCAACGACTGGCTCGGCTTATACTTATGTCCAAAAAGGAATCAATTCATCAATGGGTTTTCTTGTAGGTTGGGTTATTTTATTAGATTATTTGCTTAGCCCGATGATTAGTGCATTATTATTTGGGATTTTTATTCACGCGTATTTACCAATTATTCCAGTATCAGTTTGTATTATTACATTTGTAGTCATCATTACATTCATTAATATTTTGGGAATTAAGTTTGCTACAAATGTAAGCGCTATATTACTAGCGTTACAAATACTTTTTATCGTTGTATTCTGTCTTTTTAGCATAAAAGGCTTAATGGCTGGGAAAGGAACTGGACAAATTTTATCAACTACTCCTTTCTTTGATCCTAAAGTTCATTTTTCAAATATCTTATCAATTGTTCCATTGTTATGTTTTAGTTTTCTTGGCTTTGATGCAGTAACGACATTGGCTGAAGAAACAAAAAATCCGAAAAAAACATTACCAAAAGCGATTTATTTAATTACAATCATTGGTGGAATTTTATTTGTTGCATCTACTTATTTCGCACAGGTTATTTTTCCAAATTTCTCTTCCTTTAAAGATTCAGACTCTGCAACAGTAGAATTATTTATCTATGTTGGTGGGAATTTCTTAAATGCATTTTTCCTAAGTGTAACAGTTGTCGCAGCTATTGCCTCAGCAGTAGCCTCTGGTGGAAGCGGTGCTAGAGTTTTATATGCAATGGGTAGAGAGAATATCCTCCCTATTCGTATTTTTGGCTTTTTATCTTCTAAATTTAAAACACCTATTTTCAACATAATTATCATTGGTTTTATTGCATTAACGGCTCTTTTCTTAGATTTAGATACAGCTGCTGCGTTTATAAACTTTGGAGCATTATTTGCTTTTACATTCGTTAATATCTCGGTAATGATTCATTTTATCGTGAGAAAAAAACAACGTAGTATAAAGGCAATCATCTCATATGGAGTTGTCCCATTCATAGGAGCTATTGTAACTGCTATATTCTGGACAAAACTAGACGTTCATTCAATGGTATTAGGTTCAGTCTGGTTAGTTATCGGTCTTGTTTACTTGCTCTATTTAACGAAATTTTTCAGACAACGCCCTCCTGAATTTGACTTTAATGAAGCAAATTTAGACGTACAAATATAAAATTTACTTGTGAAGGAGATTAGTATGAAAGCTGATATTGTTCTGTCGAGTAACGCTGTTTTTACTGGAAATGATCAAGAACCGCGAAAACTCTCAATCGCAATTTTAGATAATCGTATAATTGCAGTTTCACCGATTGAAGAAATTGAATCGTTAATTGGTGAAAATACAATTGTCCAACACTTCGGTGATCAAATGATTATGCCTGGTTTCCACGATTTCCATGTCCATGCAATGATGGGGAGCCTCTCTTTAGAATGTGCAAATCTCTTTTCTGCACGATCTGAAAATGAAGCTATCAAAATAGTACAGGAGTATGCACAAACTATACCTGAAAATGAGTGGATTATCGGTTTCATGTGGGACTCAAGCTATTGGGACAATAAAAAATTCCCAACTCGTTTCTCTCTTGATGAAATATTTCCAAATCGCCCTGTTGTTTTATTTCACGCAGAAGGGCATTATACATGGGTTAATTCGAAAGCATTGCAAATAGCTAACATAGACAGTCAAACTAAAAATCCACCTAACGGCTTGATTGAAAAAGATAAAAATGGTGAACCGACAGGAATTTTGATTGAAGAAGCATCAGCACTCATTACTAAATTTGCTTACGATTTTTCCAAGTTGAAAAAAAGAGATTTATTTGAAAATTTTTTAGTTGAAGCAGGTAAAAATGGAGTTACATCGATAAACAATTTATACGGAACTGAAACATTAAGCGGATTAGATGACTTCGAGGTATTTAGAGAATTTGAGAACGAAGAAGCACTTTCAGTAAGAATGCATCTCTACCCTGCCTTAAATGGTGATATGGATGAAGCTTTAAGTTTAAGAGATAAATATCGCTCTGATAAACTACGTGTTTCTGGTTTAAAGCAATTTATCGATGGTGTAGTAACAAGTCGTACTGCTTATATGCTTGAGCCGTACTCTGATGCTCCTGATACCTTTGGCTTACCAGCCCATTCACCTGAGGAATTAAAAAATTGGGTAATTGAAGCAGACCGATATGGCTTTAGCATTCGTTTCCACGCAATTGGTGATGCAGCAATTCGCTTAGCGCTTGATTCATATGAAAATGCACAAAAAGTAAACGGAAAAAGAGATTCACGCCATTCGGTAGAACATATCGAAGTAATTCACCCAAATGATATCTCTCGATTTGCTTCTTTAGGCGTGATGGCTTCGATGCAACCAGACCATTTTGCATTATCAGAAAGATCGACCTATACTGAACGAATTGGTAGTGAACGTGAAAAATATGTGTTTGTCATCAACTCTTTAAAAAATGCTGGCGCAAAGCTTGCTTTCGGAACAGATTTTCCGATTGATTCTTTAAATCCAATGCTTCAAATTTACCGAGCGATTACTCGAATCGACAGTAGTGGAAAGGAAGTTTGGCATCCTGAAGAAAGAATCTCGCTCACTGATGCACTAAAAGCCTATACTCTTGGCCCTGCTTTTGGCACTTTTAGAGAACATGAACTTGGTACACTTGAGGAAGGAAAACTTGCTGATCTTGTTGTATTAGACAGAAATCTGTTCGAAGTTCATCCCGAAGAAATCAAAGATGCTTCCGTTCTAATGACGATTTGTGACGGAAAGATTGTTTACTCTAAGCAAAAGGCCTATTCAAAAAATTAGTAAAAACAAAAGCTCTGCCATCTTGAAGCAGAGCTTTTTTGCATTAAATATCAACATTATTTAGACTTAACTGTGATTCCAGTTTATAATCTAGCTAACAACAGTTAGTTTCGGAGGATGAATATGACAAAGGATAAGATTATCGCAGCAGCACTCGCCTTATTTTCCAAAAATGGCTATGAAGGCACAAGTTTGACTGAAATTGCAAAAGCAGTTGGCATTCAAAAGCCATCGATTTATAACCATTTTAAAAGTAAAGAAGAAATCTTTCTTACCATTTATGAAAATATTTTATGGCTTCATGTGAAAAAAGTAGAAGAGTTAATGGAAAACATCCATGAGTTATCAGCAAAAGAACAACTTTATCAAATTCTTAATGTAACATTTAAATATTATATTGAGTTTGAAGAACAGTCTACTTTCCTAAATCGAGCTGTCTTTTTTTCACCTGAATCTTTAAAAGAACAATTACATACTCAGTTCATGGAATCTGAAGAAGCAATGTCCACAATTTTAAGATCAGTGATCGATAAAGGAATTAAAGATGGGGAAATTCGCGTTGGTAATGTTGAAGATTTCGTCATGTCTTTTTACTGTTTAATTGATGGGATTTTTATTGAACTTTCTTATTATGGTGCTGAAAAGATGAAACCAAGAATATCGAATATATGGAGAAATTTTTGGTACGGCTTTAAAAATGAACAATAAAAAAGGCGTTCGAAGACTCGAATGCCTTTTTTACTTTACTGATTTGAAGTCAATTCAGCTTTAAATTGATCTACGATATCATCTGAGGCAGGTGCAGCAGGCTTGTAAAACCCTTTTTGAAGTGCATAATTGTACAATGCACGTTGACGTGCTTCATCTTGATTGCGTAATTGAATTAATGTTTGTCTTAATTCATTATTATTAGATTCGTTAATGAATCCAGCATAAGCTGTTAAACTAGCGTTTAGTCCAGCTAAATAATCATTTACCATATCTTTATCTTGAAACATAGTTGTACCTCCTTATCCTAAAAAATTTAAAAGTTGTTGTCTAGATTGCTGTGCTGATTGTGCATCTCTTTGTAATAATGCTTTTAATTCAGGATCAGAGCAATTTTGAGCATACGCCTCTAATTTATTAGCAATCGTACTATGCCCTCCAATAATATGACGAAGATTTTCTAATTCAAGTTCTGTTAATGAATTGCTCATATCTAATCTCTCCTTTCGATCAAAAAACTACCTTATTAATTTTCCTAAATTCTGTAAAAAAATACATTAAAAATATCAGTTTTAATCTTAAGTAAGATTAACTACTGTTTATTCATTACCTACTATTGCTGAGCATTCGCTTAGAAAATTGCACTTCCTCGCACCTCCCAAGTAAGGGACTTCTTCTTCAATTTGAAACTTACAAATAAAAAAAGGGCACCCTTTTCGGATACCCTCTTAAAAATTCTTATCTTAAATTATAACTCACTACTAAAGTCAGCTTCTTCTAATTTAACCATTTTAGTTCGCTTAATTACCTTATAGCCTATATAACCAATTATAAATAATGGTAATCCGATGTAAGATACTGAAACTCCATACCAGTCAATTTTCCCACCAGTAAATGCTTCATAATTCGTACCTAGCATTGCAACTAAACATAATACTGTCGCTAAAATTGGACCAAGTGGGAACCATTTCGCTAAATAAGGTAAATCCTTTAATTTTCTTCCTTGGGCAATATAAGCTTTACGGAAGCGGTAATGTGTAATAGAAATACCTAGCCAAGAAATATATCCTGCTAACCCTGCTGCGTTTAACAGCCAAGAATATACTGTACCATCACCAAATAATGAAGTTAAGAAACAAAGCATACCAATCAAAGTTGTCGCAATTAAGGCAGTAACAGGAACTCCACCTTTATTTACTTTTCGTAAGAATTTTGGTGCTCTTCCTTCTTCAGCCAATACCCATAATACACGAGAACCAACATATAAACTTGAATTACCCGCTGATAAAACTGACGTTAAAATTACTGTATTCATCGCAGCTGCAGCAAACGCAAGTCCAGCATGTTTAAATACTAATGTGAATGGACTAATCGCAATAGCATCTACATCTCCTCCTAATAAATTAGGATCGTTATAGCTTATTAAACAACCAATCACAAAAATCGCTAATACATAAAATAATAAAATACGCCAAAAAATTTGCTTAATTGCTTTAGGAATATTCTTTTGAGGATTTTCACTTTCACCAGCAGTTACTCCAACCATTTCAGTACCTTGGAAAGCAAATCCTACAACCATAAATACACTAAATATCGATAAGAAACCACCTTTAAATGGTGCCTCTCCTTTTGTGAAATTATCAAATCCACCAGTATGACCACTCATAATGCCGAATATCATTAATAATCCAACTACAATAAAAATGATGATTGTTGCTACTTTAATAGTAGAAAACCAAAACTCAGATTCTCCATATCCTTTTACGGAAAGTACATTTAAACCAAATATTAAAAATAGGAATATTGCACTCCATATAATTCCTGGGGCATGCGGGAACCAATATTTCATAATTAACGCCGAAGCTGATAATTCTAATGCAAGGATAATCGCATTGTTATACCAGTAATTCCAACCGACAGCAAAGCCTAGTGCCGGATCAACAAATCTTGCAGTATATGTGCTAAAAGAACCAGAAATAGGAATTAAAGTTGCCATTTCCGCTAAGCTTGTCATAAGGAAATAAACCATGATACCAGCAATCATATATGCAGCAAGTGCACCACCGGGTCCTGCTTGACTAATCGTTGCTCCACTTGCTAAAAATAGCCCAGTACCAATCGTACCGCCCATAGCGATCATTGTTAAATGTCTTGTTTTTAGTTTTCTCTCTAATTGCTCTTTTTTAGGCGCGTTACTTTCAATAGTGAAATCATTTTTTCGGTTTGTATTTTGCATGAATACACCTCTTTATTTTAAATTGAAATTTCTCCTAAGACGAATAAGACTGTTAACATTTTAAGAGCCCAGGTTCCAGTCGATCCACAGTTGAATAGAGTGTACTTCTGTTAATATTTTGCAAAACACAGTCTAAATTACCTATTTTAATACTAATCCTTGAAGGCGAGCAGTGTAAAGATGTAAATACTCCCTTCTAAACCTAACGAATCAATAAATCTTATACCTGCACTATTGATAACGTTTTCATTTTTTTTGCTTACGTCATAAAGTTGTACTTAATTTAAATTATCATAATATGACGAAAAATAACAGGAATTTTTTCATTGTTTAGATAATTTGGAGTTATTTAAGAATAGTATATTTTCCAAAAACCGTATATTTATTTGAGACAATAAATATATATTAAATCCTAAGTTATAGTTAATACAAGGATTAATTTTTAGATTAGAAAAATCACATTTTGAAAGCGCTTCGTTATTTTGTAATTTTGGTTTTCCTTTAATAATAAGTACCTAGACCTATTTTTGATTTCTAAATGAGATTAAATGAGATCTGAAAATCATCACTATTCAGTTTTTATTTTCCTAGAATCATACCTTTAAAAATAATTCGCTCTATGCAAAGAAATGAATAAAATGCTCAAGTTATTTTTCTGAATTTTTAGAATAAAAAACCCAAAAAAAAACATCCTTTTCTATGTATAGGAAGGATGTTTTTTCATTTTTATTCTTAAGGAGTAACAATATTGACCCACACATTGAAGTGGTCAAACAAAGCTAACATTTCATTAAATTTCAATTTATCACCACTCATCATTAGCTTATTATTTGCAATCGCTTGATCAATATTAAGTTTTCCAGTCATTATTAAATAAAAAGTTGCTTTATCTAAACTTAAAGATGCATCTGGATGTGGAACCTGTGCATCTTGATCATAATAAAAAACAGAATTTCTTATATCAATTGAGTAATTCTTTTTTAAGTCTGTAAAATTTATATTAAATGTATAGCTTTTATTTTCTGCTTTTGGACCATTTAAAGTAACTGATATATAATCCAGGAAGTCATTTACATCCATATTTAATAGTGTTTGCTGGTCTACAGTATTGATTGTTTGTGTAACTGCCTTTTTTTCTACACCTTTTCTCAATTCTTGCGCCCCTGTTAAATAAAAATTTCTCCACGATGCTGATTCCGCTTGATATCCTAACTGTTCGTAAGATTTAGCAAGTAATTCTTTTGCTTCTTTATTATTCGGATTAGACATGATTACATTTTTTAAAACCTGTGCTACCCAACGATATTCCCCCTTTTTAAAATCTGCTTTTGCAAGCTTTAAGATTTTCTTTTCTCCTCCCATATATTGAACGTATTTATTTCCAGTCTCTTCTTGTGGGAGGGGATCCAAATCAGATGGATTTCCATTAAAATAGCCTAAATAATAATTGTAAACCGCTTTTGCATTCTGTTTCAAATTTCCGTAATAACCTCGATTCGCCCAATATTGATTAAGTCGATTAGGTAATTTTATTTGTTCTGCAATTTCATCCTCTGTGTATCCATGGTTTGCTAGGCGAATTGTTTGATCATGAATATATTTATATAAATCTCGTTGAACTGAAAGTTGTTCTAATACTCTTTCTTTCCCCCATAAAGGCCAGCTATGAGCTGTAACTAATGTCTCAATTTCCTCGTTACCAAACAGTTTGATTGTGTCATCCAATGCTTTTGCCCATTTTGAACCATCTCGCGTTTTAGCACCTCTTAATGTGTATAAATTATGCATCGAATGCCCCGTATTTTCAGCGACCATTAATGTTTTATAATCATTTATGTAATAATGCATTTCCGATGGAGCTTCTGTATTTAAAGTTAGTAAAAACTTAAACTTGATGCCGTCTATTTCCATCGATTTAATTTTATCTTTTATTTCAATTGTCGGTGGCAAAAAACTTATTGTACCAGCACTTATTCTAGGACCAATCCCATTTGTTACGTATCCTTTTTTACTTGAAGGTAGTAAGATTCCTAACATATAGCCTGCTCTTCGTGACATGATATTACCTAAAAGTAAATTTTCGCTTGCTGCTTCCTTCGAAAAATTTAACGGTGCAATAATCGGTACTTTATTAGAATCTAAAGCATATTGTAAGACTCCTTTAACTCCGCCAAAATGATCAGCATGACTATGACTAATTACGATTGCACTTACTGGCTTTTTAGGTCGATTGGCATAGTATAAATCCATTGCAGCTTTAGCAGTTTCAGTAGTAGTTAAAGTATCTAAGATGATTAAACCTGTTTTCCCTTCTACGATTGTCATTACCGATATATCTTGTCCACGAACTTGATATATACCATCTACTACTTTATAAAGTCCGGGAGTATTTAATAGCTTGGCTTGTCTCCATAGACTTGGATTAACAGTTAATGGTGCAGTACCTTGATTTATGATTGAATATTGACTGCTATCCCAAATGACAGCACCTTCTGAACTTTTAATTTGAGTTTGCTTAAGTGGTGCTATGAAGCCTTTATGAGCGTCATTGAAATCTTGTTTATTGTTGAAATTTAGTTCACTATACATTTGTTCATTTAGTTTAATAGTATCCAAAGTAGGTGGCATGGCCTGTGAAAATACTTTGTTTGTATGAAAGCTACCTAACATAAACATTGGTAATATAAAAAAAGTGGTCCATTTTTTTGAAATTAATTTTTCTAACATGTTTTTACTCCTATTTATTCGTCATCAGCATATAGGCATATAGAATTGGAACAAAAAGCAACGTAAAAAATTCCAAAGCGTTACTCTTTGTTCCAAATTCATTTTTTATGAGGGTACGTATGTTTACTATTAATTAACTTTCTTAAATCTCCCCTAATTAGTGCATCTTTCATTTCTTTAGCATTAAATGGGATAAATGGCGCTAAATATGGAACACCCATTGATTTAATTGACGCCATATAAACAATCATAAGAATAAATCCAACAAGTAGGCCTTTTAATCCGAAAAAGAAACCTAATACTAAAAATATAAATCGTAATATTAAAACCGATCCATATAGTCCACCAGCAGAAATCGAAATATTCGCTAGAAAATTAATACCTACGACTATTAATGTCATTGAATGAATAAGCTTTGCTGTTACTGCGGTTTGTCCGACAACAATCGCTCCTATAAGTGAAACAATAATAACAGTCGACTTAGGTATTCGTAACGACGCTTCCACTAATAATTGGAATAGTAACATGACGAATATAATTTCAACAAAAGGAGGTACCAGAGTATCTGATTTCTTAAAAAAGAGTTTTGCAAAGTGAGGAGATACCCAATCTTGATGGAAACGGATGATTGTGACATATACCCCTAATAAAATAATTGAAAATAACCAACTAAATAAACGCATAAATCTGTAACCGAAGCGACCTGACTTTTGATTGTATTCATCTGGTTGATGGAAATAATGAAGAAAAAGTGCTGGAACAATTAGACTATATGGAATTCCGTTAACGAAAATTGCAACACGTCCCTCGTATAATGCAGACGCAGTTACATCTGGACGTTCACTTGTAAAGACCGTAGGAAATAACGTTTTCTTACCTTCGAGCGCATCTTCAATTACTCTCGCTTCTAATAAATAAATAACATCTATTTCTTTTATTCTTTTACGTGTTTCTTCTAAAATCCGTTGATCGACAAAACCATCCATATATACGATTGAAACATCCGTTTTTACTTCAGTTCCAACTTGTAGGTTTTCAATAGATAATTTATGGGACTGTACAATATTACGAAGAACATTAACATTTACCTTAAGTTGCTCATTAAAACCTATTAAAGAACCCTTCATCGTTCTTTGCGTATCTGGCTCAGTGACCGAACGCATCTGCCAATCTGCAGTGTCGGCCAGTATTCCTTCATCATAACCATCAATTAAAATAAGCGTCTTCCCTCTTGATAATCCTGACAGAATCTCTTCTAATGACGTCACCTTGATTACATCCGCAATTAAAAGATGACGAGTAATAATGGCATCGATACTATCGAATTTTATAATTCTTAGCAACGGGGAAAGAACATTCTCTTGAATAGTTTGTGTATTCGTTATGCCATCTAAATATAGAACCGCAGCATCACGAATCACCTCATCATTAACTGTTAATGGTCTAATTTTCAAATCAGTAGAGTTATTAAATTTTTCTTTTAGATAATGAATATTCTTTTCTAAACTTACTAATAAAGTAGATTGTTCTGTTTTATTCAATCGAGATCACCTTAAACATATTTTTGTTTAGTTTGTCCGGGACTATCCAATTTATGTTAAATAAACTTTGGATTTAGGAAGAGGTTATGAAAAAGGAGATTCAAATCGAATAATACGAACGCTTTGTGTAGTTTGTGCATAAAGTTGTGAACTTCGTGCATAAGGTCATGATTTTCGTGCATAAAATCTGGATTTTTGTTCATAAAACACTGAAAATTGTTCATAAACGCCTAAAGTGCAATCATCAACACCCCACAATTTGAGTAAACAAAGCCGTAATTCATGAAAAACGTAAAAATCACAAGGTTTAATCATTCCCAGTGATTTTCCCTCTTAGTTCAACATAGTTTTACAATGCTTCACATTTTCTAATAGTAATATCCAAAATTCTAATAGAAGAAATTAGAGGGATTTCAATAAATTCCACCATTTTAATAGTAGAATGTTTTACATTAGGTGGTGACAATCATGCAAATACAAAAATTAGAATTTTTAGTTGAGGTTGCTAAAACAGGCTCAATTTCAGCCGCCGCTGAAAATCTTCATGTGAGTCAATCAGGCATTAGCCAAGCGATTGCAATTATTGAAGAAGATCTTGGCTTAAAAATTTTCGACCGCTCACGGATCGGTGTAACAGTAACAAAAGAAGGAGCAAATATAATAAAAAAATCGAAGGAAGTCCTTTTAAAATATGAAGAATTAAGAGAGGAAGCTAGGAAAAGCGTTGTTGAGCAAATATGTAATGTAAGTGTATCAGCACTCCCAGCCTTTACTAATTATTTGATGACACCTCTATTAGCATTTAAAAACAAACATTTAAATATTAATATTGAAATTGAAGAAAATATTGCAATTCGCACGATGGATAATATCATTCAAAATAAAATCGATTTCGGAGTTATTTGTTTATACGGTGAATTTTTAGAAGAAAATGATGAGTTAATTTGCGATACCTTGCAAAAAGGTAATATGAAAGTATATGTAAGCAAGGACTCATTGTTTGCAGTTACTAAAACGATAACGCCCGAAGAACTACTTCAGCAAAAAATGATCCTCTACAACGGTGAATATATTAAATGGTTTAGTAACAATTTCCAGCACAAATACGGAAATATGAATATATTATTTTCTTCCACTCACTCCGATGAAATTATTCGAACAGTTTCTAGTGGAATGGCAGTTAGTCTTGCACCAAATTTTATTTTAAAAAATAATCCTGCTTTATTAGAAGGTAAAATTGTTGAAGTTGACTTACAAAATTATGGACCTTTAAATGTGACCCTTGGACTTTTACGATTAAAAAAGAAGTCATTATCTCCAATTGAAAAACAATTAATTAAATATATTAAATCAGAAATGAATGAATATGTCGGTTAAAAATGAGCTTGTCAATTATCCATTAAAATTTTCAATGTAAAATAAGCAGTATGTAGTTGATTTCCACTNNCGCTTTCCATGGGGCGAGACCTGAGCCTTCCCGCATATCCCATAGGAGTCGAGAACCCCTCCGTTCCAATCAACTTCTTCAAAATAAAAAAAGTGTGCAATAAAGAACCTTACTAATCCCTTTTAGATAGTAAATAATAGAAATTAATTAATCATTTATTTGGGTAATATCGGTAAATCGTCTATTTATAAACTAATAATTGAATATGTTCTACAAACTAATAGCATCTTAGATAATGATTTTCTGAAAAAGAGTCATTCCTTAAGTTTAATGGCATTTCCAAACAATTTATTTATTAAAACTAATCAATAACACCATTAAAAAAATTTACCATTAAATAGATTACTTAGTAACTATTGACTATTGACTATTTTAGGTTTGATCAGCGCAAAAAAAGATGATACCCATTTTTAGGTATCATCTTTTTTATTTATTCTTTTGCTTCTAATTCTGTTGGATCATCGTTATTTGTTACGTCTAGTACATCTAATAAGAAGATGAAAACTGGAATCCCGATAATAAGACCCCAAACGCCAAAAAATCGTTCAGAGAATACAAGAATTAGAAATGTATAAAAAACTGGTAAATTCGTTTTAGCTGAGATCAGTTTTGGGTTTAAGAAATAGCTTTCAAGAGCATGTAAAACTAAAATCATCAAGATAATATACATGATGTGAGTCATTCCACCAATAGTATATGCAATCGTACAAAGTGGAATTAACGAGATAAACATTCCTGCAACCGGAATTAGTCCTAGTAAGAAAATCAAAAAGCCTAAACCGATTAGCTGTGGGAAGCCCATGAATTTTAATGCAATGACAGATAGGAAACAATTTACAAGCGCAATTAAAAACTGAGCCTCAATCACTTTCCCGAATGAACGAGAAAATCTTTCTCCAAAATAAGCCAGTTCACCATATATGCCTGATATTTTACTATTTTTAAATTTCCTTGTAAATGTTATAATTCGAGGCTTTTCAAGTAGGAAAAAGAAACTCAGAATCAGAGCAATTAGTACTTCAATTCCCCATTGACTAATATTAGAAGCATACTTGTATAAAAAATCTAATCCTTGCTCAGTATACCCTGATATTTCAACCTTTTTAATTGCAGTAACGATATAATTTATAATTTTCTCGTCTGGCGGATTCATATAAAACGTCTTGATTTGCACGATCAGTTGAACAACTTGAGTTGTAATAATAGGTAAGTAGTTATATATTCCGAACACTAAAGCTGCCACAATAACTATATACAATGAATAAACAACTACTAGCCGATTAACCGGCAAAATCTTATTCAATCGATTCACAATAAATTTATGGACACGATCCATTAAATAAGTAAAAATGAAAATTAGTAGGACTAAATTTATTATTTTTCGAATTAGGATTAAAACAAGAACAATAAAAATAATCATCGCTAGTCGCCTAAACGTACTACTTTGAAAAAATTTTTTGACCTCCATTACACACCCCCTCACTTTCTTTTATATTTATGTAGTAGATTGGTCTTTTCAAGTAAAAACTTAAACTAACTTTTATACTTTTATTTCATTTATATTTTCTATTAAAGTTAGATTAAACTTCCCTCTCTTTAATTTTTATTTTATTAAGACACTTCTTATGATTATATACAATAATCAAAATCGTTTCCAATAGAAATACATGAACTTTTTCATTTTCTTTGAAACTTCCGATTTTATTGATACATAATGGACAATAATTCGCTACAAATGCATATAAACAAGGCGATTTTTGTTCTTAACAGAAATAGATATTTTTGATTCGAAGTCGAAAAAGTAACAAAGAATGAAATTTTATCAACCCTCTTGTTAAGTGAAAAAATTCGTATTCTTCAAGAATCATTGAACCGACTCAAGAAGTTATTTTTCGTTCATTTGGTTTATTACTTATGCTTAACTAAAAAACGATAATTTTACCCTAGTACTAATTAAAATTCTAATAAAAAAAATCTTCAAAAATGAAGATTTTTCTAGGAATCATATTACTACTAATCTGCATTCACACTTGGGCACTGAATGAATACTATAGGCATGAGGGTGTGATGCCATGAATGACTATAAGATTAAAGAAGATCTCCGAATTATTGCTACTCTTCAAAGAGATTTAAATGTCGCTGCTGCTGCACTATTATTAACTGGCCAAATTACGATAATAGGTGTTTTTGTAACGTCAGGTGAATTTAGTCTTTCTCTAAGTGGCCCCTTATTAGGTAGAGAACGTATAGAAAGTAAATTTGGAGATCAATTAACGAATACTCTCATTGATGTAATCGATATTATAATTGCTACTTTATTATTAATTGATGAAGTTCGCGTCGTAAGCTCCGTCATAGGACCTGGAAGATTCTCACTAAATGTGAGTGGTCCCATTTTTGGTGCACCAGTTAGCGAACCGACACTACCTTTCCTAAAGAAAACATATTACTTTTGTAAAAAAATTGTTTCGAAACATTTTGATATTGACCCGCGAATCTTTAGTAAATAAAGGAATGGTGATTATGTCTTTAACAGATATCCCTACGGTAAGACCTACTGATACCCAAGTTTTTCTTATGGCAATTTCAGTAATTTCGTTTATTTTCTTCTTTACACAACGAAAACCTAGTGACTCAACTAAATAATTAGGTAGATACCTATCCATCTTCTTCTGTTTCATTATTCATTGTTTTTTCTCTATTTTCGATAACTGATAAAACAGCTTCTTCAATTTCTTCATAGCATGTGCATCTACAAATATTCGAAGATAACCATTTTTTCATCGTTTCATATGTTGGATTTGGGTTATTCATTAAAAGGGAATGACAATTCATGATGAATCCAGGAGTACAATATCCACATTGAAACGCAAAATTTTCAACAAAGGCTTTTTGTATAGGTGAATCTTTTAAGCCTTCAATTGTTGTAATATTTTGCCCACTTGCCTCAATGGCAAGCATTATACATGATTTATATACAGTACCATTCATAACGACTGAACAAGCTCCGCAATCTCCGTTTAGGCAGCCTGGCTTTGCACCTGTGAGACCAAGATTTGTTCTTAACACATAAAGGAGAGTGTCCGCTGGACGAATCTCCACTTGTCGGATTTCTTCATTAATATTTAATGAAACATTTATTTTTTTTATTGGAGACTGGTCCATTACCTTACCTCCATTTCAGAAATAATCTTTTCTAATGTATTTCGTAATACGAATAATCTGTACTCTTTTGACCCTTCCACATCATCAAGTACTTCCCCAGGAATGAATTGAAGTGCTTTTGATATTCTTTCTTCAATACTCACGTTCGTATTATTTAGCTCGGCTTCCATTTGCTTTGAGCGAAAAGGAAAAGGGCATAGTCCACTAAAAGCAAAACGTAATTGATTATCTATTTTAATAGAAGCAATCGTCAGTAGTGGGTAACCTGTATCCCATTGCTGACGTTTTTTAATGTTCATATATGGTAGATTTATATATTTCTTCTCTGTTAATAGTTGGATTAGAAGTTGTCCGTCTTGAAGTTGTAAGGTTTGATTGAAGATTTGTTCGATTGGAAAAGCCTCTACACCATTATACCCAGCAATGATTACCTGACTTTCGCAAAGTAGAAATGGTAAAACTGCTTCACGGTAAAAAATTTGACCACATAAATTTCCACCTAGCGTTATTTTATTCCGTGCAGTGCGATCAGCTATTTCCATAGACGCTTTAGAGAGTAGTGAAAATAGGTTTTTCTCTTCAATATCAGTAAGTGAAATAGCGGCACCTGTTATTAAGTAATCTTGATTAAACTCAAACATTTGGCACTCCTTTAAATCTTTAATATCGATGAGTGCATCTGTTTCGACCAAATTTAAACGACCAAGTGTTAAGATTTCTGTTCCACCAGCATAATAAATTGGCCTTTTATTATTACCTTTCAAATAATAAAAAAGCTCCAATGTCTCTTTAATATTCACTGGTTTATAGTATTCTATATTAGAAGATAACAAACTATATCCCACCTTCTTTTACTTTCCATAATAGTTCAGGGATAATTGGTAAATTATTGACGTTAACCGACAGTGCTGTAGAAAGACTGTTTCCGAGAGCAGCAGGCATACCAAGTAAACCATGCTCTCCTACTCCTCTTGCACCAAATACGGCATCAACTTGTGGTGTTTTAACAAATGCTACATCATATTTAGGATTCTCCCCAAAACGAATTGGTCGGTAAGTACGCAATTGCGGATTTAGTACTTTTCCCTGCTTATCAAATGTAAAAGTTTCCCGTCCTGCAAACGATAATCCCATACTCATAGCACCTTTCACTTGCCCAGTTGCAGTCTTAATGTTAAGTACTTCTCCAATATCAACGGCTGTAACAGCTTTAAGAATCCTATATTCATATGTTTTCATATTAACTTCAACTTCTACACCATGTGCACAAACCGTCCACTCTGGACCCGGTTTTCCCGCCCCAGTTTCTCGATTTATACGGGTTAAGCCTGTTAAAATATAGTGTCCTCTACCAATTATTTGTCCACCAATGGAATTTCCATTTGGAAATGTGTATCCGTAAGCAATTTTTTCAATTGGGATATTTGTATCTGGATCATTTCTTATAAATACTTTCCCATAACCAACTTCTAAATCCTCAACAGGAGCACGCAATATAAATGAAGCTAAATCTTTTAATTGTTTCATTAAATCTTCGGCTGCTGCTAATAATGCCCTACCAGCCATAAATGTCCCTCTACTTGCAACGGTTTTCCAATGTTCAGGCGTATTTAATGTATTGATATTCATTTGTACATGTATATCATCCACATCCATCCTTAGGATTTCAGCTAACATTTGAGCAAGGATTGTTTTAGTACCTTGGCCAAGTTCCACAACACCTGAAAGTAAATTTATACTTCCGTCAGCATTATAGATTAATATGACACCTGAACTTGCATTTGGTGTAATTGTAGAAGTTTTCCAGGAACAACTAATACCTTTTGCTCTAACTTTATGATTACCTAAGTCAATTACTTGACCTTCCTGCCAATTGATTAATTCCTTCATTTTTTCTATGCATTTTGGTAGATTACCAACTGTACTAGAATTTAATACAACTTGAGTCGGAGTAGTATCACCAGGTTTAATAGCATTTTTTTCGCGTAGTTCGATCGGATCCATATTTAGTTTTTTAGCAAGAATATCCATCGCTCTTTCGAATGCAAAATGGACTTCCGAATGGCTAAATCCTCTAAAAGGTGCAGGATAAGGATGATTCGTATACATACATAAAGAATCACACCAAATATTTTCAATATTGTAAGGTCCAGTACAATCAACTGCCCCTGCCCTCGTTAAATCAATCGATTTATCTGCATAAGCCCCGCCGTCCCATAAATATTGAATCTCTGCAACCTTAAGCATTCCATCTTTTGTACATCCTAGTTTTACATTCGCTTCAAGCCCGATATGTCCAGGTGATGAAAGCATATCATTTTCACGAGTATTATATATTTTGACTAATCTACCATTTACAGCCCGTGAAGCAATATAGGCTAAAAGTTCTAACTGGATTGCTCCTTTTCCACCATAACCTCCGCCTACAAACGGGGTGTTTACAATAACTTTTCCGGGTTTTATGTCAAAGTACTCCCCAATTAAGTCTTTTACCATAAATGGCGATTGGGATGATGTAGTAATTTCAATTGTTCCGTCATGATGTATTTGGGCAAACGAACATCTAGTCTCCATAGCAGAATGGTCAGATGGCCTAAATGCAAAACTCTCATCAACCATTACTTCACTTTCTCTCCAGCCTTTGTTAAAATCTCCTTTACGAATTTTTATCCTAGTAGCTATATTAGTACCCGGTTCTGGATAAACTCCTTCAGTAACTTCATATTCTCCTAGTTTTGGGTGTACAAGTGGTGCATCTTGTTTAAGTGCATCTGATGGAGAATTTACAACGGGAAATAATTCATACTGTACTTTTACTAAATTAGCAGCTTGGTTTGCAGCATATTTTGTATCTGCTACAACGATTGCCACAACTTCACCAAAAAATCGAACTCGATCAAATGCTATTGGATACCGGTCAAGTATTCCTTCTCCTACTAAAGGTAAATTCTCGCCACATATTACTTTTCTCACACCTTGGATTTTAAGTGCTTCTGTTGAATCTATACTTTTAATCATTGCACTCGCATATGGACTTGTTACTAATTGAGCATGTAACATATCATTCGTTTCAAAATCGTCTGTATATTTAGCATAGCCTGTAACTTTTTCGAAAGATTCTTTGCGGGGTATGCCTTTTCCGATTATGTGCACGAAGTTTCTCAACCCCTTTCTTAAACAACATTTCCCAATGATTATAAAGAATCGAAACTGTCTTTTTATATGAGATACTTTTAAAATTTATGTTTTAATGACAAAAAAAATGCCCGGATTGGAGAATCAAGCATCTTTATAAATCGGGACTATAAGTAAATTTGTAATTATATAAATACCATTCTTTTTCACAATCTTTAATTTTAAGCGTTTTGTTATTTGTAGGATTAATTTCCATACATATCCAATTTACAGAAGGGAATAATACTTATATCTTTGAGGAGTTTTTAAGGAGTTGGTTTAAATGGAATTAAATGAAAAAACCTCCATGTTAGAAGAATTACAAGGCGAATTTCAATCAAGTTCAGATTTTAAATATAAAAAATATTCAATTGGGGAAGTTACACTTCATTTATGTTATTTAGATACAATGATCGATTCAGAAATAATTCAAACACATATTTTAGAACGGGTTGTTTCAAAAGATGAATCAGGTCGAATTATAACAACTATATTAAATTCTAATGATACATATACACTGGAAGATTGCGTAGAAGCTATTTTATCTGGAAATGTCATTGTTTTTAATGATAACAATAAAAATAAAGCAAAGTCATATTCTGCACCTAGTAATAATAGTGAGCGTTCAATTTCAGAATCAGGTTCTGAAACTGTAACACTAGGTCCCCATGATAGTTTTGTTGAGAGTCTTAAAATAAATTCCACTTTAATTCGAAAAAGATTACGAACGAAAGAACTAATCATTAAAAATATAACAGTTGGTAAAAAGTATCCAGTATCAATTTCCATATTTTATTTAAACGACAAGACACCTCAATCAATGATTGAAACGATTGAACAGAAAATAAAAAAGCTTGAGTCAAGTGGGAAAGTTGAGCCCGGGCAAATGATTGAGCCAGTTCATATTCAAAATGCTATAGAAGAATATCCTTCATCTCCTTTTCCACAAGTGATGTTCTCTGAAAGACCTGATCGTACAGTTCGTCATTTATTATCAGGAAAACCTGCCATAATACTTGATAATGATCCTAATGCCCTATTATTTCCTCATGATATTTATGGCTATTTTCGTGCTGTAGACGATTTTAATTTCCGATGGCTTTTTGGGATATTTTTCTATTGTTTAAGAATATTCGCCTTTTGGATAGCAGTATTACTACCCTCTATCTATATTGCTGTTACCACTTATCATTCGAATATTTTACCTGTTTCAATTTTTTATACTTTAAAGCTATCAATTGAAAATGTCCCACTTCCACCATTAATCGAAGCATTTTCGATGATTATTATTTTAGAACTATTGAAGGAAGCAGCTTTAAGACTTCCTAATGCTATTGGATCAACTATTGGTACTGTAGGAGCGATTGTCATTGGGACAGCTATCGTACAAACGAATTTAATCTCAAATTCTATGGTCGTTGTAATTGCAGTCACTGCGGTTGCATCATTTTCACTTCCATCAAAGGAAATGTCAGTTGCTTCTAGAATTATGGGAATTCCACTTTTAATTCTTGCATCAATATTTGGATTTATTGGCATTAGCTTAGGCGTCTTTATGATTTTAGCTCACCTTTCTAAAATCAAAGCATTTAGTTATCGATATGTAGAAAATCCAGGTTTCTCCGAATTTATTTTGCTAAAAAATAAAAAGGGGAAAACATCATGATTAATAATAAACATCTATTCTATTTAATTATATTTACACAATTCGGCGTCGCCATTACTAGCTTCCCTAATAATATTTATAAAATAGCTGGTCATGATGGATGGATTTCTACGCTTATAGGTGGCATAATTGTTCAAATTTTAATCTTCCTTTATTACAGTTTATATAAGAAATTTCCTAACATGAGCTTTACTGACTACACAAAAATAATTACGAATCCATTCATAGGAACCTGTATAAATATTAGCTATTTCATTTATTTTTTGTATGTGGTGCTCGTAGTTTCGATGAGATTTTCTGATATTATCACTATCTGGATTTTTCCAAAAAGTCCTTCTTGGCTAATTCTTATTTTATTTTTAGTAACAGCGTATGTTGTCGCAAAAAATGACATCCAAACAATTGCGAGAACGTATATACTCTGTACTTTTATCTTTCTGATCTTTATCTTATTTCTACTATCTGCTTATGACAATGTGCATATTGGAAGAATATTACCTATTGGTCACAATCCCATTAAAAAAATCGGCTCTGGTGCGTATTCATCATTTCTTCAAATGTTAGGTTTCGAAATCTTTTTATTTATATCGCCAAGCTTTCAAGATACTAAAAAGAAATTGCTCACTTTAACTTTCGCAAATTTCTTTACAACAATTATGTATACTTTTATTATTTTCACGTCCTATATTAGATTAAGTAATAAAGAAAATGGTTATATCATAGACCCAATTCTTTATATTTTTAAAACCTTTCATTCCGATATGATTGAAAGTCTAGATACAATATTTTTAAGCATTTGGACCATTGTTATTTGCGCAACAGTTGTTAACTATCTCTATATCGTTAGTCAAGATGTACACAAACGTTTATCTTTACTTGTAAAAAATAGGGAAAGTATACTACTAATTCTCATAGTATTGATATTTACTTTTTATCCGCTAATCTCTTTGCGTGTTATAAAAAGAGAAACAATCGTTCATTTTGGATCTTTTTTGGACCCTATATTTATTATCATTATCCCATTTCTATTGTTACTTATTAATAAAGTTAGGGGGCTATTAAATTGATTCGTAAATGTTTAATTGTATTTAATTTATTTTTCTTTCTTTTATTAGCTACAGGTTGTTGGGATACGAGAACAATTACTGAAAAATCATTAGTAAATGGGATTAGTTTTGACTTAGATAAAGATAAGAAAATTGAGATCAATGCATTAATATTGGATATTATCGGTAAAGGTGCTGGTGTATTCGATTTTCAAAATGAATCTGTCAATTCAATAAAAGACTCCGTATCTCATGCTGGAATGGATTTGCAATCATTTTTACCTGGAGATATAACAACATCTAAAACTAGAATTTTGATATTGGGTGAAGATTTCTCAAAAACAAAATTTATACATCTATTAAGTACTTTCAGGCGAAGACCGTTTTCAAATCTAAATGTTTCAGTCGCAATAGCAAACAAAATGCCTGCAAAAAAAATCATTAATTTAAAAACGGTTGGATCACAACCTTTATCATTTATGTTAAAGGATACAATTGATAATGCTGAAACAACTTCACTTTCACAAAAAATGGATCTTTATAACGTTTTCACATATGCCACCGACAACGGGATTGACTTTACTTTACCTGTATTAGATATTACTCCAAATGATCGTGTAGAAGTTATAGGTACTGGCTTAATACATAATGATATCTATACTGGTCATTTCATCCCATCAGATCAATCACCACTACTTTTAATGATGATGGGAAAATATGGTAATACAGGCAATTTTATTACGAAACTAAATAAAAAACATAAAGAACCTTATAATACAATTTCATATGAAATTATACGCCCTTCAAATAAATTATTCATTTCGACATCTAAAAATCATATAAAAGCGAATATAAAAATACATGTATATGTAAGAATTAACGAAATAACAACAATTAAAATGATTGAAGAAAAAGAAATGGAGTCGAGTATCAAAGATGATTTAAATAAAAGGGCTCAAGAAGTCGTAAAAGAAATTCAACTTGCTAACAGTGATGTCATTGGCATTGGTCGATATTTAAAGGAACATAAACCTGAACAATGGAAAAAGCTTGATTGGGAAAAAGTCTATCCAACTATTAAAATCCAGCCAAAGATTAGCGTTTCCGTATTAAGTACAGGTACACTAGGTAAAGAGTCTCAACTGGAAGAATAAAAATAAAGATAGTGATTGTCAGATTTTATCTGCCTTCACTATCTTTTTTAATTCTCAGTAATAAATTTCTCTTTAAGTTTCTCAATAAATTCTTTCGCTAAAGGTGACAATGGTTTCGATTGTAAATAAATCAACCAAAAATCAAGATCGAAAACTGCCTCTTCTTTCATAGGAATTATTTTTACGTCTCCATTAATAACCATTGGTCGATTTCGAATCGAAAATTCATGTAGATAAAGAATAGCCTGGCTTTCTTTAACTAATTCAAACAGTAAGCTACTTCGATTTGATTTTAGAACAACATTTTTAGGATTCATTTTCGTAATTTTTAACAACCTTTTATAATCCGAGTTTTTGTACATTACGATTTTTGCATTCACTAAGTCTGATGGAGATATCGAATCGTAATGATAAAATGGTGATTTCTTGCCAACTGCAATACAAATATGCCCGTTATGTAAGTGTTCAAATTCAATGAATTTTTCTTTTTTTAATTCTTCTTGTGTAGCTGGAATAAGTGCAAAATCATAATCTTGTTTTATAAAATTTTGAATCATTGTAGCTGGATTTTCTTCCACTACTTCAAATGAAACTTCTTCTTGTTCCTCATTAAACTTGACCATTGTTTCTTGAAGAGGATATGTAAAAGTAGGTGCTGTTAAGATTTTTAAATGATCATTACTTCTATTTTTAATTTCATAAATTTCTTTATTAAGTTCTTTAATTGTACTTAATAAATTAATTGCTTTTGAAATAACGATTCTACCTTCAAAAGTAGGTGAAACACCTTGTTTTGATCGATTAAATATTTTTATACCTAGCTCATTTTCTAACTGAGTAATTGATTGACTCATACCAGAAGGAGAGATAAATAATTTTTCAGCAGCCTTCGTTATTGACATTTCTCTTGCTGCATATACTATATGCTCCATTTGTTCAAAATTCATTTTTTACAATTGCTCCTTAAGAATACTAAATCTATTATTTTTGTAATGATTTCAATTTTATATTACCGGTTTAAAAAAAATCAATTATTTCTTATTATTAACATATTTAACATCGACATGCGTAATAATTGATTTGAAATTTTTTAAAGCCCTTTTGAGTAAATTACTTTTATTTAAACTAAAAAATAAGACAAGAATACTACTGAAATCGTATTCTTGTCTTCTAATATTTTAAGGGAAAGTTTTTAATTTGAAAAAAGATCTAATCGTTGTTCTTTCAAAAAAGGGTGTTTAATCAATCTTCTTGATTTCATAAGCACCCTTTTTGATTTTTTTAAGTAAATTTGTACTGCTTGTTATTTCATTTTTTATAGCTTAATCGACATTACGCTTGTCCAGTCACCATAAACTTTTTGTGATCCAACCATTTTGTAAGAACGGATTTTGTAGTAGTAAGTTTTACCTTTACTTAATCCAATGTTTGTGTAATCAGTTGTTGTCACACTTGTTAAGTGAGAGTATGATCCTGTTTTTGAAGTTGCTTTAACAATTTCATAACCTGTTGCACCTGATACTTTTGACCAAGTTAGTTTCACAGAACTACTTCCAGCTTTTGATACTTTCGCATGTGATGGTTTAGCTGGAATAGCTACCCATTTAGCGTAAATTGTAGTATTTGCTGTAACGTGATCCTTCGCAAAGTTCCAAGCTACTTTACCAGAAGCATCTTTATACCATCCAAGGAATACATATCCTTTTTTAGTTGGAGACTTCGGTTGGCTAATTGTTGCATTGTAAATTGCTGTTTTAGAAGCAACTGAACTTCCTCCGTTACTGTTAAATTTAACAGTATACGTGCTAATGTTCCATTTTGCGTAAAGCGTGATGTTGCTTGCCAATTTTACAGAACTTCCTACTGCTGTTTTTAATGTAGCATCTTTATACCATCCAGCAAATGTATAACCCGTTTTTGTTGGTTTTGGTAAATTAATAACGCTATTGTAATTCGCAGTTTGAGCAGGAACTGTAGAACCGCCATTGCTTACATAACTTACTTTATACGAATTGATTTTCCATTTCGCATATAAAGTAGTGTTGTTTGTAACTTTATCTTTTGTAAAGTTCCAAGGTAGATCACCTGCAGCATCCTCGTACCATCCAACGAATGTGTAGCCTGTTCTCGTTGTTGTCGGTGCAGAGATAACTGTGTTATAATTTGCAGCTTTGTCAGCTACTTGGCTGCCGCCATTTGTATTAAAGTGAACTGTATAAGAGTTTACATTCCACTTAGCGTATAGAACCATGTCATCAGTTACTTTATCTGTTGCAAAGTTCCATGCTGTTTTACCTTCTGCATCATTATACCAACCAACAAATGTGTAACCAGTTCTTGTTGGTTTTGATTCATCAAGTAAAGAATTGTATTCAGCTTTCACTGAAACTGCTAGTCCAGCATCTTGCGTGTCATAGATAATAGTGTATTTTGCTGGTTTCCATTGACCGTAAATCGTTTTTGTAGAGTAGATTGAATTTGTGAAATCCCAAGGGATTGTACATGCTTCATCAGCGAACCAAGCTAGATCATAACCATGAGCAGTTGGTGCTGTGATTCTACGTACTACTATTGAATCTTTCGTTGCATCCTTCACTACTGCAGGAGCATCTTTTGGCATTACGAAATGAACATTATATCCATTTAGAACTTTTTGTACTAATGTCACATCAGCGTACTCTTTAGCTTTTATTGTAACCGTATAATCTTTAGCTCTTGAGAACAGGCTCTTATCTAAAGTAATCGTACGATTCTCTTTATCTAAATTGTATTTCGATGCGTCGATTGCAAGACCGTTGATGTTAATGCCAGTAATCGCATTTGCCCAATCTTTGTCGCTGTACTCTAATACCATATCGTTTCCTACAGCGTTATCTGTTGTATCAGCTGTTACAACTGAACCAGCTAATGCATATTTCGCATAAAGGGTAATTGGTTTTGTTACAATGTTATCAAAATCATAAGCATTAGTTAAATTTTGATCTGTATACCAACCATAGAACTTGTAGCCAACTTTAGTTGGATCAACTGGTTTAGTCGCATTTCGGTCTACGATTTGAGCTGAAACTGGATCTCCACCATTTGAATCAAACGTCACTGTATAACCAATTACTTGGTCAGCAACTGTCACATCTTTATAACCTTCTGAAACAATCGTTACGTTAACTTTTTGTCCAGCTGTGAAAAGAGCAGCTTTAAGGATAATACTATTATTTGTGATCGTGTAATCCTTATTAAGAACTAAAGTTTTAGTACCTATGCTCACAGATTTGATATTATTTTTCCATGTTCCATCATCTGTAAATGGTAAAGTAATGTCGCTTCCAACAATGTTTCCAACAACGTCTTTATTCACTGTAGGAGGAACTTTCATCCAACATACAAAGAATATAGAATTACCAGTCAAGACTTTCGGATTTGTTGTAATATCAGACTTCTTGTCACTTGAATTTGCTGCATCCAAATAAAGGTCTGGACTAATAGTTAAATTACCATTAATTACATGTGTTGCACCTGTAGACATATTTGGCGCATTTGTTTTTCCATTTATTAACGCATCAGCAAAGAATGTGTCAGTTGCATTTTTTAACGTACCACCATTTAAATCAATATGGCGTCTATAACTAAGAAGAATATTTGGAATTGTAACCGTTTCTCCTGTTGTAGAAGTGATCGTTAAGTTATACCCTTTAATCGCGCCAGCATTCCCAAGAGTTGGCATTTCACTGAAAGCAAACTTTTCACCAAGTTTAGTTTGACCTGCTTGAACAGCTTGATCATGTGTTGCCGTTGTGAATGATAGGATTCCGTTATTTCCGTTAGACGATAAGCCATAAGTGCTTGGGTCTAACGTATACTTTGTCGGTACTCCATCTGTTGAACCATCGCTCTTCATTGCATAGAACGTCGTTTCAATATTTGCAATTTTATCTTTTCCTGTTAACCAAGAAACATTTGTTAAATAATCAGGGATGTTGATTTTCAAATCTCCTTCTCCAAGCACCCATCCAATTCCAGTTATACCTCCATTACTTCCATCGAATTTCAATCCATTCGGGTTTGCTTTATCGACAGGTGAATAATTTTGAGTTGTATTCATTTGCCATTTTGCATAAACCGTTTTGTCTGCTGTTGAAGGAAATGATATTGGATCCCATAATGTTGTACCTGATGCTTCATTATACCAACCGAGGAACTTATATCCTTGTTTCGTTGGTGCAGGAGTCACATTACTTATCAAATCACTATTTGGACCATTCGATCTACTTGAGCCCGCTTTAAATCCTACTGCTATTGGATTAATTGGTGTTCCACCTTGGCTATCAAACGTAATCGTATATCCAACTGGTTGTTGAGCTGTGTAAGCAGGATCATAACCACCAATTACATCTGGATAAACAGTGCCATCTGCACCTTGTGAACTGATTGTAAATTTGTAAAGTTGTGGCAGATAACTTGTTCCACCTGGGTCTACAGTTGCTTTATTATATGTCGAACCATCAGTCGGATTAAGAGTTGAATTCGTCATAAATGTTTTCGCATTAAACGTAATTTTTCCAGGCTTACTAATGTCATAATACTTTTGATTCGTATCTGGATTGATCAAATTAGTGATATCTAGACTCTTTCCACCATTTGTCGTCACAATCACTTTATTGATTCCATTTCTCCATTTCGCATCCTCTGTGAAATTTAAAGCTAAATCCTTCCCGATATGCGCTACTGTTGGATCAGTAATAACTGGAATCGCTGGTGTCGGAATCGGAACCGTTGAGATTGTTAGAGATTTTGTTACATCCGGATATCCTGTTGCCTTCACTGTCATTGTGTAATTCGTTGCCGTTGGGAATAACGATCCTGGGAACGTAATTTTAGCTGGCATTGTTTGTGCTGCACCATTTGCGTCAGCATACATATATCCAGGGTTAATTGTCACTAAATTTGTCACATCAGTTGTTCCTAACATTACTTTTGTGATTGCTTTTCTCCATACTACATCATCTACAATTACTGTATTTGTAGGAACAAGTGAAATCGATGCACCATTTTGTAAGTCTTGAAGCTTTGGTGTTGATTCGATTTTCATATCCGGAGCTGGGAAATTAAGTTTTTGTAGTACTTGTTGTACTGTATCTCCAGCATTTAAAGTAATTGTTGGTGCGGCTCCTGCATAAGCAGTTTTAAATGTTGTATCTTGATCTACCGTTAATTGCGCAGTTGGAACAGTTAATCCTGCATCAATTGCACTTTGATTTTTTACGCCAAAGTTTTTAAAGATGAAGTAGAAATCGTTATAATTAATCCCGTAACCTGAACCGGTTGGTTTAATCCAGTAAATATCCTCGTCACGGTTATCGTTTAAGAATGCTGTCTTTTTAGCAACAGTATTGTCTGGATTATCAACATAACCTAAGTTTTTATATTGATAATACACATCGATTTCTTTCAATAAATCTTTCATATCGATGACGTTGTCACCATTTACATCTCCACCTAATAGGATTGGGAACATACCTGGAATATCTTTTACAGTACCTGATTGATATCCAAATTTGTTTTCTCCAATTACCGGAGTTTTTGCATATCCTTTAAAATGTCCTGGTACACTTGCTTCGACAGAATATGGCTTGTCACTTACACCCATAGTTAAAGCATAATATGGATTAATAAACGTATAGGCCATTGTGTTATTAAAAGATGTCGGTTGATCAGTTGTAAATTTATTACCCTTATCATCCGTCGCCGTTATTTTTGCACCTGAATCAACTGTGAATTGCGGATAGTTATTGTTTATATTATTTCTTGCGAAAGATTCCGCTGCTAAACGTCCTCTAAGTACAGAAATGTTCTGTCTTACAGTAGGTACATTCGTTGGGAACCATGCGATTTCTGTATCATCACCAGATAATGTTAAATTCGCTTGTACCATTGTATATGGGAATGGTCCTGTAATTGGATCAGGGCTTGAATAAGTCACATCCGCTTCAATTATTGGCATATCATGGTCAAGTGCACCAGCTGCTCCTATATTAGAAAGTGTCACATCTGTTGTTAAACCAACACCATAATATGGATGAACATAAGGCTGACCTACAGTAAGAACCTTAGTTGGATCAATCCCTTTACTAATAAGGTAATTTTTATACTCGTCTGTTAGTCGGATATTACTATATTTGTAAACCTTATTATCATTCAGTAAAAATTTACCGCCAGTCATTCCAACACCGTAGTGAGTTGTAATTGTCGTTTTGAAAGGTTTATCCGCATCAACAACCACTTTGTCTTCGTTACCTGGTCCTGCATTTACTCCATTAGATGCAGTTAAAGTAACATATGGATTCCCTTTTTTAATAAAGTAATAGGTTTGACTGTTTAGATCCAAGTCATCTTCACCTGAATAATCAACAGGATCAATAATAAATTGACTTCCCCATTTATTTGTAAGGTCTTCAGCAGTCACACCAAAATGGAAACGACCTTTCGCATCGGTTTTAAAGTAAACTGTTGGGAACATACTATCTTGATACCCTACAACATTGTTTAAGCCTTGATCAACAGGAACTTGGCTACCATCCTGAGGACTTGGTACTGACGTTTCTCCGTTAGCTTTCATTACATCTATGTTCGAGTCGTATACTTTACCAGAGAATCCTTTAATTTCTTGTCCAGGCAGATACCCTGTCGGATCAATTTCATAAATTCCGCCCTTAGAGTCAGAATCCATCGTCATAGTTGGCGGTGTCCCGTCGACATATAGCGTATCTTCCGATGTGTAACGTTGTCCATCTTTACCAGTTGCAACCATCTCAAGAGAGTATGCGCCTTCTGGTAATACTTGTACGTCTGTTGAAATGCCAGACTGATCATACGTTCCATCGTATGCCTTTGTAAATGGAAGGTACCATCCATTAAATAGAGTGATACGAGAGCCATATTGAACACCAGGGATGATATCACTACCGTTTGCTATTGAATTTGCTACCCCTATATATTTCCCGTCTTTGTCTTTTATTAGGATATAATAGTTATCCATTTCGTTATTTACTGAGAAATTATAAGATGATAGATTTCCTACTGCAGTCGACTTTATCGCGACTTTGAAATTATTAATACCTTTTTCTGCAACTGTAATTGTAAACGGAACGCGATATGACTCTGACGAATCCGCTGCATTTACTACGTTAATATAACCTTCGTAAGTGCCATCTAATGAATTTGACGGAACTGTAATTTTAGCTGTTGCTTTAACAGAACTTCCTCCGCCAACATTAATAGAATTTACGTTTTTGCCATCTACAGAAAAATCGATTTTCACATCATTTCCTGTGCCTGGACCAACTTTATTTGATCCTGCAAATTTTGTTGATATAAACGCACTACTTACTTTAAATGTTTTACTGCCAGTTCCTTGATTTGTAATGTTAAAGTCCTTTGAAGAAACAACATCATCTGATCCGTTCGTTGCACCTTCTCCTCTTCCTTTAAAACCAAAGAACATGCTACCAGTAAGATTATCTACTTCATGTAGAGTCGAAGCGTCTTGTGGATTATCCGCCGAAACTGCTTTATCTAACACTTGAATTTTTACATCTGTAGCAATTGCGCGAGCAGGATCAACACGTCCAGCACCTACTTGGTAGACACTATAACTCTTCGAATCTGTATCAATACTTTTAGCTGTATTCATTAACACTGCTTTTACATCTGCAGGTGTATAATCTGGATGTGCAGCTTTAATTAAAGCTGAAATACCAGCAGCGTGCGGCGTTGCCATTGAAGTACCAGACTCAATCTGATAAGCAACTTTATAATCATGTGTACCATTGTTTTGCGGCTCCCAAATATCGTATGGGGCTGTTGAAGAAATGTCCACACCAGGAGCTACAACGTCAGGTTTAATTGTCCAATCTTTCACTGGACCTGTTGAACTAAAGCTTGCCAGTTCATCTCCATTCTTCCTAATAGGAGCATCCAGAGTAGAAGGGAACGTAATGCTAGCCGTTTTTGGGTCTTTTTTAATTGCATCAGATAGAGCTTGTCCCTGTGCCTGTGTTAAAGAAACTGAATAAACATTATCCATGCTAACACCTAAGAAACTAGGAATATAACCTTGGGTATCTGAATCATCCGTATTATCCCAAATAATCATACCTGCTGCTCCAGCATTGTGTGCATTTGTCATTTTTGTTGATAAATAATCAACACCACGTTTTACTAGAACAAGTTTACCTTTTACATCAATTCCGCTATAATCTCCTTCACTTCCTAGACCAACATCAACGATTGGAATTGATTGACCTTTATACGCATCGTCCGATTGAGAAAAGTCTTTACCAAATAAACGTGCTTTATATGAAGCAGAACCATTCTTAATTGTCATTGTTGCAATATCTTCTGGAATTGTACTTGCACCTACAGTAATTGCTAATGCTGAAGTTCCTGGTGAACCGACTGTAGCTTGGCCAGGACCACTATTACCAGCAGCAACATCACACACAACTCCAGCTAAAGTAGCATTGTTAATCGCAATGCTTGTTGGGTATAGTGGATCATTAACTGTTGCACCAAGTGATAGATTGATTACATCCATGTGATCTTTTGCAGCTTGATCGATACCACTTAGTACAGATTCCGTTGTTCCGTGTCCTCCTGGTCCTAAAACACGATAACCATGAAGCTCTACATCAGGTGCTACCCCATTTGCTGAATAAGCATCATTATTATTCGTCGTATTTG
>NZ_NUEU01000034.1:0-34066 GCF_002556365.1 Bacillus sp. AFS002410
TTATTTGCACTTTCAACTCTCGTATTTGCACTTCGAAGACTTATCGTTTGAATTCAATGCTTTTTTATAGGCAACAGAACGACTATAAAATCATACTGTAATTAATGTGATATTTATTTTTCGCCTAATAAATGTTAAATAGTGCATTTTAATAAAAATTTCTAACCTTACTAATTTAAATTTGTTACGATTAACCTAGTACGATTTAAGAAAGGATTGTAATATGACAATAACTTATCGTTTTTATGAGAGTCCTTCAGATCTTGATTTACAGTATGATTTTTGGAATAAAATAACGAATTCTTTAAGGTATGCCTGGAAAGCAACATTGTCTCCTACACTATTTGAAAACCAGTCCGAATTTAATGAGAAATCTAGATGTTTTGCATTTGATGGGGATGAACTTGTTGGTTATATGAGTTTCTCCGGAAAGGGAGAATTTGTATCTTTAGGCTATCCGTGGGTATTACCAGAGTATGAGGATACTGTACGAGATGAACTATTTGAAAGAGTTTACCAATTTGCTATAAGTGAAGAATATGGCGGAAAATTACTTGCACAGCGATTTAGAGGTCAATGGTCAACACAAATAGATTATTTCTTAACTAAAGGTTTCAATATTACAAGTCGTTCACAAATTGTCGGAGCACATTATCCACTTCTTATTAAAACCGTACAAAATATCCCTGGATTTACTTTTGAAATAAAAGATCAATTTCAATTTAATGTTTGGAAAGATTTAAAAATGAAGCAACAAATTCTTACTAATGAACAAGTTGCTATGATGGATGAATATTATAGCTCTATAGAATTTGACTATGCAGTTGAATGTAAATTGGAAAATCAAACGATCGCCTATTTCGGTATCACAATTCGCCCTGACACCAAGTATTCTGAAATTTTAGCTGTAGCCTATACAGATGCATCTATACCATATTTTTATGATATTATGTCAGTCATCCATAATGAGAACATTAATCGAAAAGTAACAACTGTTACAATAACTAAGTCTCAAATTCCTAAAGTAGTCTTACAGGAAAAACTTGGTTTTACTCCTTTAACAGAAGATGTGATGATGCATAAAAGATAGTTGGCATAGAATAGTGAAAACCCGCAAGGAATTACGTATTTCTAGCGGGTTTTTTGTGCTTTTTCTTAAAATTGCCTCGATATCTATTTGCATAACATACTATAAGTCGGTACCATTATAAACAAAATACATAATTTGTTCCATAATAAAAAGGAACTGTCTCAAAGTAGATCGGCTTGAGACTGTCTCTTTTTCAATTCTACTCTACAATAAAGTCACAACTTCCACATTCCGCGCCGTTAATCAGCAGGCTGATCGTGTGTTGGCCAGGGTAGTGCTTTCTTGTTGATAGGTTTTTGAACGAGTGAGATTTGTTATATGATAATGTTTTGTCTTTTTCGATTGTGTTTTCGGATATTTTGAAGATTTTTTTTGTACGGTTTCCTTTTGCTTTTACGTAATCAATTGCAAATTCGATTCTAATTTTTATAGAGGTTGGTTCGTCACTATGAATCTTAAATGAAAAGTTTAGGTCCTCACCGATTTCTATTTTGTCTGATTGCAATTGGAAGTTTTCAATATTGATTGCATTTGTCGTTTGGAATCCGAAAATCGTTAAAGCCTCTATATTCCCCTTTTTTAGTAGCGTTCTACATGCATGTTTAATAATCCAATTTGTATTTGGATTTTTTCCATACCATTCTTTGGCAATCTTTAATACTAGATTCGGATGGTCTTTTGAAATGTCATTTAAATTATTCGCTACACTTTTACGAACATATAATGACTCGTCTTCCTTTAAGTTTTCTAAAATTGACAGGATCGGAGTTGGATCTAATTTCAAATTTTTTAGAACCATCCCCCACGGTAATTTCGGACGACATCCTTCACTTGCAAGTCTTCTTACATGTTCATTGTGATGCGTTGACCATTTTAGCATTTGCGCCATCATTCGCTCTTGGTCTTGAACAATAAACGGCCTAACCGCAAATTCAGAAGTTGAGTGCTGTGTAAATAATTCTAGCGCTTCCATCGATTGATCCCAATGTTCTAATCCATACACTTCTACAAAATCTGGATAAATGATACTACTTAATTGATTTGTTGGAAATTTATTTAATATACTACTTAGAATCTCAATCGATTCTTCATAATTACTAGGCAATAACTCTCCTAAACAAATCGTAATATGCCTCATTCTCTCTTTTAAGGTTTTATCTTCCCACTTTTCATCGAATATTTTTTCGATAAAAGTATCGCGATTAAAATTTGAATAGACATTAGTGATCTCATTTGCAATTTTTGATATTAAATTATAGTTATATAAATCCTTTAAAGCTTCTGCCATCTTTATTCTCCAATAATGTTATTTCAATTTATTTAATTTCACCTAACAAAGTGAGTGGCTGTGAGATTAATCTATTTAATTCTTCAATAGATTCCTTTTTAATAATTGCTAGTGCACATGTCGCTGGACCTGCTGATTTATGCAACTGGATGCTAGTTTGGTCTAATAACTTTACCTCTTTATTATTAGTTTCCATCAATTGATTTAATTCAAACAGCACACCCTTTGAACCGATTGGTAAAACATCAGAAACTTCTTTGTGACTAGTTAACTGCTTTAATGAATGAAAATTAATGATTTCATTTTTATTTTCATTCAAATCCTCTACTACTTCTTGTCCTACTTTTGGATAACCAATTAATATGACAGCATCACCCGAACTTACTTCTTTTCTATTAAAAGGATGAAAGATTTCACCCATTAAAGTGATACCTAAACCCGTTTGCTTTGTTGGAATGTTTTCTTCTGTACTTCCAGTAATATTTATTTCTAAATCGTCTTCGTAAAAATTTGCTTCATTATATTCTTTAATCGCTTTTTCAATACCGTTTATGATCCGTTTCCCTCTACCATCCATTTCTACACATAATGTATTAATTAACACTGTAGGCTTTGAACGGAAAGCTAACGTTTCAACTAAACATAATTTCGCTGTTAAATAACCAACGATTTCTTCATCAACTTTTATATAATCAAGTTCACTCATCCCTATTCCACCGCAACTATCACATGCTATCGTAAAATAGCGATTCGAGTCTATTTGCATTAAAGTTAAGTCCCTAAATTTTGAAGTTTGCACGTTTCATCACCTTTTGAAGTATAAATGCTAAAACAATATTTACTGCTGATGCTAAAGTTAATGGCACTACCATTAACATAAAAAAACTGCTAACAGTCTTAAATGTAAATGAATGATTTAAATAAGCGATTAATAGACCGCTTAGTATTGTTGCAACTGGACCATTTAAAATAATTGCGACGATTATTGCTATATATTTGTTTATTTTTTTAAATAATACGCCAAAAATCCAAACAATCACAACCATTTGAAGTGCAATAAATAAATGCACTGGTACTGTAAATGGAAATCCAGATGTAAATGCTGTAAGAAGATGACCAAGTGCTCCTACAATCCCACCGGCAATTGGCGATAGAATGATTGCAGCAAGAAAAGCTGGCAATGAATCAAAAGCAATTGAATAAACTATTTTTATATTAGACAATACTGCACTTAATGCGATAAACAATGAAAGTAAAACGATCCTTTTTGTGTTCAATTTCCCCATCCTCTTAATTATGTTGTATAATATTTTTTAAAAATCCAAAACCATCATTATATTCAATTTCAATAATACATCCATTACCCGTATAAAACTTCCAAAATTGATTTAAATCTAAATGAAGGAAATTTAAGAGTAAGAGCTTCATAATGCCTCCATGCGTTACGACGATTATATCTTCATTTATTGCAGTCATCTCACGCACAAATACATTAACCCGCTCCGCACACTGCTTTAGGCTTTCCCCATTCGGAATTTGAAAATTTAGTAAATCCTCGTTCCATTTTTCTACTATTTCAGGCATTTCTTTTAAAAGATCAGCATATGACTTTCCTTCAAATACCCCAAAATTTGTTTCATGTAATCGACTTTCAATTTTTTTCGTTGCACCTGTAAATAATTCAATTTCTTCACTTAAAGCCGTACATCTACGAAGTGGACTTGAATACAAAGTATAATTTGAAGTCGAATCAATCATTTTGGCTAACTGAGTAACGACTTTTTTCATTTGGAGTAAGCCAGTTTCTGTTAAATCAAAATCAGTCTTCCCCGCATAAACCTTTTGTTTATTTCCTATGCTCTCTGTATGTCTAATTAAAATTACTTTCATACTAATCGCTCACCAATAACAGCAAAAATTAAAAAGCATAATTGGGAAATTTCAATTGTAAATCCAATTACATCCCCTGTAATTCCATCTATTTTTTGATTAATTCTTTTCGTTACAAATCCGATAAAAACAAATGTAACACAGATTGCGAAAATAATTCCTACTTCATTGAAATAGATACTACCTAAACAAATGAGTATGATATATCCAATTAAAACAACTAATGAACTAGACTTTTTTGCTTCTATTATAAATTGACTTCCAAACCCTTCATTCCTAGCATATGTACTTATTCTACAAGTGAATAGAGCGATACATCTTCCAATAATCGGAAATAAAAATATGACAAATGTTGTGTTCTTTGATAAAAATATCCAATCGCCCAAAAATAATATAATTAATGAAATGACTCCAAAAGCACCAATGCGGCTATCTTTCATAATTTCTAGAATTCTTTCTTTTGAACGATGGCTAAATATTCCGTCTGACGTGTCTGCCACTCCATCAAAATGTAATCCACCAGTTAAGAATAAATAGACTATTAGTATAAGAAATGCATTGGCTTCATTGTCCAAAATTAACGAAATTCCAAAGTTCAAACAAACGAGTAAAATACCAAATAGTACGCCTACTAATGGAACTAATCTAATTCCCTTTCCTAGTTCAGCTTCAATAAACTCATAGTTTTTCACTGGAATGGTTGAAAAGAAACTGAGGATCATTTTAAATCGATTCATATCGTTACTCCTACTTAATTCTTAAAGGTATACCAGCTGTGACGAGTATAACCTCTTCTGCCCTTGATGCTATTTTTTGATTCATCCGCCCTGCAATATCTCTAAAAATTCTTCCTAAACGATAAGATGGAACTAATCCATATCCTACTTCATTCGATACGATTAATAATGACTTTTCAAATTCTTTACATACATCAATGAGCTCATTCACTTCTTTTTCTATAAATGATTCAAGCTCGTTTATTTGTTCATTATTTATCGTTTCAAAATCGATATCAGTATATCGTTCGAACATTAAATTCGTAATCATTACAGTCATGCAATCTAAAATCACATACTTCGATTGTAAAAAGTTTTCTTCCATTTTTAACTTATTAAACTGTTTAAATTGCTCAACAGTATGCCAATCACTCGAACGCTCTTCTTGATGTCTTTTTATTCTTTCACCCATGTCTCCATCTGTTGGAATAGCTGTAGCAATATAAACAACATCATTTTGATTTGTTTGTAATTCTTTTATTCTTCTTTCTGCGTAAGAACTCTTTCCACTTCGAGCTCCTCCAATCACAAAAATCAACTTCTTCACCCCCACAATAAAAAACTTACTTTGTTCTTATCTATCATAATTCATTTTCGGTAAAAATGAGCAAAAAAAAAGAAGATAGATTTTTAAAAATTACCTTCTTTTTATGCTTCTTCTCTTTTCGGTACATTTTTATCTTTTATAAACTTTACTGCCTAAAATATGAACATCAACTTTGATATCTTTTATTAACTTAACATCGATTTCATTTAACGTTTTTATATCCCATTCTTTGCGATCGTACCGATAAGGCTTTTCTGAAATATTGAGAAGATCAGCATCAATCTCTTCTCCTTTTTTAATTGTTTTTAAAATCTCTTTTTTTACTCTACTACTAATTTTTGCAGAAATTTTCTTCTTACTTAAATGATGTTCATTTTGCACGATTGCTACATTTGTTTTTACTTTAATAATATACTTTGGCTTTTTACCACCTTTTACGACCTTAACTGATCCTCTGGAACTTCTAACTACTAAATTTAAATTGCCTGAATCAAGTGTAAGTGGTAAAGTATAATTTTTTTGTTCAATAAAATCTAATGCTTTTAAATCCTTTACAGTTACTTGACCTTTATATTTTTGTTGAGAAACAGCGTAAGCACCATTTATATAAGCTACTTTATCCAAATTTTTCTCTTCAAATTTCTTATCCTCAATACCTAATGAAGGAATTAACAAAGTGCCAACAGGTTGGGTGTATCTAGAAATATATTGATGAAATTGTAAACTTAAAGCGATTAAGTCCCCTCTACTTTTTTGATTAGGATTCGTTACTACCGTATATAAAAAAGGTAAATTAAAGAAGCTTTGACTCAGTAAGATTTCTTTAATATCCCGATCCGTACCATAAATCCACATTGTATATCTTAATAGTGGTCTTCCACTTATAAATGAATTAACATCCTTCAATTTTTTTTCGATGACTGATTTACTTAGAATGACACTGTTTATATGTCCGTAATATAAAGGAATTGGTGAATTTGATTCTAATTTAGTAAACGCCTCTTGTATACTTTTAGCTTTTGCTTGCCCAATTAAAGGTGGTGCAGGTACTTGTAATGCGCCACTCTCTTGTTTAGCAATATTTGAAAAATTTAGAGCTTGGATCGTTACAACAAACTGATCGTCCTTAAAATCAATTCCAAAACTCGTAACTAAAGTTTGATCAATAATCGTTCGCTCTCCCCAACAGCCCGTTAAAACAAATAATTGAAATACCAATAGAATGATAATTAGTAATTTTTTCATCTAATTTCTCACTCCTTCTTACGGTCTTCATCAATAGGATGGAGTGATTGATTTCGTTTCACTTTAAACTTTTGTGGCAACTTTATAATGACATTTAAAAAATCTGATTTACTTGGAACAGATAAAATTGATATATATGGTTGTCCGAAGCTTTCTAATGAAACGATCATTGTTCCTAATAAAAAGAAACCCGTAAAAAAGCCAATTAAACCTAGACCAGAAGATAAAAATAAAATAAAAAAGCGGAGAATAACAATATTTCCTGAGATATTCTGATTAATTAATGTATAGCCTGAAATAACAGTTACAGCTACTACAACAAGCATAGATGGTGAGGTTAAACCTGCCCGTATCGCAGCATCACCAATAAATAGCCCTCCTAAAACAGCTACAGTTTGTCCTACTGCTTTTGGAAAACGAATCCCCGCTTCTTTGAATAATTCAAAAAAACCTAACATTAAAGTGGCCTCTAGTGGTGCTGAAAATGGCAACCCATTTCTTGACATACCAATTGTTGCAAGGAATGGATATGGTACTTGATCTAAATGATAGGTAATCAATGCAATATAAAAACCTGGAAGAAAAATCGTCGTGATAATTGCCATTATTCTTAAGTACCTAACGACATTCACATAATAAAAACTGGCATGTATATCCTCTGGAGAATATACGAGCTGGTTTAAATTTGTTGGACCAATTAAACAAGTCGGATTTCCATCAACAATTACCGCAAATCTCCCTTGATTTAATGACTGTACTATGAAATCCGGCCTACCTATATTATCTAATAGAGGAAATATTGAGAAAGGTTTATCATATAGTGCTTCCTCAATTTCATAACTACTTACGACCACGTCTTTTTTAATTAAACTTAGACGTTGCTTTACTTCTGAAAGAATTGAAGGATTAATAATATCCTCCATATAAACTAATAAAACCTTTGTTCGACTTCGTTCACCGATTGTATACTCAACACTTTTTAAAGTAGATGTCTTAAGTCTTTGACGAATTAATGCCATATTTACTGAAATATTTTCAACGAATCCATCTCTCGGTCCACGAATAGAGTTTTCTAAATTTGATTCTTCAGGATCTCGTTTAGGAGGATTGGCAACTGAAATAAAGAAAATATCATTTAAGTAGGAACTAAATATGACTAAATCCCCCGAAAATAAATTTACTTCAACTTCCTTTTTAATAGTAGAAACTTCCTTCACTCTTTTAACTTCCACTAAATTTCTTAATAATTCAAAATTAATTTTTTCTTCTTTTTGAACGATATCAAATATCTCATTAATAATTTGATTACTAAATTGCATATCAATTAAGTTTGGACAAAACATAATGATCACAAAATGCGAGTCTTCACCTTCTTGATATGATTTCGTTCTAAAATCGATATCTGATGAGTGATTAAATGACTCCATAAATTCTAATAAGTTTAGAGTTCTCGGTTCTTTTGTCATGCTGAATCACCTTTTAATTTTGAGATAACTAGAAAGATTACCATTAAACATAATAAAAAACATAAATTGATTGGAAAGTAATAGTATTGCAAAAAGTTATAAAAAGACGACGCATTCAACGGAACCATGACTGCCACTAATAATGCAATCGACAATAATGGTAAACTCCATTTTTTTCGCCCACTATAATTAATAATGTAATTTGCGATGCCAAGATTTAAACTAATCCGTATGAAAGCTCCTGAAAGCCACTGATAAATCGATAAAAAATCCAATCTAGTAATATTCTGACCTAACGTTAAAATTTTCCACTGCTCATAAACTGGATTTCTCATTTTCTCTGCTTCAACAGGCCCAAATTCCATTATTGCCCCTGTTAACGGCCCTAAAATTAACATTAATAAGATAAAAGTTACGATAATAAGCCATTTTATTTTTACCTTATCTTTTAAAAATGAATTTAAAAATAAAATAAAAATTATCTCGAAAAATCCAGAGCAAGTATAAACAAAACCATGAAAAAAATCATGATACCCATTTTCAAATACCGGAAATAGTAATTCATAATCTTTGTTTTTCACATTCCCAAAGCCTACTAAAAATCCAAAAAAAACTACCGGTGGTAATATTAAAAATGCAATCGTACTAATTGTACGAATCCCTTTAGTGACAGCATAAAAGCTAATAAGTATGATTAAAAATGCTACAACAAAATTTGGAATATCCTGCGTATAATTTATATTTGCCCATATAAGCGTAAATCGAAAAGTTACGAATGCTGCCAATAAAAAATAAGCTACCAAAATACCTGATAAAGCGTAAGCTATTGGTTTATAAAATACTTTGAACATTAAAGATAAAATATCTTCATTCTTTAGCTTTTTATAAATATAAAAAACTAAAGATGTCCAAATCACAAAAGGGAGAATGCTAGCAATAACCGTAATCCACGCATCTCGATGAGTTGACGTCAAAACACTAGGAACAATAAATACATGTAACATAAACCCAGTAGACATAATCATTAAAATATAAATGTGAGCTGAATAAATAAACTTCTTATTCATGGAAAAGTCTCCCTAAAAATCCTTTATTCCTTTAAGTTAACCCGTTTTGAATTTCTTTATGTGTATAAAGCAAGGTTTAAGGAGTATTGCGTTTGAAGGAAGAAGGGGAAGCTGTTTGGATTAATGTTAATTCTCCTTATACAAGTACTGGCAGATTAGAAGATTTATTAAACATTAAAATTAATTTTTAGAGACTGTTTTATTAGTAAAAGTATTGATACATAGGCTTACGTCTGTTGAACAACATGATCAGTTCTATAGTCAATTTTTTTATGTTTCATTTAAATAAAAATAAAGATAGAAGGAATTTTCACAGCGAAAATGGTATAGACAAAATACATGTAAAAAGGGAGGGAGATTATGGAAAGATGCCAAAACTGCGATTATAAATGGGATAAGACAACATTGTGGAAGCTTTCTTACTCTAAAGAAGGGGTGAATTGTTCCGATTGTGGTCAAAAACAATTTATCTCTTTTGATACTCAGCTTTTTATAACTTTGTTTTCACTATCTTTTATATTTGGTCCATCTATTTTTATTCGATTTAATAAGAATTAGAGCAAATATGCTAGTTTTTCAACTTGCTTGAAGGGTAGCTATTAAACCGTAGAATACCCTAGTCGGTATGGGTATTATCTGATCTTATTTGTAATTCTGTTGTTTTTAATTGCAGTTTTACTGATTTTATTTGCAGTTTTGCTATTTTAAATTGCATTTTCTTCAATTTTATTTGCAGTTTCTCTATTTTTATTTGCACTTCACTGTTAATTGCAGCTTCCCCTTTCTTATTATTTGCACTTTTCACATCCTTATTTGCTCTCCAACTGTTATTTGCACATTCTCCTTTCTTAATTGCACTTCACTTCTTCACTAATCCACAAATAGCAATACAACCTCAAAAGGGAAGCCATAATAACTGGCTCCCCGCTTACAAACTTATTATTGATCTAAACCTAAATCTTTTAAAATACTAACTAAAGTTGCACCTTTGTAAGTCGTTTTTGGTTTTGGTGCATTATCAACAGTAGGATTTTGTAATCCATAGTTTCTAACGACAAAGTCCATATCCTTTTTATCGACTACTTTATCAAAGTTAAAGTCTGCTGTAGCTTTATTTGTACCCCAATATGTTTGTACAGCTAATGCATCTAATACGTCGATAACATCATCTTTGTTAACGTCTCCAGCTGCAGCTGTTATTAAACCAAGATTATATCTCTTTCCTAGTGTTTCGCCACGTACTTCATTTGATAAAAGTACTTGTCTGTTCATAGTGAAATGTCCAGGTACCTCAACTTTATAAGTATAAGGTTTTGGATCTGCTTTCAGTCCTTCTGCACTATATTGTCCGCTGCTATTGATTGTAGGTTGTACTGTTGTTTTTCCATCATAAGAAGTAACTGTTACTTTTGCGCCAATTACACTTTGATCAAGCGCATAATTCGGCTGACCATTCGTTGGATTCGTTGCTCCTTCTAATTGTAATGCTCCATCGATCTTTGAGTAAGTGTTCTTAACTTTATAAGACTCCATGTATGAATACACATCGCTTGTCTCAACATTTGATTGATCAATTGTTGATGCTGTCATTGAATACCAGTCATTTGGGACAAAGTTTGTATATTTCTCTGCTGTTTTCATATCAAAATTAAATAATTGTAAGTCTTCTGGTAAAGCTTTTGTTCCATTATAAGTAAACGTAAATGTATAAAGTTGACTTATTCCTGAAGGTACTGAAGTTACTGAAACTTGTGCATCACCATATTGTTTTACTGCATCGTTTACAACAACATTTTTGATTGTTGCAAGATTTGGGTCAACTGTAAATTTAATTTTAGTTGTTTTTAAGTTTTTAATATTATTTGAACGAACACTATAATTTACTGTATCACCTGTCGCTACTGTTTGTTTATTTGCTTTTAAGTAGTAATAAGGGAAATTTTGGTCCACGAATACTAGTCTTAACATATTTGAAGCATTTCCAGTAAAGTTTCTTGCTGCATCCATGCCGTAGAATGAAACTTGCAATGGTGTAGAACGCTTATGAACTAAAATCTGGTCATTATAGTTTCCATTCTTGTCCGTTTTAATTGGATTCGCAGGGAACGGACTATCGTGGAATGACACAACTGCATTTGATGACTGATCTACCGGTAAACCTAAACGACTTGCGTCAGCTGTTTCAGGGTCATTTAAATTAATATTAAAGTCGTATAAGAATTGTCCATTTGCATCAAATTGACTATCTTTGTATTCAATTACTTTTTGATCTAATGAGTCAAAGCTAGAAGTCATTGTAGGTGCAGCAACATCATAAACGAAATCTGCAGTTCTTACAAACGACTTACCTTTTTCATTCGTACCAACTAGCTTTAATTTATATTTTCCTGCTTTTGCTACTACCGGATCATAACTAATTGGATTTTTTGCATCTCCAGTAAATGGATAGTAAATTGAACTGAATCCTCTTCCAATAAAGTAATCTTGATTCTCATTCATTGTGATTGGTGTAAATGAACCAACTAAACCAAGGTCTTCACCTGTTGTAGCATCTTGTAGCAATACATCCAATGTTTTCATATGTGATTTTAAAGATAGATCGAATGATAAAAATGGGAATGAATTTGCTGGCCAACTCGTATCATTACCGAACATTGGACTGTCGATTTTAAAATAATCGATACCTTCATCAACTACACGGCCACCAAATGGAATCTGATATGTTTCAGTTGGGTCTGCAGTATTTGTAAATGTAATAAACCCTTCATACGTTCCTTTTTCTGCTGTTTTTGGAATGTTTAAGTTAAACTTTACATTTTTTTGGCTAATTCCATTTAATTTTACAGATGTAGGTCCAGCTAATGTTACATTATTTTGTGCTGCATCTTTAGAGCCTCTTAAACCACTTTGGAATTTCACATCTACTTTAAAAGTTTTCGCTTTTTCACTACGGTTTTTTAATGTGATATTACGAGAATCTGCAATGTCCTTATCATCGAAACCATATGATCCAAAGCTAATGCCACCTGTTAATTCTTTAATAGATTTTTCTTTTCCATTAATAACTGTTGGTGTTTGATCCACTACTTCTAATTCTACATTCGAATGAATTGCTTCATATGGGTCAACACGTCCACTACCTGCTTCAAATACACTATAAGATTTTGATAACGGATCAGCAGTGTTCATTAAAATCGATTTGATATCTTCTGGTTGTAGGTCTTTATTTGATTGAAGTAATAATGCCGATACACCGGCTACATAAGGTGTTGCCATTGATGTTCCTGATAAGCGCTCATATGCATATTTATAATCTTCAGGTTTTGATCCATCACCTGTTTTATTATTTACATAGAATGGCACAGTTGAAAGAATTGCCACACCTGGAGCAGTTACTTCTGGTTTGATGTCATAGTTTACTCTTGAAGGGCCTCTTGAACTAAATCCTGCTAACTCATCTGACGCTGTTTGTACCTTTTTAAAGTCTCCAAATGTGAAATTTGTGTTACCTGCTTTTATAGCATCTGAAATAGCTAAACCTTCTTCATTTGAAACAGAGAATGCTGGAATTGCATCGACTGATTCACCAAGGAATGATTGGATCGCACCTTCAGCTTTATTTGTTTCATCGTTATACATTAAAACGCCAACTGCACCTTTTGCTTTTGCATTTTTAATTTTATCGATTAGCGCAATCGTTCCACGTTTAATAAAAGCGACTTTTCCGTTTACATCCTTACCATTGAAATCAGCAGGATTACCTAAACCAACGTCAACTAATTGATATGTTTTTCCTTTTAATGCTGTTAAGTCATCAGAATAATTTCTAGCTAATTGTCTTACTGAATAATTCTTTCCATTGTTAACACCTTCGTATTGGTAAACATCTAATGCGATAGATGAAGCACCAACTGTTAAAGCTAATGCTGCAGCACCAGGTGAACCAAGCGTATACATTTGATCTCCACTATTTCCAGCTGCTACTACAGTTGTAACTCCATTTAATACTGCATTGTTTACTGCAATTGAAGTAGCATAAAGTGGATCGTTTAGCGTTGCACCAAGTGACATGTTAATGACATCCATACCGTCTTGTACAGCACGATCGATCCCCGCAATAATATCTTCCTCAGTACCTGATCCATAAGGTCCTAACACTCGGTAAGAATAAAGGTCAGCATCTGGTGCTGCACCAATCGTTTTATACTCACTATTTGCTACACCTCGTCCACCAATAATACCAGCGACATGTGTACCATGCTCAGTATAATAAGTTGATGTGCTACTAACTTCAGGTTGACCTGATTTTTTCCAATCTGCATAAGTTGTTTCCATCGGATCATTATCGTTATCAACGAAATCATATCCACCTTTATATGCATCCTTCAAGTCTGGGTGGTGATAATCCATCCCTGTATCTAAAATCCCTACTTTAATTCCTTTACCTGTAAATCCTTCTGCATGTAGACGGTCTAGCGCATCATATGGAGTATAATTTGCAACGTTTGATTCGTCTGCTTTTAATTGATCATTTTCTTTCGGTGGATCAATTGAAAACGTTTGGTTACTCCACACCTTTTTTACAGCTTTTGATTTTAGGAGATTCTTAATTTGATTTGCTGGTAGTGTCATGGAAACACCATTGAATGCATGCTTATAAGAATGATTAATTTTATAATCTACCTTTTTACTTTTACCATTTGTCAAAACTTTGCTAACATCTTTCGTAAACGTATCATGGTCTTGATCAATTAAGTCTTGAGCGTCTGATTTTGTTAAAGTCTTACCTTCCACACTAGCTTCAATTTGCGCAACTTTAACAGGTTTACTAGCAAATTCAACAATGACCTTAGTTGGTTCAGAAGAGTCTAGATTAATATCAGAAGAAATTTGCAACCCAGTATCATCACTAGTTGAAAGCTGATTAAGAGCTGCTCTTTGCTCTGAAGTTAATTTTGCTAAAAGATCTTCCACTTTACTTGGACTTGCTGCTTGTGAAACATTAGTTGCTTGTCCAATAGAACCTAGAATAAAACTTGATGATAAAGCTAAAACCGTAAAACTTTTTAAAACTTTACTTTTTTCTCTCTTTTCCCCCATTTTTCTTCCTCCAGTTCATTTACTTAATAGTTATTGCAGTTAACTACTAGAAAACTACTATTTTGACAACTTTCTCTAGTAATCAACAAAATATAATGAACATTTGTCGTTCATTCCTTCTAATTCCATTATTGTGAATATTCCATTTTTAATCAATTGGGTTATAGAAAACCTTGATTTATCAGTGTTTTTACATTTCACCTTAAAATAAACGACAAATTACAACATTTTTCCCTATGCGAATAAACCAATTTTAGTTAATTTCGAACAATTACTTCCCACAATTTAATTTTTCATTACAAAAAAAAATACATAGACACGTTAATAAACGTTGTCTATGTATTTTTTTATAAGCTAACAAATGTATGTTCAATTGATTCATATAATTCAGCAGCTTTTTGAAAATCTTTGATTTCTATATAGTATTTATATAATTTCTTACCAAATTGTTCGATATAGAATTTATTATTAGTAGAATAAAAGAATGGGAGTGCCTCATCCGATAGATATTGGTAAAATTTTTCTCGAGCTCCCTCAGCCTTCAGCTTAAATAATTTAATAAGGGTAATATGTACTGGGCTTTTTAACAATTTTGCTAGAGCTAGTGCTCTTTTCATCACACCAAGAAGGATCTCTTTTTCTAATAATGTCCCTTCAGTACATGTCTCTAAATAATTGCACAAACGTCTTAAATAATTGATGGATTTTTTATTTTCGGTCTCATTAATACTTTCTTCAAAATAATATAATGCAGTTTCATATTCTTCTCGCTTAAAATACTTTACGCCAAGATTATTTAATAATATAGCCTTACGTTCCCGATCCCCTAATACTTCACAGTTATGAATTAAATCCTTGTAGCGTCCTACAACTTCATTAAAATTCATCTCTAACTCACTACCATACTGCAATAACATAAGCGTTTCAGAACTAATCGCAAATAAGTAATTATTCGTTCTCTGAAAATATTTAAGAGCCATTTCAGCATATTTATACGCCAATATTTTTGAGCTTCCATAATGATAGGCAATTGCAAGATGATGATAGTATTCTTCATTTCGATACTCATCGATATTAATCATCTTTAATACTTTAATTGCTTTTTGATGGTCTTCACTACTTAGGCTAGTATAATTCGAAATATAAAACATACCTTGAAGATGATAAAATAGATTTTTCTCGAAAGGAGATAACTCAGTAAATTCTTTTTTCACATATGTAAGTATTTGCTTAACCATATCTAAATTTTGATAATGAAAATAATACCTTGCTCTTAATAAATTATAGTGGGCTGCGTATTGTGAGTATTCAATAAAGGGCATTTGGTCAAGTTCTGCTTTACATTCTTCTATTTGGGCTTCTTTTTTCATTATTAATGCATCATGCCAAAGATGTAATTTTTTCTCTAAATTATAAAACGATTGGACTTCATGATTAATATTTATTCCTAAACGATCTGAAAATAAAGCGATAATATCAGGTGAGTATGCCGTCTTGCCTCTTTCAATTTTACTAACATGAGTAGTTGTACATATACCTTCTCCAAGCATAGCTTGAGTTAACCCCATTTTTTCACGATAAAACTTTATGATTTCCCCCTCAATCATATGCACCCTCCTCTATCTCTATAACCATATTTATCTAAATATTCTTTACTAAATTTTAATATCCTTTTAAGAAAAATACAATTAATGATTTTTACCTAAAACTAGTAAATTTTACTCCAAATCCAATTCAATATAACTAAAAAAAAGATAGAATTCCAAAATGAAATCCTACCTTAAAGACTATTTTATTATTTTTTTCGACATTACTTAAGGACTATCCGTCAAATAGATTTAATTTTATTAATTTCGAATTCAAACTAACTAAACAAACCTTTTTACCAGTATATATCACTTAATCCATTTATTTTGGAAATTAGCAAACCTCTCATTTTCCTCGTTTAACGTTCTAGATAAACTAATATTAATCTCTCTATAAATTTTAACGTTTTCTTTTATTGGTTTATGACTATATGTTTTGCCAACAAGTTCTAGATGTATTATTTACTACTCGCCTAATCCTTAAATTTGTATTCTAAGAAAACATTCCTTACTATACTACATATATGGAAAAATTGTATTTTAAATAGATTGTGTGAAAAAAATTTTTTCGTTAATACTAATAACATACAAAATAATTTTCACAAGAAAGGGTTTTCATATTATTATTAAAAAAACCTCTTTTTTCCTATATAATAATAATTAAGTAAATTATACTGCTTTTCAAAATCTTTAAAATAAATACATTATTATTTAAAAAACTATATTAATATTCATTCTAAAAAACTATTCCCTAAGAAGGTGTAAAGAACATGGAACAAACGAATAGCTTAGGTAAAATTCGTTCTTACTATGCACGATTAAGTGATAAAGAAAAGAAGATTGCTGACTATATATTACAAAATCCAAAGCATATTATTCATAGTACAATTACAGAAGTTGCTGAAGACTTGAACGTGGCTGACGCTACTGTTTTTAGATTTTGCAAGCGCATTGGATTTAAAGGCTATCAGGCCCTTAAAATTGCATTAGCAACAGAAATTATGACGCCAATACAGCAAATCCATGAGGAAATTAACGAAAAAGACGATGAAATAACAATCGCAAATAAAGTATTTCAATCTAATATTCGAACACTTGAAAATACTGCCCAAATTCTAGATAGTGCATCGATTAAAAAAGCAGTAAATCTGATCTTAAAAGCAAATAAAGTTGAATTATATGGAGTAGGCGGTTCTTCAATAATTGCAATGGATGCTTTTCATAAATTTATTCGTACAGGAATTAAAGCAAATTCATACACGGATTCACATTTTCAATTAATGTCAGCTTCTCAACTCACAAAGGATGATGTAGCCATCGTGATCTCACATTCTGGCTCCAATAAAGATATCTTGCGTATTTTGCAAGTATTAAATGAAAACGGTGTCAAAACAATTGGCATTACAGGTTTCCCGAAATCTGCCTTAAGTCAAAATGTTTCTGTTTCCCTGTATACATCATCTGAGGAAACAGAATATCGACCAGAGGCTCTAGCTTCAAGGATTGCTCAATTAAGTATCATTGATGCATTATATGTAAATTTAATGATCTTAAATTCTCACAAAGCTAAAACATCATTTGAAAAAGTAAGAACAGCCATATCAGAAACTAGATCTTAAATGAAGTGTTTAGAAAAAACAGGGACTAAAAGGGTATAGAAAACTCTTTTAGTCCCTCTTTTACTTAACGATTTGACTTACAAATTGCTTCATAAATTTTAATAATTTCATATGCATAATACCCATTTCTTCTGGCGAAATTGGTTCATCCTTATCTAACCATTCTTCCATAAGACCAAAAAAAGCTGAAGAAATAAACGCAGTTGTGTATTCATGAGGAAGATCAATCATATGTTCCTCCTCAATCATATTGATTATTTTTTCATAAATCGCTTCCTTAATATATTGCTTCATTTTTTTCGGAAATGCTGGATCCCCCTTTGTACTGATTAGTACTTTAATAAACCTTTGATTATCTTTTAAATAATGAAACACATTTAGAATTGGTGGATAGACCATGTCATTTGAATAAAACTCATTCAATTCTTTTGGTTTCATATACATAAGCCGATTTTGTAATTCTTCTAATATTTCATTTTGACTTTTTTCCATTAAATCGTATTTATCTCTATAATGTAGATAAAACGTACCTCGATTTAATCCAGCCTTTAATGTAATATCTCTTACTGATATCGCTTCGAATCCTTTTTCTTCAATTAAATCTAATAATGTCTCTTTTATTAATTCCTTCGTTTTTGCAACCTTCATTTCTCTCAATGATTGAGTCACTTTATATCATCCTTTAAATTATAGGTTTTTAATAAACACATAAGATAAATCTGTTTAGCAATGAACACATTTATGTTATTTGCTTATTGTGATTTATTAAAACTCATTGTAATATCAACACATAAGATTAGTCAACACGTTGTTCAGTAATTTCATGACTTAGGAAATAGGAGGTATTCAAATGAACTTATTTAAACAAAAACAAGCTATATTAGCGCCAATACTAGTATTAGTTGTTGCGATAATTTTCTCTCTTACATTAGCATCATCTGTTAATCCAACACCTAAAAATCTTCCAATTGCAATCGTAAACGAAGACCAAGGTATCCAAGTTCCTTCAAAAGGAACTGTTAATATAGGTAATATGATGGTTTCAAAAATAACTGAATTGTCCAAAGCGACAAATGGTGAAAAGCCAGCAATTAAATGGATTCAAGTTTCAAGTGAAGAAAAAGTACGTAAAGGTCTAGATGATCAAAAATATTACGGTGCTCTTATTCTTCCAAATGATTTAAGTAAAAATCAAGCTTCACTAAAAACAGCAAATCCTTCGCCAATAGCGATTAAAATTTTAGTAAACCAAGGTAAAAATACAACTGGCTCAACGATGGCTAGTCAAATGCTAACTCATATTGTAGAAAATCTTAGCCTAAATATTCATACCGAGATTTTTACTGAATTAAAGAAAAATGTGAACTCGATTTCAGTAAAACAAGCTGAAATATTAGCGAATCCACTCATAGCAAAGATTGAAAATGTAAATGCAATCGGGACACATACATCAAATGGTAACGCACCTGTCCTTTTAATAACACCTCTTTGGATGTCTAGTTTAATTGGAGCAGTTATTGTCTTTTTAGCGAAAAAGAAAACTCAAACATCAAATAAAGTTGGAAAACTAAAAGTTATTTTTGAACAATTATTTTTAGGAGTTATCTTATCATTCCTAATCGGTTTTGGAATAACATTAATGGCAAAGTGGATGGGAATCACCCTTCCAAACTTCTTAGATGTGGCACTCTATTTAACAATTGCTTATTTCTGTTTCCATATCCTTATTTCTGCTGTACTATCATGGATAGGTTTCGGTGGAGTTGGTATCTTTGCCCTAATCTTCTTCTTCTCTGGTTCTTTAATTGGTATGCCAAAAGAGCTTTTACCAGCTTTTTCAAAAGACTGGATTTACTCTTGGGTTCCAATGCGATTTGGAGCTGACGGATTAAGAGAAATATTCTATTTTGACAAAGGATTATCAATGAGTCATCCAATGACGATTATCATTTGGATCGGTATTATTTCTGTACTAGTCTTATTCTTATCTGCTGTTAAGCCGAATAAAGAAGTACTAAGTCAAACAGAAGCAGTTACAATGAAGTAAATTGCACAACAAAAAGGGAAACCAACTCAAGTTGGTTTCCCTTTTCTTATTACTGATCTAATCCTAAATCTTTTAAGATGTCTTCTAAAGTCTTGCCTTTATAAGTGGTTTTTGGTTTCTGCACATTATTAACTGTAGGATTTTGTAATCCAAAGTTTTTCTCAATAAAATACATGTCTTTTTCATCTACTACTTTGTCGAAGTTAAAGTCTGTTGTATTTTTATTTGTACCCCAATATGTTTGTACAGCTACTGCGTCTAAAATGTCGATTACATTATCTTTATTGACATCACCAGCCGCTCCACTTGTTAAATTCCAAAGCATTCTCTTTCCTACATATTCACCGCGTACATTATCTGATAGATTCATTTTTCTATACATTGTAAAATGACCAGGCACATCGATTTTTACAGTATAAGGTTTTGGATCAGCCTTCATACCTTCAGCAGTATATTGACCACTACTGTTATAGATTGGAGCATCTACAATCGTTTTTCCGTCATATGAAGTAACGGTTACTTTTGCACCGATTTTACTTGCATCAACTGCATAATTCTTTTCACCAGTAGCTGGATCATATAAACCTTCTGATAATAAAGCTCCATCTGTTCTTGAATAAGCTTCCTTAATTTTATAAGTGTCCATATAAGCGTAGACGTTACTTGTTTCTATATTTGATTGATCAATCGTTGATGCTTTCATTGTATACCAATCAAACGGCGCACCTTTAGTCCACTTCTCTGCTGTTTTTATGTCGAAATTAAATAGTTGTAAATCCTCTGGTAAAGATTTCGTTCCATTATAAGTAAATGTAAATGTATAAAGTAGTGTACCAGCTGCAGCTGGTTCTGAAGATACAGTTATATTCGCATCTCCAAATTGTTTTACTGCATCATTTACTACTACATTTTGAATTGTTGCAAGATTTGGATCTACTTTTAAATTTATTTTAGTAGTTTTTAAGTTTTTCACATTATTTGAACGAACACTGTAATTTACAATATCGCCAGTTGTAACAGTTTGTTTATTTGGTTTTAAGTAATAGTATGGAAAATGCTGATCGACAAATACGATTCTTAAATCAGTCGATGCGTTTCCAGTAAAATTTCTAGCTGCATCAAATCCATAAAATGAAACTTGCAATGGTGTAGAACGCTTCTTAACTAAAATTTTATCCTTATAGTCTCCATTTATATCTGTATACTTTGGTTTTGCTGGGAATGGGCTATCGTAAAAAGATACAACTGCATTGCTTGATTGATCTACTGGTATACCTAATTTACTTGCTTCTTCAGTTTCTGGATCATTTAAGTTAATATTAAAATCATATAAAAACTGTCCATTCGAATCAAATTGACTATCTTTATATTCAATTACTTTTTGATCTAAATTATCAAAGCTAGACGTCATAGTTGGTGCTCCAGCGTCAAAGAAGAAATCACCTGTTTTAGTGAAAACTTTACCTTTATCATTTGTTCCAATCATTTTTAATCGATATTTACCTGCTGTTGCATTACTCGGCTCACTGCTAATTGGATTTTTCGCATCACCAGTAAATGGATAGTAAATTGAATTAAATCCCCTTCCAATCGTATAAGATTGATTTTCATTCAATGTAATCGGTGTAAAAGAACCGACTAAACCTAGATCCTCACCAGTTTCAGCATCTTGTAACACTACCTCTAATGTTTTCATATGTGATTTTAATGAGTAAGTAAAGCTTACAAACGGATTCGCATTTTCTGGCCAGTCCGTATTCATACCAAACATCGGGTTATTGATCTTAAAGGTGTCGATTCCTTCATCAACAAAACGTCCACCAAATGGAATTTGATAAGTTTCGGTAGAATCCGCTGTATTTGTAAATGTAATATATCCTTCATATGTCCCTTTTTCAGCTGTCTTTGGAATGTTTAAGTTAAACTTAACATTCTTCTGGCTAATTCCATTTAATTTTACAGAAGTAGCTCCAGTTAATGTTACATTATTCCCGGCCGCGTCTTTAGATCCTCTTAATCCAGTTTGGAATTTCACATCTACTTTAAATGTTTTCGCTTTTTCACTACGATTCTTTAACGTAATATTACGGGAATCCGTAATGTCTTGATCATTAGAACCATATGAACCGAAGCTTATGCCACCAGTTAATTCTTTAATTGATTTTTCTTTTCCATTAATAATCGTTGAAGTTTGGTCTACTACTTCTAATTCTACGTTCGAGTGAATTGCTTCATATGCATCTACTCTTCCACTACCTACTTCAAATACGCTATAAGCTTTCGATAATGGATCAGCTGTGTTCATTAAAATCGATTTAATATCCTCAGGTTGTAAATCTTTATTTGATTGAAGTAATAATGCTGATACACCTGCTACATAAGGTGTTGCCATAGATGTACCCGATAAGCGCGCAAAAGCATATTGATAATCTTCAGGTTTTGATCCATCATCTGTTTTATTATTTATATAAAATGGTACAGTTGAAAGAATGGCTACGCCTGGAGCAGTCACTTCTGGTTTAATATCGTAGTTAGTGCGTGATGGACCTCTTGAACTAAATGCTGCTAATTCATCTGATGCTGTTTGTATCTTTTTAAAATCGCCAAAAGTGAAATCTGATGCACCAGCTTTGATTGCAGCCGAAATTTCTAAACCTTCTTCATTTGAAACAGAAAATGCAGGAATTGCGTCCACTGATTCACCAAGGAAAGCTTGAATTGCACCTTCAGCTTTATTTGTTTCATCATTATACATTAATACGCCTACAGCACCGTTTGCTTTTGCGTTTTTAATTTTATCAATTAATGCAATCGTACCACGTTTAATAAATGCTATCTTTCCTTTTACATCTTTACCGGTGAAATCTGCTGGGTTTCCAAGACCAACATCAACTAATTGATAAGTTTTTCCTTTTAGTGATGTCATATTATCTGAATAATTTTGAGCTAATTGTATTGCTGAATAGTTCTTTCCATTATTTACCCCTGCATATTGATAAACATCTAAAGCGACTGACGATGCACCAACTGTTAACGCTAATGCCGCAGCTCCAGGTGAACCAAGTGTATACATTTGATCGCCAGTATTTCCTGCTGCAACGACTGTTGTAATACCACTTAATACAGCGTTGTTTACTGCAATTGAAGTTGCAGCCATTGGATCATTTAAAGCTGCACCAAGTGACATATTAATAACGTCCATACCGTCTTGAACTGCACGGTCGATCCCTGCAAGAATGGCATCTGTTGTTCCACTTCCATATGGTCCAAGCACACGGTAAGAGTATAAATCTGATTCCGGTGCTGTACCTAACGTTTTATAATCACTATTTGCTTTACCACGTCCACCTATAATTCCAGCTACATGCGTACCATGCTCAGTATAATAAGTCTCTGAATTACTAATTTCAGGTTTACCTGATTTCTTCCAATCCGCATATGTTGTTTCCATAGGATCATTATCGTTATCTACGAAATCGTATCCACCTTTATAAGCAGACTTCAAATCTGGGTGGTTATAATCCATACCCGTATCTAAAATCCCAACTTTAATTCCTTTACCAGTAAATCCTTCCGTATGTAAACGATCTAACGCATCATATGGAGTATAGTTTCCAACATTTGTTTCATCCGCTTTTAGTTGTTCATTTTCTTTTGGTGGATCAATTGAAAATGTTTGGTTACTCCAAACTGTTTTAACGGCTTTAGATGTTAGTAGATTTTTAATTTGATTTGCTGGTAGTGTCATGGAAACACCATTAAAAGCATTTTTATACGAACGATTTATTTTATAATCCACTTTTTTACTTTTTTCACTTTTCAATACTTGAGCAATATCTTTCGTAAAAGTATCATGGTCTTGATCGATTAGCGCTTCAGCATCAGATTTTGTTAAACTTTTACCTTCTACACTCGCCTCAATTTGTGCTACTTTAACAGGCTGATTTACAAATTCAACAACGACACTTGTTTGCTCTGTAGAGTTCAAATCAATATCTGAAGAAATTTGAAGCCCTGATTCTTCATTCGTTGAAAGCTCTTTAAGAGCCGCTCTTTGCTGTGCAGTTAAGTTAGAAAGAATGTCATCTGCTTTACTTGGACTTGCTGCATTTGATACATTTGATGCTTGTCCAAGAGAACCTAAAATAAAACTAGATGTTAAAGCTAACACTGTAAACCCTTTAAGAACTACCTTGCCCTTCTCTCTCTTTTCCCCCATCTTTCTTCCTCCAGTTCATTCATACAATTAATTACAAAAAACTTCTTTTTATGACAAAATCCACTATAATTACTCATTTAAAACAAATAATTTTCGTGCATTTATCTTAATTAAATTATCGTGAATATTCTGTTTTTAATCAACCGGGTTATTATAAACCTTTATGTATCAACGTTTTTCTTAAACATTATGAAAAACGACAAAATTCTACAAAGAATTCATCTCATATTAACCCGTCTTTTAACGTTGTTGGAGGCTTGTTTTATATTTTAATTAACTTATAAAGAAATTTTTAATGATATTTTTAGATAAGGGCTCTGTATTTGATTTTTCAAATAAAAAAAGGTTGTCAAGTTAGACAACCTTTAGAGCTCTTATTGAACGAATGCAGTGCGTTAGTTCAATTGTTTCTTATTACGATTTCTTTTTACAACATAGTCCCAAATTGAATACACAGCACTTTGAGCAAACAGCAAGACAAGTATCCAAACACTAATATTTTGCAAATTCGATTTTGTGATTAGGATAACAATAGGTACGAAGATTAAGCTAATAACTAAAAATTTTATCATTTTATCCCCTCTGGCCACTTTTTTACAATTCCAATATTTTACAACTATTTGACTATATTATTAATTCTAGATTAAAATTAATAGTCCTTTTCTTATTGGAATATGGTTCCATTTAATTAGATAAAAAAATCAACAATCCGCTTTATTATATGCTTGTTTTTAGTTTTTTTACTTAAATGCGGGAAGAACAAAAAAGGACCAAAAATTGGCCCTTTCCAGTCTATTAAGTATCAAATAATGTCCCTTCCAATGCTTCTATATATCTATTAGCTGAATTATGAACGACGAGTTTTCCATTTTCTTTTACAATCCCATGAAATGCATTATAAATCCTATCAAACTTTAACGTTTCTACAACCTCTGATATTTCTTTAACTTTTTTTGCAGGTAATGGGATTAGATTAGGGTAGCTGTACATAAAACTTACCCACTTTGGATCTGCGACTACTTGAATTATATCTCCCGTTAACAGTACACCTTTTTGCTCATTTCCAGTTTGCCATTCTAATACAGCCCCACCTTTATAGTGTCCACCTAGCCGGCGAATGTTAACTCCATTATCTAGCTCTAACGATTCACCTGACCAAAAAATAATCTTATCACTTTGTCTCGTAACCCACTCTTGATCATCCTCGTGTATGTATACTGGTACATCAAATTCTTCTGCCCATTCAATTTTACTAGAGTAGTAGTGTGGATGTGATAGTGCAATTGCATCGAGTCCCCCTAAGCGCTTTATTTCTTCAATAGTTTTCTCATCTATATAGGACACACAATCCCATAATAAATTAAATCCCTTATTCTTAACGAGATAGGCGGTTTGCCCAATACCAAACTTCGGACTAGTCTGTATACTAAATAGGTTCTCTTCTTCAAAACGTATAATGTTTTGAAAGTTCTTTTCCTTCATCAATTGTAATGTTGTCCAAGTTTGTCCATTAGGATTGATGTATTGTCTTTCTTCAGAACAAATTGTGCAGTACATAGGAGGATAATTAGATTTGTTATACTGTACGCCACATGTCGTACACATAAAATTTAACATCTACTCATTCATCTCACTTTCCCTCGAATTTACTCTGAACATTTTCTTAAAGGTAAAAATTCCCAATAAAAAAAGACACATTTAAGTATAGTAAATCAAAAACTGATTTATTACACTTGTATGCGCCTAAACGATTAAAGTTATGTATTCTATTATTTAATTTTTACAACCTTACCTTTTGTCATTTCAATCAGTTCTGTTGGTGTTAACTGAAAAATTGCTTTTGGATGGCCTGCTGCAGCCCATACTTCACTATACTGTAATAGATCTTCATCAATAAAGGTGATTATTGGATTTTTGTGGCCAATTGGTGCCACTCCTCCGATTACAAATCCTGTTTGTTCACGCACGAAGTCAGCATCTGCTTTCCCTAATTGATCATTTAGAACTTGCTCTATTTGTTTCTCATTAACTCGATTTATACCACTTGCTACTACTAATACAGGGCTATTTGAGCTTTCTATTTTAAATATAATGGACTTAGCTATTTGAGCCACTTCACAATTTAATGCATCCGCTGCTTCCTTTGCTGTCCTTGCACTATTTGGAAGTTCTATGACTTTATTTGAATAGCCTAACTCAAAAATTAAATCTTGAATGATTTGCGCACTTTCTTTTAATCCTTCCACTAGATCCCATCCCTTTAAATTAATATTAAATTTCAAACTTACTTCCACCAAATAGAATTAGGGAATTCACCTGTGCTTAGATTGATTGTTTCACCTATTTTAGGTGTCGAGTACTTTACCCCATTTTCTTTAGCCGCTTTTACAGCTCGTTCAATCGGATCATTCCAATCATGAAATGCCAATGTAAAAGCACCAAAATGAATTGGTACAAGAACCTCACCTTTTACATCGATAAATGCTTTAACAGTTTCTTCCGGTAACATATGAATTGCAGACCATCGCTTATCGTATTGACCGCACTCCATTAGCGCTAGATCAAACGGACCATATTTTTCACCAATTTCCTTAAAATGTGGTGCATAACCGCTATCTCCACTAAAGTAGATTTTCGTTTTCTCTCCAATGATGACCCATGAACACCACAAAGTACTGTTACGATCCGTCAAACTTCTTCCAGAGAAATGTCTTGCAGGAGTACAAGCTAATGTTAAATGCTCAAACTTAAATTCTTCCCACCAATTATGTTCAGAAATATTCTCTTTAGGGACACCCCAGCTCACTAAGTGACTACCTACTCCTAGAGGAACAATAAATCGATCTACTTTCTGTTTGATTTTTTTTATCGTACCGTAATCCAAATGGTCATAATGATCATGCGATAAAATGACGGCATCTATTTTTGGTAATTCACTAATCTCGATCGGCAATCCACCACTATATCTCTTACCACCAAATTGTGGAAATGGTGTTGGTGCGTTCCCAAACATTGGGTCAACTAAAATCGTTTTACCTTCGATTTCAATTAATAACGCCGAATGGCCAAACCAAGTAATTTTAGCATCTTTATTTTTTGAATAAAATGCTGAAGCACCGATTTTCTCCATTGGAATACCATTTTTAGGTTTTCGATTCGGGCTTTTCTTAGCAAAATCTCTAATCATAGAAATATTTGTTTTAAAATCCATACTCATACTCGTAGGAACTTGATTTATAAATTTACCTTTTTCATAATGATCTAAAGTCTGGAAAGTTTCCATTTGTTCTTTTGAATATCGCTTACCAAAATGCGGATATGTATTTAAAAACGTTATGATCATAATAACTAGTAATATTAAAATTAGTAAAAATAACATTTAACGTCTACCTCCAAAAATATTTCTACTAAAATTTACACTACCACAAATTAAGAAGATTAAACAAATATTCAGATTGTTATTTACTAAAAAAAACACCTTTATGATTAATTAAGGTGTTCACTTTAATTTCCTTTCTAGAATATCAATTTCTTTTTCTAACTGTTTCATTACTTGAGCCAGTTCACCTTCGGTTGCTTCACCTCGGCTGATGATTTTATATCCAAATAAGAGATTGGATTGTCGTTCAATTAACATATTCTCTAATTCATTTCTTGTTTTTACTTTTAAATACATATTTACGGATTCACCTCCTTGTTTGCTGTTGTTCAATATAAAAATTTATGGTTTCACTCGATCTATTACCTCAATACTATAATCAAATCTTATCAGTTTTACTTATAAACAAATGGAACATATTATTAAAAGTTTGTGAAATCTATTGATATTAAAATCAGCGCAAATCCTTTTATTTTTTAGCTTAACTCCTTATCCGATAGTCAAATATTAAACAAAAAAGAGAGGGAAAATTCCCCTCTCTTTAACTAGTTTCTTCTATTATATATGCTTAGTTAATAGCTCTTAATAAATTTGCCATCTCAATTGCAGAAATACCAGCATCCCAGCCTTTATTACCAGCTTTCGTTCCCGCTCTTTCAATCGCTTGTTCAATATTTTCAGTTGTTAATACGCCAAAAATGACAGGTACTCCAGTTTGTAGTGTAATAGCAGCAACACCTTTTGCTACCTCGTTACATACGTAATCATAGTGAGTAGTTGATCCACGAATAACTGTTCCAAGTGTGATGATTGCATCGTATTTTTTTGAATCTGCTAATTTCTTTGCAATTAATGGAATTTCAAATGCTCCTGGTACCCAAATAACATCAACGTCTGATTCTTCTACTCCATGACGAACTAATGCATCCTGTGCACCACCAAGTAATTTAGATGTAATAAATTCATTAAAACGTCCTACTATTACCGCAACTTTAAGTCCAGATCCTACTAAATTTCCTTCAAATTTCATCTTAATCTCTCCCATTTTTAATAGTTTAGTAAATGTCCCATTTTTTCTATTTTTGTACTTAAATATTTTTCGTTTTCCATTTTCATTTCAGTTTGAATTGGTACTCGATGATTTATCTGTATTCCATAAGATACTAGAGCATCTATTTTAACTGGATTATTCGTTATTAAATCAATACTCGATATACCTAAATCTTTAATAATTTGAGCACTTATTGCATAATCTCTTAAATCGGCATCAAATCCTAAGTTCAAATTTGCTTCAACCGTATCAAAGCCTTCTTCCTGTAATTTGTATGCTCGTAACTTATTGAGTAATCCAATTCCTCTACCTTCTTGGCGCATATAAACAATTACGCCTTTTCCAGCCTCTTCAATCATCGATAGTGTGGATTGTAACTGAGGTCCACAGTCACAACGACATGATCCGAAAACATCGCCTGTTAAACATTCCGAATGAATACGTACAAGTGCTGGTTCACCATCGTCAACTTTACCTTTTACAATCGCGATATGTTCCTTACCATCGATTTCATTTGTATATCCAATCATTTTAAAATCACCAAAATCAGTTGGTAATTTAATTTCAACTTCTCTTTGTACAAGTTGTTCAGTTTCACGTCTATAATGAATTAAATCTTTAATCGTAATCATTTTTAAATTAAACTTGTTTGCGACTTGAATTAAATCTGGCACTCGTGCCATCGTTCCATCATCATTCATAATTTCACAAATGACACCAACTTCTTTTGAACCGGCCATTCGAGCTAAATCCACCGCTGCTTCAGTATGACCTGGTCGCTCAATAACGCCTCCGTTTTTAGCGACAAGTGGAAACATATGCCCAGGTCTTTTAAAATCTGCTCCAGTTGATTCCTCATTTAACATTTGCAAAACAGTATGAGAACGTTCAAATGCCGAAATACCAGTAGTAGAATCAGCATGATCAATACTTACTGTAAAAGCAGTACCGTGAGAATCTGTATTTTTTGCTACCATTTCATATAAATCTAGCTTCTTTGCTATTTTTTCAGAAACCGGCGCACAAATTAATCCACGACCATATGTAGCCATAAAATTAATATTTTCAGGAGTTGCATATTCTCCTATGACAACAAAATCTCCTTCATTCTCCCTGTCTTCATCATCACAAACAATAATTATTTTTCCATTTTTCAAGTCTTCAATTGCTTCTTCTATTTTAGAGAACATGAGCCTACTCCTTTATATATAACCATTTTGAGATAAAAATGAAGTTGTTATTGAAGATTCCTTTTTCTTCTCAGCCATACCAAGCATTTTCTCGACATACTTACCTAATAAATCAAATTCAATATTAACAACGTCTCCAACTTTTTTACTACCTAAAATTGTATGTGAGCGAGTATGAGGAATTAAAGAAATCATTACAAGATCAGTTTCAACTTCAAATATTGTTAAACTTGTACCGTCAATCGTTATGCTACCTTTTTGAATACAATATTTAGCAAATCGACTCGGAATATTAATTTTATAGACCACAGCATTTTCCATTGAATTAACGGCAACTATTTTACCTGTACCATCAATATGTCCAGATACAACATGCCCACCAAACCTACCATTTGCAGCCATTGCTCGCTCTAAATTTACTTTTTGACCAGAAGCCAATGTACTTAGATTAGATGCTTGAAATGTTTCAGGCATAACATCAACAGAAAATTCATTTTTAGTAAAATCGGTAACAGTTAAACAAACACCATTAACAGAGATACTGTCTCCTAGATGAACATCCTCAAGAATCTGTAATGCTTCAACTGTTAACACTAAAGTTTTACCTTTTTTTACGATATTTTTTACTGTTCCTATTTCCTCAATGATTCCAGTAAACAAGTTTTGTCACCTCATTCCAAAGAAGCGTATTACACTCAAGTCCAATAAATGACTTTGTAAGATCCAACTCTAATTTCATAACTAGTTGATCCACCTTATCACACCTTCTAATTCAAATTAATTTGAAAAAGTGAAAAAGCCCCTTAGAAAACTCCTAAGGGGCAATAGATGTTTAAGAAAGGAAGCATACTTAAATAAACGCTAGTACAATATGTATCTGTTAAAAGACAGTATTGTAGCACGTCTATTGTTGTACCTACTAATTAAGCACAACGAACTAAGCCTATATGAGTAGTAAATTTGAAAAAAACAAACAACTATCCATATATGCACTCCATCCTTCTCCCATCCAGACTATACTGTCGGCTCTAGATTCTAACTAGATCAGCAACATATAAAAAATCTATATGAAGCTCACGGGCTTAGTATAAAAATATACAACACCGCCGGTTGGGATTTTCACCCGACCCCGAAGGACACACTAATTATCAAATTTGGTTTCATTATAACGAGCAATTTTTTGAATGTAAAGAAATTATGACTTTATTTTTTTAAAAAACTATTTAAAATAAAACAAAATTAAGGCATAAAACCATATGGAATATGGATTTTTCTCGCTCTATTTTTTTTCGAGTTTTTCCGTTTTTATTGTTTAATTTCTTAAATGATAATTCTATCTTTAATTTTTCTAAACGGATTGGAAATAAATAGAAAAAATGTATAAATATTAATTATTAAAGGAAACAATGAAACAATTTCAACTTGAAAATGTGATACAAAGAGCAAAAAATATTCTTCTAGAAATGCAACGATTTTTCTTAGAGTCAGACTATATTTTTATCAAGTATATATACACATTTACATTTTACCGTTATATCGTTTTGTCACGATTATCCAAATATTCCTTAATCATATTTCACTAAAAAACTTTAGATTCATATGTGCTATATTAGCCATTCACAATCATTCCCATAAGTAATAAGCCTATATTTATTTTTTTAAAATACACAACTCTAACAAAACAACTCCTACCACCATACTCACTCTTAGTATAAAAATATGGATTGATTAAACTTTTCTTCATCTCAAGAAAACTGATCTGTTTTATAGACACTACCATTTTTTCATTAAACATAAATATACATAAAAAGGAATTATTATTACTTTTTCAAAAAAAAAAGAAACTTCTTTTGATTGAAGTTTCTCTACTATCCTTTTATTCATTTCCAACCTGTAGAATATGATCATGTTGTTTGGAATCTCTTTTTTGAAGCCAAATAAAGTACAATGAAATTAATGTGATCACTCCAAGAATAATTGTTGAAGAAAACACGAGTATTCCTAAAAAGCACACTGCTAAAAGTAATGAACCGATTTTAAAAAATACAGAATCAAATAATCGAAAACAGGCTAAAACTCCTAGTAAAGCGTTACATAGAAAGAATGCATTTGCAATTGCTACAAGAGTTTGTATACTAAGAAAACCGTTATAATAAAGGATAAATACGATAATGTGAACGCAGAACAAAATAAATAATGAACGAGTTGCTACATTATTTTTATTTTTAAAAGAAAGCCAAGAAGGTAATAAACCATTTTTTGCTTGATCGGTGATTAGTCTTGATACTGCTCCGATTACTAATAGCACTGTACTAATGCAAAGCGCAATTGTAATTGATGAAATAATTGGAGTTGACCAACTTCCAAATAAACTTTGAAGTAACGGTGCTAAAGATTGATCCATACTATCTCCATTTTTAGAGTGAATCCACTGAAAAGCAAATGCGACTGTTAAACTGACAACTGCTATGATAGAAAAACTCAATATTACAGCTCTTGGAATTGTTCGTTCAGGAGTATTTACTTCTAAAGAATAGCTACCGATTACTTCCCACCCAATTAAAGCCCAAAATAATAAAAGTAAACTTTCCCCAAAATTAGAAACAGTAATGGGACTTTCTAAAGTGAAGCTTCCATCAACTGTAAATAATGTGTGAACACTCCCGACTATCAATGTCACAACAATAAAGCTAGACATGAAAAACGCAAATTTACCAATATCAGCTATACTTCTCGTTAAAATGATGTAAACAAAACATACGATTCCTAAAGCTAGCCACTTTTCATTGAAAAAACTTTGATTCGTCAGTAATTGTAAATAATGACCTGCCGTACCTGTAACGGCAATAGGCCCAAAGCAAACTGCTAATAAAAAGAAAATGGCTGAAAGATTTTTTATTTGTGTACCAAATGCACGTTCAACTGCTAATGGCACTCCAGAATCTCCCGGGATCATCAAACTTAATTTACCAAACATTAGTGCAAAAATTAAACTTAATCCAAGCATAATAATCCATGCAAAAATAGCATAATTCCCAGCAGTTTCATACACTGCGGGTGGTAAAATAATAATTCCCGAACCTAAAATAGGTCCAATCATCAATCCGCTGAGCAACAGAAAACCAATTTTTCGATTCCTCATCATTATCCCTCCAAAAGTTATTGAAACAAATTGTAATCTCGTATACTTTAATTATATGAACCGACTTTCAATCGGTAAAATGAATAGTTACGATATAATCCATCGGAAATTTCGATACATTGGAGGTTTATATGGAAATCCGTCATTTAGTAACCTTTAAGTCAATTGTGGATATGGGTGGATTTTCTAGAGCCGCTGTCCATCTCGGATATGCACAATCTACAATTACCGCACATATTCAAGCACTTGAACAAGAATTAGGTGTACCTTTATTTGACCGTATTGGCAAAAAAGTTCAACTGACTGACGTCGGTGAAAATTTTCTAGTTCACGCGATTGAAATGATTCAGCTCTATACGAAAGCAAAAGATGTGTTTCAAATGGAAAATGAAGAAGTAGTAACATTAAAAATTGGTGCACCTGAATCTTTAACGATTTATCGTCTTCCACAAATCATTCAAGCATTTCGATCGCAAAATCCAAAAGTAAATATATTAATGAAATCTGGTTCATGCTGGGAATTACAAGATGAATTACGGAGAGGAGATCTTGATATTGCCTTTTTCCTACAGGCCCCACTAACGGACTCCGATTTATACATGGAAACACTTATCGAAGAACCTCTTGTTATTTTGCTTCCTCCAGAATCTGATACTAGAATACTTTCATCGTTTAAACTAAATACGAATGAAAACATAATCCTCACAGAACAAGGTAGCTATCGCGATTATTTTGAAGCTTTTCTAAGAAGCAAAGGCATCGCAACTGAGTCTGGAATGGAATTTTGGAGTGTGGAGGCAATTAAACAATGTGTAATGTGCGGACTAGGAATTTCGATGCTACCACTCGTAACAGTTCAAAGTGAAATGCAGCAAAACAAACTGAAAATCATAAATTGGGATACAAATTTAGGGAGTGTATCAACAATTATGTCTTGGCATAAAAACAGATGGCAGTCCCGCGCTGCTCGTACGTTTATGGAAGTTGTAAGAGAGCAGTCTCCTTTATGGAATCATGTTTTTAAATAAAAAGGCTTGCTGAATTTTGAAAAAGGCGAACACTTAGTGAACTTTGTTGATAAAGATGTGAACTTTGTTGATATCGTGGTTATTTTTGTTGATATAATAGTGGTTTTTGTTGATATAGTAACGATAATTGTTGATAAATCGTGCAGACTGAGCCTAGAGGGGGTCGAATCATAGTTTCTCCGTTGAACCTCGGTCTATTTTATTGTTAATAACCCTACTTTTCTTATTCATTCGCACTATTTCTTGGTGATTCGCGGTCTTATTTGCAGTTATCCAGATTTTAATTGCAGATTTGATTATTTTATTTGCAGATTTTCCAAATTTATTTGCAGTTTT
>NZ_NUEU01000080.1:0-120232 GCF_002556365.1 Bacillus sp. AFS002410
AACTATTAGCTGGTTTAGTTCAATATCAAATATATTTATTTAGTAATAAAATTATCCCCTGCAAAATGAAATAAATAAAACCTCGGACACTCAATAGGGTTTCCGAGGTTTTTTATGAATATTTTTCAAATTAAATTTCAATAATTGCCTTATCACTAATAATTCTTTGACGAATTTCTTCACATAGTTCAATTATTCTTTGAGTTTTGTCTTCCCCTTCATATTTCATTGTTAATACATAAAACACTGTATGATCTCTTAACTTTAAAAACGCAGATATTCTATTATACCATTCATCCTCTAGTAGAAATTCCGTTTCATATCCTTTTTTAAATACTTCTAGTTGTTTTCGTGCAAATTGTGACTTTTCTTCAATTGAATCCTTACTTACCCAAGCAGAATAATACAATACGATTGCGATATCGGAAATAAAATAATTATAATGTAGATCATCAAAATCAAAAGCCGTAATTTTGCCCTCTTCATTTATAAAGAAGTTCTGAAAATGTAAATCACTATGAATCAAACCATATGAATCATCTTTTCTCTCGTAACCTTGTATTTCTTCCATAAGTCTTTTTGTATATAGACCAAGCTCTTCATGTTTTAGAATTCCATTTACGTACGCATTTTCAGACAAATGTTCTCTGTTTGTTGTTTTTGGGTAATTTACTGTTAAAGCGTGTAGCTTTCCAATTGTCTTCCCCCAAGCATACATCAAATCATCATTCCACTCATTTGGATTCATGCGGTCTACTAATTTTCCTTCTGCGAATTCAAACATTGAAGCAAAGAAGCTCGTCCCATCACTAGCAATGTGCTCTTCAACCAAATTCCCATGTAATGAAACTAATGATCCAGCCACGTTCGCATCGTTTTCACTTACAAATTTTACAAACATTAACTCTGCTTCAATTTCTTCCTTTAAACGATGAGAAGAATGAGTTAAACGTAATACTTTCGGAATTCCGTCCTTTGTATATCCTTTAAATATATAGTTTTCAAAATCACCGAGTGGCTTTTCATCGACGGTTATCCCAAATTGTGAAGCTGCATTTAGTAAAATTTCTTTCTTAAAAACTCGTTCAACAGCTTGCTCCATAATATTATCCTCCGTAAAGTTAATAACATTTTCCATCAATACTTAATTCTATTTCTATACAATCCGTTTAAGTCCTTCATTTTCGAATTGACTTTTCTTTATTCATTTAGTATTTCACACAAAATTAAGTGGACAGGTATATATTACTACTGGTTTTATTCAGATTATTAGATTGCAATCTAAACTGTCATTTAGTGCAAAAACAAATCGACTAAATAGTCGATCAGTCTGTAGAACTAACGCATGCTTTAGTTGAATAAGACTTACTAAAGTTTAACTCTTTTAAAATGTTCGACTGTCGGAAACGGGTCATAAAAATGATGTAATTGCTTTTTCCATTCTTGATACTCGTTAGATTGCCTAAATGCGACTGTATGATCTTCTAATGTTTCCCAATGAACTAGTAGTATATATTTCCCCTTTACTTCCATACAACGCTGTAATTCGTGAGATATGTAACCTTTCATTGAAGAAATTATTTCTGACGCCCCACGAAATGCGTCTTCATAGTCATTTTCCATACCTTCCTTAACTTGTAGCATAACGGCTTCCAATATCATATAAAATCCCCTTTTCATAAGTAAATCAATATTATTTTTTTAAGAGCCCTTTTATTAATCTATACTTCCAGAAAGTGAGAAAGGAACTGATCGTTCAGCCCCTAAGTGTTGTTCAACTAATGCATGCTTTAGTTGAACAAGGATTAATTAAAATTTATGGAATGTAATGCACGTATCGCATCAACAGCGTGCCTACCCCAGTGTGCTTGGAAATGAAATTTCCAATGCCAAATCGCTTCTAATTGTTCATTCTGGTCATATAATAAAATTCCTTCTTTAACATCTTTATAAATATCTAAGATATCGTCGGATAAACTTCCAAATACAGGTTCCTCTATATTGTTTAAATTGTATGGGTTAAAGAGCACCCAGTACCAATCGTATTGTTCAAAGTTTATTTGAGGAAGAAATACATCAAATTCATATGAATCGGCATTTTTAGGTTCAACATCTGGAAGAAGCAGGGCTTTGGAATATAAGTCCAATAGTGAAATAACAAGATTTTTTAATTTGTCATTTTCCTGATTGGAATTAAAATTTTCAACTAAGTTGCAATAGTAAATAGCTGAATTAAAAAAGTTGTCTACTGCTTTATTTTTCATTTTTTCCCCTCTCAGATTTTTAGTGTTACCTATTAAAATTCTACATTTTCCAAACGAAAACCTTATGCAACTAAACTGCCAGTTAGTTGCATAAGAAATCAAAAATATACATTAATAGTACAAAAAAACCCCATTTAGCTAAAAAAAATAAAACCTTTGCTCTAAATTTAGAACAAAGGCTCACGACAAATAAATCATCTACTTACAAGTTGTACACTTTGAGGTACTTTCTCTTTTAAATCAGTTGCTCCAGTTAATTTTTCCTTATTCACAAAATCAAAATCATCTAATTCAGGATAAAAGGATTTCTCTTCAATTGGTTGATTCTTTTTAATAGTAGGTCCCTGGTCCTCCATTAATCGTTCAATCCCTAATTTAATTAGGTTAAAAGCAAAAATTGAGACGATAAAAGCTATACTTGGTCCTACAATTACCCAGGTGTCTATCGATAGTTCTATATAATTGGCACCAATCATTGCTGACCATTCGTTTGCTTTAGACATCGGTCTGTCAACTCCGAGGTCTAGATAAAGAATTTTCACACCACCAATAAATAGTTTAAAAACAGCTAATTGAGTTAGTAAAAATAAAGTTTGAATTGTCTGTTGGACAAATAATAATAAAACACGGCTTCGAAGATATGGTAAGACATGTTTTCTTCTAATCCAGCTATTTCTAGCGCCAATGATTTTAGAGCTCGTTATAAAATCGTTTTTTAAATAGTCTCTTACTTCTTCACCAATTGAATTCATCAATACTGGTATTGAAATTATAATCAATAAAGAAAGTTGGATCGCAATTGTTTTTTCCTTTGTTGCTTCTGAAACATCATTTAACAATACAAAAAAAGGAAATAAAATGATGACTGCAGGAACAAAACGGAAAGCGTTTATAATTGGTTCAATAATTTTTAACCATTTACCATTTACAAAGCCAAAAAATGCCCCTAATATTCCTCCAAATACAACTCTCATTAATCCTACTATAATTGCAATGGATAATGTGTATTTAGCACCGTCAATTACCATCCAAAATACATCTCTTCCAAATCTGTCTACCCCGAAGATATATTTTAAGCTTGGAGGATAACCTGTTGTATCGATTAATCTTCCTTTAGCATTGTATAACAGCGAAGGGGGTGGCTTTAATGTATCTTTTATAAAGTACGTATAAATAAAACTAAAGATAATTAAACCTAATATGATAAAGCTTCCTATTAATATAGGTAAATACTTCTTTATCTTCATACTGCTTCTCCCCCTTTCATTTTATTAACAATTTGTTTAAAGATAATTTCTAATAGAAAGAAAGGGATAAATAGTAAAACTAGCGCCATAAAAAAGATTTCAGGAGAACCAGTATTATTAAATAAAAATGTAAAATAACCTTGCATATTAAAAAATTTTTCTACTATTAATAAATTCGAAATCATTAACCAAAATATTAACTTACTATTACTTAATAATGTAATCGTTACATTTCGTAAAATATGACGAATCATAATCCAAGAATTTGAGAGACCTTTTGCTTTTGCGTACTCTACATAGTCTTTAATTTTTTCTTCTTGAATAGCCAGACATAACATTTGGAATAGTTGAATTGTTGGAATGATTGAGACAAGAAAGATCGGTAATGCATAGGCTTTTGATTCAAAACCGTTTACTGGGTCTACAATTTTAACCCCCGTTTTGTTAAAAATCCATAAAAAGAAAATTTGTAATCCACAAATCATGATAACATCTGGTATTGATTGCATGAAAAATAGTACACTATTTATTATTTTTCTAACTGATTTTGGTCCAATATTAACAGCATAAGATAAAATTAAAGCTGCGATGATGGAAATTAAAAACGCAAAAAAAAGGATCGTAAATGAATACATATAAGGTTCTAAAAATACGGAAGAAAAAGGAACATATTGAAAATCTTTTAAGTATACTTCTAAATGACTGAAATAAAAAAAGCTCCAAAAAAAGATTTGTAGTTGGTTCCAAAACTCCACTAAGCGCTCTCCTTTTGGTAACAATAAAGTAAAAGAAGTCGCGGTAATTAAACCGATTCCAAATATGGTTAAACAAAATTGAAGAAGGTATTTAGAAATAATTCTACTTGTTTGTATCATTATTTTCCCTCCTTTATAGGCTTTATCTTTTCTTTGTAATAAATAATATTTCCTGAATTTCTCAACTTGCCAAATTTCAAGAACGTTCCATATTGCTTAATATACATATACTTTTCGTTATTCTTTTTCCCTACTGAATAACCAATTGCATTCGATCTAATGTTTTCACCATATTTACCAAATTTATCTTGGATTGCTATTGGTTGTTCTTCAGGCTTAAAAAATAATAATCCTGTTAATTTTTTATTGTTTATGTCTAATAAAATTTTCTTATATGCAGAACCCTTTTCGTCTGTTTTAATAGTAGTTTTATAGACTATACTCTTAGATGCATCATCTTGAAAAATTAGACTAAGTTTTGCGTCTTTTGGAAGTGACGAGTCCACTTTGATTCCAATACTTTTTGAATCAAAGCTACCATCTGCATGGATTGCCAAATTTTGTGGAGGCTTTTTAATTGTACATGCTGATAGCGCGACAGTTGCAAAAGCTAGAAAACAAATCATTTTAAATTTTTTCATCAGTTATTAAAAAACCCCTTTCCTAACATATAAAATTTCTTTCCAAGAATTTTTATAAATATTAAAATTTTCAACCAAATTCAATTAATTTTATCAAAATAATGACATCTTGTGCACTTTAATTGTTATAATTTTCAATTTTATCGAATAATTTCACCCTTATTTTGTTTTTATACAGTATAATAGACTCGTACCAACTACTATTAAAGGAGGCAATTTGATGGAAAAAATGTTAGTAAAGCGATTAAATCGTGTTGAAGTACCAACTGAAATGACATGGAAATTAGAGGATTTATATCCAACTCGTGCAGAATGGTTAGATGCTTTAGAGCTTATTGAAAATGATTTAGTTGAGGCAAAGTCATTAAAAGGTTCTGTTTTAAAATCCGCGGAATATTTAAAAAAGACATTATTAACTTATGAATCAATTATGCTTCAATTAATTCGTTGCGGTACTTATGTAAGCTTACGTCAGTCTGGAGATGGGTCTGATCCACAAAACCAATCTGATAGTTTACAGTTCTCAAGCTTAAGTACGAAAGCGAATACAATTTTAACATTTATACAGTCTGAACTATTAAACTTAAATAATGAAATGTTAGAAGCGTTTATAAAAGAAGAAAAAGAAATTGAAGTATTTAAATTATTATTAGAAGACATTATTGCATCTAAGCAACATAAATTACTTCCTGAAACTGAAGAGGCTTTAGCAGCACTTGGAGAAGTCACTTCTGCCCCATATCGAATTTACCAAACAAGTAAATCCGCTGATTTAAAATTCGAAACATTCGAAGATGATAACGGAAAAGAATTAGAAAATTCGTTCGCTATGTTTGAAAATTTATACGAATTCTCTCCAAATCATACAGTCCGTAAAGAAGCTTATCAATCGTTCACTAAAACTCTTAACCAATACAAAAATACATATGCTGCTGTTTATGCAACTCAAGTAAATAAAGAAGTTGCTTTAAGTAAATTACGTAAATATGATTCAGTCACTCACATGCTATTAGAAAATCATAAAGTTTCTTTAGAAATGTATCATAATCAATTAAACATTATTTATAAGGAACTTGCTCCACATATGCGTAAACTAGCAAACTTAAAGAAAAAACAACTTGGACTTGAAACGCTTCATTTCTACGATTTAAAAGCACCTTTAGATCCCGATTTCAATCCAAGTACAACATATGAAGAAGCTAAAGAAACCATCTTAAAATCACTAGAAGTCATGGGACCTGATTACATTTCAGTCATGGAAAAAGCTTTTGATGAGCGCTGGATTGATTATTGCGATAATGTAGGAAAATCAACGGGTGCTTTCTGTTCTAGTCCTTATGGTGTACATCCTTACATTTTAATAAGCTGGCAGGATACGATGCGAAATGCATTTGTACTTGCACATGAGCTTGGTCATGCTGGACATTTTTACTATGCAAATAAATACCAACGTGTTGTCAATACACGTCCTTCAATGTATTTCGTTGAAGCCCCTTCAACATTTAATGAGATGTTATTAGGACAATATTTACTAAAACAGACAAATGATCCACAAATGAAGCGTTGGGTAATCCTTCAATTATTAGGTACTTATTATCATAATTTTGTAACTCATTTACTTGAAGGTGAATTCCAACGAAGAGTTTATGAGCTTGCTGAAAAAGGTACTCCTCTTACAGCGTCAACATTCTGTGAGGTTAAAGGCAATGTTCTGAAGGAATTCTGGGGAGATTCAGTCGAAATCGATGAAGGTGCAAGCTTAACTTGGATGCGCCAGCCACATTATTATATGGGTCTTTATCCATATACTTACTCTGCTGGTTTAACTGCATCTACTGCTATTTCGCGAAGAGTTGCTACAGAGGGACAACCAGTTATCGACGCTTGGATCGAAGTTTTAAAAACAGGTGGATCAAAGAAACCAGTTGAACTTTTAAAAATGGCTGGTGTTGATTTAACGACGAGTGCACCAATTAAAGAAGCTGTAGACTATGTTGGTTCATTAGTAACTGAATTAGAGTCTCTTTTCTAAAGAAATTAAAAAAACACCTAAATTATTTTATTAAATAATTTAGGTGTTTTTTATTAGTTTTTCATTCGGTCTTTCTTACCTTTTGTTCCGTTAGCATATAGGATAAATCCGATACATCCAAATAAAATCGGCCCTAGTACAATTGGTAAATACTCTAATAAAGTTGTATCTGGTGCAGGAATTAGTGTTAATCCGATTGTACCAACTACTGAGATCATCCCTACTACCGCAACAAATATTGCAACTGAAGTTTTTTTAATTTTAAATGGTCTTTCAATTTCTTTGTCAGTCATGCGAAGTTTAATATATGCGCTAATTAAAAATACATATGGTATGAAAAATGCTAATGTTGACATTAAAATCAACATATTCAAAGCTTTAGACACACTAGGCACAAAAGCTGAAAGAATTAAAATTAACGTAACCGCACCCGCTTGACCTAAAACTAAAAATGATGGCATTCCATCTTTATTTTCTTTTAGTAAATTTTTAGGAAGTACATCTTTTGCACTTTCAGCAATCATGACACTTGGATTCAAAATTAAAAATGACAGAGATCCAACAAATGCTAATAGAAAGCAGATTCCTAAAATTTGTGAAAGTGAAAAATTCAATCCGAATTGAGATGTTACTTTATCTGCAAACAAGTAAAGTGCTGTCGCTGTTTGATCAGATGAAATTGTAATAACAAATTGAAATGCTACTGTTGCAAGGATATATACTGCTGCAATAATGATTGAAGTTATAAAAATTGCTCTTGGAAATGTTTTTTGAGGATTTCTTACATTCCCTGCAATTGTTCCAAGCATTTCTGCGCCTGAAAAACCAAACATTAATGTAGACAAAAACATAATTGTTCCAAACGATAGATTATTTGGCATGATTGAACTTTGAGTAAAGTGTGTTGCACTTGGCTCGCCACTAAACATACTATAAAAACCAAAACCAAAGATTAAAATTGCTGGCACTAATACCCCAAGTGGTGCACCGATTGATGCAAGTCTTCCACTCATTTTTGTACCTTTTAATGTTAGTAAAGTAACAATCCAAAATATCACACTAGAAATAATTGCCGTTTTCATCGGATGACTAGCCATTTGTGGCTGGTTAATTCCATATGCAATTGCAATAGTTGTTGTTAATAAAAGTGATGGATAATACGTAAAATTAGCAATCCAGAAAAACCAAGAACATAAAAATGAAGCCTTTTCCCCAAATGCTTTTCGAACCCAAACGCCCATACCGCCTTGATTAGGATAGGTAGTAGATAATTCAGCTACAATTAATCCAATTGGAATAAAATATATTAACGCTGCAACAATCCAATAAAATAACGCGGAAGGACCGATTGTTGAAGCAAAAGCAATATTACGTAATCCTAATATTGCATTAATACTTAAAAATGATAAACCCATTACACCTAATTTTTTTGATGAATCCATGATGATACTACACCTTTCAATATAAAAAATCTTCTACTTTTTAGTCACTTGAGTAATTATACAGATATACTTATATAAATTCAAACGTTATTTTATACTAGTATAATTTTTAGAATAGAAGTAAAATTGCATAATTTAATGTGTTAGCATGATTTTGAAATACGAACAAATTATGTACTTTGATCATAAAGTTGTGAACTTCGTGCATAAAGCAGGAAAATTTGTGCATAAATTGCTTGTTTTTGTTCATATTTCCTCACTTTTAGTTCATAAGACGCTCGACCTTATTTAATGCAGCTACCTGACAAATGAGACGCTATTAAAAACCACGAACACTAAGTGAACTATATTGATAAAGTTGTGAACTTCGTTGATATATTACTGAAAGTCGTTGATAAAGTATTAAAACAGGTTGATATATCACTAGTTCCCGTTGATATATTCGTAATTTCACATTATTCATCACGTTTTCTCTTTGATTTTTCATAATTTCAGGTTGTTCCACACTAATTCTTGTTAATCTTCCGTGATTTTACATTGTATATCACGATTTCTCTTCGATTTTCCATAATTTCAGATTGTTCCCCATGATTTCCCGTTGATTTTCCGTAATTTCACATTGTATATCACGATTTCTCAACAATTTTCCATAATTTCATATTGTTTTCGTTATTCCCCACCCACTTCTTCTTCAAGTTCACGAAAAAACAACAAAAAACCCACAAGGAATTGTATTTCCCTTGTGGGTCGATCAATAATTAATCAACGTAGCGGATAATTTCTGCTACATCTTTACGTGCAAGTTTTTTTGCTGGCTCAGATGGATAGCCAAGTGAGATTACCATGTTGATTTCACGGTTTTCTTGTATATCTAGGTACGTTCTTAGTTTATCTTGTGCTAGTAGGACTGGACCTGTCATTGGGCAAGTTCCTAATCCTAGTGCATGTGCTGCTAACATTAAGTTTTGTGATGCTAGACAGCTACTTTTAATTCCTTCTTCTTTCCAAACTTCATTTTCGACAAATCCGATTGGATCAAAGATTTTTGTTCTGAATTTTGATTCGTAAGGTGTTGCTAAACAAATGATTAAGACTGGTGCTTCTCTAAATGCAGTTGCGTATGGTCCAAAAGAACGAACTAGTAATTTCCCTTCTTTTTCTAGGCCTTTTTCTTTAGCTTTTTCAGCAACTTCATGTAATGAATCCCATGTCATTTCTTCAATTTTTTTAATTTTGTCTGTGTTTTTAATAATGATAAATTCCCAAGTTTGTGAGTTTGTATCACTTGGAGCATAACGTGCGCAGTCGATGATTTCTTCAATCACTTCATTTGAAACTGCTTGATCAGTATATTTTCGAATACTTCTTCTTCCGTGAATAATTTCTTTAAACGAATTGTAATCCATGCTTCCACCCTTTATTGTATATGCTCTTCATTCATCCCCTGATGTTTTACTAATTCATAGTAAAAGCCTTGTTTATCGATTAATTCTTCATGTGAACCTCTCTCAATACACATTCCATTTTTCAAAACAAGTATCTGATTAGCATTTTTAATTGTATTTAGTCGATGCGCAATAACAAAGCTAGTTCGGCCTTGCATTAGTCTTTGTAAAGCTTCTTGAATTTTAATTTCTGTGATTGTATCGATGCTACTTGTTGCTTCATCTAAAATTAAAATTGCTGGATTTGCTAGAATTGCTCTAGCAATTGAGAGAAGTTGCTTTTGACCTTGACTAATTTGCTGATCATCTTGTTGTAAAATTGTATCATATCCTGTCGAAGATTTCATAATAAAACTATGTGCATTAGCTAGTTTAGCCGCTTCTTCTACTTCCTCATCTGTTGCATCTAAACGACCATATCTTATATTTTCTCGAATAGTTCCTTTAAATAAAAATGAATCTTGTAAAACAAATGCCATTTGTTGTCTTAAGTTTTTTCTAGAATATTGATCAATACTTACACCATCTATGAGTATATCACCACTATTGATTTGATAAAAGCGTGAAAGTAAATTTACTACTGTCGTTTTACCCGCTCCTGTAGGTCCAATTAAAGCTACAGTCTCACCTGGTGACGCTTTGAATGAAACATTTGATAAAGTATTTGTATCTTTACCGTATGAGAAGCCAACGTTTTTATATTCAACTTCACCTAAAATTACTTTTTGATCATTTACGATGTGAGATTCGTCGCTTGCTTCAATATCTTCATCAATAATTGAAAATACTCGTTCTGCTCCAGCGATAGCGGATAGTAATGTATTAAATTGATTTGATAAATCATTTAGTGGACGTGTAAATTGTCTTGAATACTCCGTAAATACAACAATTGTACCGATTGAAATATGACCTTTATACGCAAAGTATCCGCCAATCCCTGCAATAATCGCAAAACTTACATTGTTTAAAACGTTCATGAACTTTGGAATCAATCCAGCGAAAATAAATGCCCAAAATCCAGAGTTTTTCAGTTTTTCATTTTTATTTAAAAAATCTCGAATCATTTTATCTTCTTGTGAAAAAGTTTTAATAATTCTTTGCCCAGATACAGTTTCTTCTATAAAACCATTTAATTCCCCTAAATTTCGCTGTTGGATTTTATAAAGCTGACCTGTACGATTTGTAATCCATCTAATCCCGACAATTAAAACTGGTACTATCGAAAGTGTCAGTAAAGTTAAGATTGGACTATACCAAAGCATAACTGAAACAGTCCCGACTAAAGTTAACACACTTGAAAATACTTGGATTACAGATGTATTTAATGTTGAGCTTACATTTTCTAAATCATTCGTAACACGACTCATTAATTCACCGTGTTGTCTCTTTTCAAAAAATGACATTGGCAACTTGTGAAACATATTAAATAATTCTGTTCTCATTTTAGTTACTGTATTTTGAGCAATATCGATCATCCAAAAATTTTGTAAAAATAATGATGCAGAATAACCTACATAGATGAACACTAAAGCGAGTATTAGCCAAGATAGACCACTTAAATTATTTTTTAAAATATAATGGTCGATTGAATATCCAACTAATACAGGTCCTAATAATCCAAGACCAGCACTTGCTAAAACTAAAAAAAGTACGACAACTAGTTTTCCCTTCATTAGCGCTAAATAATTCCAAATTCTTTTGACTGTTGATGAAACGTTGTTTGCACGTTCCTTTTGTTTCTTATTTTTGGTGAGCGCTAATTGTTTATATTGGAAAGGTTTAGTTAGCTCCTTTAACATTTTGAATTTCCTCCTTTCCGTATTGTGAATAGTAGATTGCTTTATAAAGTTTGGAACTTCTTAATAAAGTTTCATGCGTTCCTTTTTCTACTAGTTCACCTTCGTCAATAATTAAAATTTTATCTGCCTTTTTAGCCGTGCTAATTTTTTGAGTAATAATTAAAGTTGTACATTGGTATTCTTTTAAAGCTTCGAGTAAACTAGCTTCAGTTTTTAAATCTAATGCGCTTGTGCTATCGTCGAGTAATAAAATACTTGGCCTTCTAATAATTGCTCTTGCGATTGCAAGTCTTTGTTTTTGACCACCTGAAAGATTAACACCTTTTTGACCGATTAAACTCTCATATCCATTTGGGAAAGACAAAATTGTATCATGAATTTGAGCATGCTTTGCAGCTGAATAAATTTCTTCATCTGTTGCAGTCTCTCTCCCCATTAATAAATTCTCTTTAATCGTCCCAGTAAATAACAATGCTTCTTGAGGTACATACCCTATTTGTCCCCTTAACTGTTTACTATTTATTTTTCTACTATCTTGATCATCAATTAAAATAGTTCCAGAGTTAACATCATATAAACGAGGGATTAATTGAAATAATGATGTTTTCCCGGATCCTGTTGAACCTAATATAGCAATTGTTTGCTCTGGATAAGCAACAAATGAGATATTTTTTAAAACACTCGTTTCATCATTTGGATAACTGAAAGAAACTTGATGAAATTGAATTTTACCTTCTAAACGATTTTCGATTTTGTTTCCTTCGTTCTTTTCTACAAAGTCTTCTTCAATCGTTAAAATTTCATCGATTCGTTCTGAAGAGGCTCTCATTCTTGAGAACGCACTAATAATAAAAGAGAAAACCGAAAAAGATGAAGTGATACGAGAAATATAATTCACGATTGCAACGATATTTCCAATATTTGTTTCATGTGAATGTACTTTACTATTACCAAACCATAATACGATTAAAATACATGCATTCATAAACAGAAGCATAACCGGCATCGTTATTTCCATCGTTCTTAATGCAACTGATGTTTTTTGTTTTAGATTTTGATTTATATGTTGAAAACGTTTATTTTCATAGTTATTTCTTACGAATGCTTTAATTAATTTCATTCCAACTAAATTTTCTCTAAGGACGCTATTTACAACATCTACATTATCTTGAACATTTTTAAATAGTCTTCTACCTTTTTTTACCATCCAGTTTAGAAAGATAAATAAGAACGGCAAAATTAATGAAATTACTAATGATAGTTTCCAATCCAAAATTAATGCCATAACAACACTACCAACTACGATTAGTGGTGCTCTTAAAATGATCCTTAAACTCATAAATACTGCACTTTGTAATTGTGAAACGTCATTTGTAAGACGAGTAATAATTGACGAAGTAGGTAAATAACTGAAAGTCGTAAATGAAAATGATTGTACTTTCTCAAAAAGCGTCTTTCGTAATTTAAAAGAGTAGCTCTGTGCTATATGAGTAGCATAGAAAGTATTTAATACACCACCAATGAAGGCTACGATTGATAACACAATCATGACTAATCCCCATTTAGTAACATAAGACATGTCTTTTTGGACAATCCCGTTGTTGATGATATTCGATAAAATATAAGGTTGAAATAATTCAACAACTAACTCCAAAAATAAAAAAACGATTGCTGCAAAAATTGTAATTTTGTATGGTTTTAAAAACTTAAAACTATTCAATTTAGTCACTCCCCTGACTAAAGAGGTAATGATTAAAAAACCCCTCCATATTTTCTTATCTCTTTTTAATAAATCTTCAAAAATCTTAATAAAAGTACATAAAACAGGAAAAGAACTCGTATTTAAACGAGTCCTCTTCATAAAAAGCTATCATTTAAGTGATCGATAAAAATTCTTCTACGTCTTTAAGAGATAGTTTTACAGCTTTCTCCCAGAAATCACGTTTCGTTAAATCAACACCTAAATGTTTTTGAGCTAATTCTTCTACTGTCATTGAAGCAGTATCTTTTAATAGTGCAATGTATTTCTGTTCATAAGATTTTCCTTCTTCCAACGCTTTTGCATATATTCCTAAAGAGAATAAGTATCCAAATGTGTATGGGAAGTTATAGAACGGTACACCCGTAATATAGAAATGTAATTTTGATGACCAGAAATGTGGATGATACTCATCCAATGCGCCACAATATGCCTCTTTTTGAGCTTCTTCCATTAGTTCATTTATTCGATTTTTGCTTACAACACCATTTTTACGCTCTTCATAAAAACGAGTTTCAAATAAGAAGCGAGCATGGATATTCATGTAAAATGCAACACTTCGTTGGATTTTGTCTTCTAAAAGAGCAAGACGTTCCTCATCTGAATTTGCATTTTTAACTGCTGCATCAGCAACAATCATTTCTGCAAAAGTTGAAGCTGTTTCAGCAACATTCATCGCGTAATGTTTATTAAGTGTATGAACATCCTTCATCGCAAAAGAATGGAAAGCATGCCCTAATTCATGAGCTAATGTTGAAACATTCGATGGTGTTCCTGAATATGTCATAAAAATTCGAGATTGACCACTCTCAGAAAATCCTGTGCAGAATCCACCAGGACGTTTACCAGGGCGATCCTCTGCTTCAATCCAAGAATCTTCGAATGCCATCTTAGTAAAATCTGTTAATTCGTCTCCAAATTGCTTGAACTGATCTAAGATAAATTCTGCACCTTCAGAATATGAAATAGCAGAGTCAGTATCTGCAACAGGTGCATCTAAATCATACCAGCTTAATTTCTCAACGCCTAGTAATTTAGCTTTTCTTTGTAGATATTCAACAAACGGAGCTTTATTGTCAATTATTGCTCCCCACATTGAATCAAGTGTCTCTTGGCTCATACGATTAATTGATAACGGTTCTTTTAATACATTATTCCATCCACGTTGTCCATATACGCTCAAACGGAAACCAGCAAGATGATTTAATATTTTTGCGAAGTAATCTGACTCATTTCCCCATGTTTCTTCCCATTTCTCAAAAATCTCTTTTCGAACATTTCGGTCTTTAGAAGAAAATAGATTTGATGCTTGACCAACTGATAGAATTTTATCATCGTATTCAATTTGCATTTTTCCAACAACAGTGTCATACATTTGACCCCATCCGTGATAGCCATCCACAGAAAGTGCTGTAATTAATGATTCTTGATCAACAGATAATAATTCGCTTGATTTTTGACGTCGCTCATTTAATACAAACGAAATTTCTTTAAACTCATCACTTTCTAAAATAGTATTCCAAACAGAATCTTCTATTTTAGTTAATTCACTATGGAATTTTGTTAAAGAGGTAGAGAATTTTGCATGTAGCTGAGTTAATGTCCCTCTTAATAAATTAGCCTTTTGATCAGCCATGTCTTGAGCTTGCAGGCAACTTACAAATGCACTAGCTTGAGATAGTTTCTTTCCTATTACTTCAATATTACTAATGATATCATTTAATTCCTCAGTATCATCACTGCTTTTTGGAGCAGTAAACATTGAAACTTGTCTCTCTAATCTTTCTACTAAACTAGTTACTTCTATTATGTATGCTGCAAATTCAGGAGACTCACTTCCTCCTTTAAAGAAAACATCTATATCCCACGTAAGTGAATATGTATTCGTTGACATACGACCCCACCTTTTGGTTTGTTAAGTACATTAGTTATTATACATTATTCAAAATATTTAGTCTAATCATACTACTTTTTACCAAAATGAACTGGGACACAAGCTTGTTGAAATAATGTTCAATCAAACATTTTATGCATTTTTTTAAATAAACTTCCGTTTTAATATTAATTTTTTGTGTCCATCTAAATAGAAAAAATTAGTAATGAAATTTAGTAAACTTTACACGAAAATGATCGTCAAATATTACAAAACTCCACTAATTGTTACATTCGTTTTAATTGAACGTTAATAAAAGGGCTCTTTTTTGCTTCATTAACAATAGTTAATCGGTAAAAATAACGATTTTATTAATAAAAAACACTATTAATCCCATTAATTTAAGGAATTATCAGCCGCTTAATATGACAAAATTACACAAAACGGAGCGAAGTCCTTTAGCCTTCACACCTTACTATTACTGGTTTTATAAGCATTTTCTGTCGAATTTAACTGTTGTAAATAGATAGAATTGATAGAATATTATAAAAAAAGGTAATATATTTGTAACATAAAATAAAGTTACTGAAATCTTACTGTCATATTTCCATGGTAAAGTAGACACATAGAAATCGACAGGAGAGAGAAATATGAAAAAACTAATAACATGTTTTGTTACTACTGTTGTTCTAACAATGGGAATTACGACAAATACATATGCTGCAACTTACAAAGTAAAATCTGGTGATACTTTATCTGCAATTGCAAAAAAGCAAAAGGTAACAGTTTCTCAAATTAAAGTTTGGAATCATTTAAAATCTGATCTTATAAAAGTAAATCAAGTATTACAAATTAAACCTACAACTAAGAAAAAAACAACTAAAAAAACAACAGCTAAATCTGCTACTCCATACAAAGTAATTAAAATGAAAGCTACTGCTTACACTGGTAGTTGTAAAGGATGTAGTGGAAAAACAGCTACTGGAATAGATTTAAAAAAGAATCCTAAAGTAAAAGTTATCTCGGTTGACCCAAAAGTTATTCCTTTAGGATCTAAAGTATATGTAGAAGGCTATGGTTATGCTATTGCTGGTGATACTGGCGGATCGCTAAAAGGTAATAAAATTGATGTATTTATCCCAAGTCAGAAAAATGCCCTAAAATGGGGAGTTAAAACAGTAACTGTAAAAGTTTATAAGAAATAAAAAAAGCGAGCCTTAATTGAGGCTCGTTTTTCGATTTGAATTTAAATCAAATAATCGACGATCTAGTTCATTTAAAAATTCAATTCTTTTTTCTTCACTTGATAATATTTCATGCATATTTACTTTCAAAATTAACTTTTGAATACTTTTTCTTTGTGTTATTTCAAGAAAATATACTTCGTATGGTTTAAACCACTTTTCTTTCTTCAATAATTCCATTCGCTCTTGAATCAATTCAGTTTCTTTCTCATAAAACGAATAGCCAAAAAACTTTTGTGGCAAATATTCGATAAAAAAGGAAACGATTACTTGAGTAACAAGCCATGACAATATCCGAAAAACAAAACCTAATAGTCCAAATAAGATTTCATGCATTGTTTTATCTCCTACCTTTTTATTACCATTTATTTTAACATTTTTTGGATATTAATTTGTAGTTCTTTAAGAGCATATTTTCCATTTAACTAATAAACAATATTATTAAAGATTTTATTTTGGAGATGAAAACAAATGAAAGATAAACGATTTACTATAACAGGAACTGATATTACTGAAGTAAAGAGAAAAAATGCAGATTCTGGGTTAACTTATAATCAAGTTAAGCAATTGCTTGCTGAGAAATATATGAAGGAAAAAAGAAATAGATAAACTAAAAGTTATATTTACGACGAAGCTTGATCAATTTTAGTCTCCACTATAATTGAGATGGTATTTTCAAGATTTTTTTCAAAGTAAAGGAAGCTGTAAGTTGCTGATTTTCGCTAGAGGACTCTCGCTTTCCATGGGGTGAGATTCTTATGCCTCCTCGGCGCTCCTGCTGGTTCTCAGGTTTCCCCCATATACATAGGAGTCGAGAGCTATCCGCTCCTCTTCCCCTACTTAGACAAGTAAAATACTCGGCGATTTTGCTAATATTGTATATCAAATTTTTATATTCTGAAAAAGAGCAATCAATAAAGATTATTGTGATCCCACCAACAAATTATCTATTAAAATAAATAGCATCATCAAAAGATTAAAAATTTACCACCAAATAGATCTCTAACATATTAATAATTGACTATTTTATATTTCAACACTCCGAAAAAAAGTAATTTTTTGCTTTGAACTGTCTGACACTACTCATTTTTTTGTTATTTCTTACGATTTCCGCTTAATTTATTCATGATAAAATGACTTATTTGCAATTTTACTGAATTTAATTGCAGTTTGGAAAATTTTAATTGCAGTTTTGCTATTTTTATTTGCAGTTTTAGTCTTTTTATTTGCACTTACACTGATTTATTTGCAGTTTTATATTTTTTATTTGCACTCGCACTGATTTATTTGCAGTATCCACCGCTTTAATTGCATTTTACTTCTTTACTGGACTTTCAGTTTTAATAGCCCTTTTCAGCTTTTATTTGCACTCTACACTAGGTTATTTACTGTTTTAGCCTTATTATTTACACGCATTTTACTTTTTATCTGTACAAGAAAGAAACCACTCAACTTCAAAAAGAGTTGAGTGGTTTTCTTCTAATTAGAATGAATTGAGTGTTTAACTTTTGCACCCTCATTTTCAATTTTAATCTCACTTACTTCACAATTTGGAAATAAGTTTTTGAAATATGTAGTGGCTACTGAGCAACTTTCTATGGAAACAAAAGCTAGTACAGTAGGACCAGCACCGCTAAGCACAAAACCGTGTACAAATTCAGGTAATTTCAGTTTCTTAAGAGTATCTAATTCGTTTACGATTTTGCTGCGATATGGTTCATGAAATAAGTCTCTTTTCATCATATCGCCTGCTAATTTCCAGTCTTCCTTTAGTAGTGCTGTAATCAATAGATTGCTAAAACTACTAGATAGAATAGCATCCTTATACGGAATTGTTGCGGGCAAAATATTTCTTGCATGAATTGTTTCTAATTCGTATGTAGGGATTATTGCTACTACTGATACTTTATTTATAGTTGATTGTTGAATATAAGCTTTTCCGTCGATATAAGTCCCTATAACTAGCCCACCATAAAGTGAGGCACCAACATTGTCCATATGACCTTCTAATGCGGTTGCTATTTGTAGTTGTTCTTCTAATGATAAATTTAAATGGCAAAGTTCATTTGCTAATATAATGCCTCCGACTATTGCAGAAGCACTACTTCCTAAACCTCTTGTAAGCGGAATATCACTTTCAAGCTTTAGATGACAAGATGGCAATGTTTTGTTATTTGCTTTGGCAACTTCAATAGCTGTTTGAAAGATTAAATTTGTTTGATCTAGCGGTATATTTTTTAAATAATCACTAAATCCCTCGCAACTGTATTTATCATTTTCGAATACTTCAATTGTTAAATACCGATTAAATGCAATACCAATTGAATCAAATCCTGGCCCTACGTTTGCAGTGCTTGCAGGAACGGTTATTTGGAAAAGCTTTTTCATATAGAAACCACACCTTGTAAATGTTCTAATACAATCTTTTCTTCATTTGGTAATAAAATGGGTTCGATTTTACTTGACTCAATTGCGATATCAGGATCTTTTAATCCATTGCCTGTTAAAATGGCTACTACTTTAGTGCCTTTTTTAATTACACCAGACTGAACTTGTTTATAGACCCCGGCAATACTTGCACATGAACCTGGTTCTGCAAATACTCCCTCTTTTGATGCAATCCATTTATAAGCTTGTAAAATTTCGTCATCTGTTACACTATCGATTGCACCATCTGATTGCTGTATGGCATTTACTGCATATTCCCAGCTTGCAGGGTTTCCGATTCGAATAGCCGTTGCAATTGTTTCTGGATTTTCAATCTTTTTATTATTTACAATCGGTGCAGCACCCGCTGCTTGGAAACCATGCATTTTAGGTAATTTAATACCATGTTTTAATTGATATTCGTTAAACCCTTTCCAATAAGCTGTAATATTTCCAGCATTACCAACCGGGATTGCTAGTATTTCAGGTGCTTCCTCCAATTGTTCACATATTTCAAAAGCAGCTGTTTTCTGGCCTTCAATTCGATATGGATTAACTGAATTTACTAACGTAATTGGTTCAGATTCACTAATTTTTCTTACCATTTGAAGCGCGTGATCAAAATTCCCATCGATACTTATGATATGTGCGCCATACATTACAGCCTGCGCGAGTTTGCCGTATGCAATTTTTCCGTTTGGAATAATCACGAAACATTTCATACCAGCTCTAGCTGCATAAGCGGCAGCCGCAGCAGAAGTATTTCCTGTCGATGCACAAATAATTGCTGTACTGCCCTCTTCTTTAGCTTTAGCAACTGCCATAACCATACCACGATCTTTAAATGAACCAGTTGGATTTAAACCTTCTAGTTTTACATATAATTCGATACCCCACTCCTGTGACAAACGTGATAAATAAAGTAATGGAGTATTCCCTTCATTTAATGTTAATTGTGGCGTTTCTTCATTAATAGGTAAGTACGTTGAGTATTTTTCAATTAAACCCTTATACATCTCATTCTTCACCTGCAATTCGATAATAGCTACGAACTTCATCGACTACATCAGATGTTTCTAAACTTTCAATTACTTTTTTATAAGACGAGTATGAGGCATTGTGAGTTACTAAGATAATTTCAGCTAGCCCTTTATGCTTTAAAGGAACTTGAATAATTTTCTCAAAACTAATATCTGACTCTGTAAATAGAGAAGTAATTTTAGCAAACGATCCTAATTGATCTTTTACAGTAAATCGGAAGAATGACTTGAAATAAATTTCATCATCTTCTTTTAATTCTTTTGGATACTGAGGTAAGATAGCACTTGTTCCGTTTACACCTAAACGCATATTTTTCATCACTGCAACTAAGTCAGACACGATTGCAGTTGCTGTTGGCAAACTGCCTGCACCTGGTCCATAAAACATCGTTTCACCTACAGCTTCACCATATACATACACTGCATTAAATTCATTGCTTACAGATGCTAATGGATGATTGTGCGCAATTAAAGTCGGTCCAACACTAACTTCAATACGATTATCATTTCTCTTTGCATAGCCGATTAATTTCATTGTATATCCAAAGTATTTAGCGTAATCTATGTCCTCTGAAGAAACTGAGCTGATCCCACGTACTTGAACATCTTCAAGTTCAACATCCATTGAAAATCCTAATTTTGCTAAAATCGTCATTTTTCTAGCAGCATCCAATCCTTCAACATCAGATGTTGGGTCTGCTTCAGCAAATCCTAACTCTTGTGCTTCTTTTAAGACATCTTCATAAGCTTTTCCTTCATTGCTCATCTTTGTAAGGATGAAATTTGTCGTTCCATTGACAATTCCCATCAGCTTGTTTACACGATCAGATGCTAAACCATCTACTAAACTACGAATAATCGGTATTCCACCTGCAACGCTAGCTTCGTAGAATAAATCGCATTTATTTTCATTTGCTACACGGAGTAGTTCTGTACCATATAATGCCATTAAATCTTTATTTGCTGTTACGACATGTTTTTTATTTCGAAGAGCATGTAGTATATAATGTCTTGCATCTTCAATTCCACCCATTACCTCTACTACAACATCTATTTCAGCATCATCTAATATTTCGTATGCTTCTGTTGTTAGTAAATCCTTCTGAATCGAAACAGAACGCTCCTTTTCAAGGTCTTTTACTAAAACCTTTTTTACTTTTACAGAACAACCGATTTGATGAGCTAGTCTGTCTTGATGATCTTCAACAATTTTTACAACACCACTTCCAACAGTTCCAAGTCCTAATAGGCCAATTGAAATACAGTCCTTCATATGATCTCCTCCGTTAAAATTTGATATTATTTCCATTATGGGAATAGTTTATGGAAATAGCAAACATTTTTTTAAATTTTCCAATTATTATTATCTAAAATATTACAAAATTATGAACCTAAAATGATAAAATCATAAATTGTAAGGGGTTTCTTGGTAAACATAGTAATTTAACCAATTCGAAAATAATAGATTTCCATGACTTCTCCAGCGTACAATCGGTGACTTTTCTGGGTTATCATTTTTGAAATAGTTTTTTGGTATATCAATTTCCACGCCTCTTTGTACATCTCTTTCGTATTCAGATTTTAACGTATCAATACAATATTCATGATGACCTGTCGCAAAAATCTGTTTTCCGTCCTCACTCATAACAAGATGGACGCCTGCATCTTCAGATAAACTTAAAATCTTTAATTCTCCTACACTTTCAATATCTTCTTTTCGAACTTCAGTATGTCTCGAATGTGGAACATAGTACTCATCATCAAATCCACGTACGAGGTTTATAAATCGATCTTCTACTGTATGCGGAAATACGCCGAACATTTTTTTAGTTAATGGATATTTAGGCACACCATAATGATGGAAAAGTCCAGCTTGTGCCCCCCAACAAATATGAAGTGTAGACGTTACATTTTCTTTTGTGAATTCCATAATCTCTTTTAACTCTGACCAATATTCAACTTCCTCAAACTCTAATGTTTCTACTGGAGCACCCGTTATAATAAAGCCATCATATTTTGTATCTTGAATTTGTGAAATTGTTTTATAAAAGCTGGAAACATGTTCTTCAGACACATTTTTAGGCTTGTATGATTCAGTACCAATTAAATCAATATCCACTTGTAATGGAGAGTTTGCAATTAAACGTAATATTTGCGTTTCAGTTTCAATTTTAGTAGGCATTAAGTTTAATATACCTATTTGTAGCGGTCGAATATCTTGAGTCTCCGCTCGTTCTTTCGTCATATAAAAAACGTTTTCATTCGTTAATATTTCCGTAGCAGGTAGATCTTTGTTGATAATTACTGGCATTTTACTTCCACTCCTCTTTTTTCTTAGAAAAAAGGCAGTAGAATGATAAGTTAATTAATTACTACTACCTTATTAATTTTTAAAAACTAAAATTTAGATTTATTGATAACAATGAATAATTATTCTTTCTTTTTAAACTGAAAAATATCTTCCATCTTTATGCGAGAATACCATTGCAGTTACAGATGCTTCAGGAAGCATCATGAACCCTTCTGTCAATTTAATTCCAATATCGTTTGGGTTAATTAACTTAAATAGTTTTTCTTGGTCCTCGAGATTTGGACACGCTGGATAACCAAATGATACCCTGACGCCTTGGTATTTAGCTTTAAATCGTTCAGACATTGTAAAATCTGGTTGATCTGGGAATCCCCATTTTTCTCTCATTAACATGTGAGTTTTTTCAGCTAAACCTTCTGCTAATTCTAACGCTAGGGAGAATAGTACATGACTCTTTAAATACTCCCCTTCTTCTTTCAATCTTTCAGCAATATTTCTAACTCGTGGTCCTGAAGTTACTGAAAAGAATCCGACATAATCCATTTCTTCGCCAACTGGATTTAAGAAGTCGCTAATACATAGATTAGGTTCCTTTCTTTGTCTAGGAAATTGAAAGCGTTCAATCGGTTTAAGAGTTTCATGGTCATAGATAATAACATCATTTCCATCACTTTGAGCTGGGAAAAAATGATAGATAACTTGGCAATCAAAATATTCATTTCCGTCTCTTAAGAATGCTTGAACTAACTCGTATAATTCTTGACCTCGCTCTTGGTTTTCCCATTTACCCTTTACACCCAAATGATGTCCGATTAACATTTGATAATTAATAAAAGGTGCCACTTGAGCTACTGGTATATTCTTTAAGACAGTTTTAGTTAATGAAGAAGGTACTAGACAATCTGACTTTTGAATTGCTGATCTAGTAGTACTAATTTCAGGAACGGGCAATTCGATGACGTTATCAACTTTTTTTATTGCTTTTTTCTTTTCTTGTAGCACTTGTAATTCATTTGGATTAACAATTTTATTCGCTAAATCTAAACCCGTCATCGCATCATTTGAATAAGCAACTAGCCCGTCATATATTGGCTGAATGCGATTTTCTGTAAACTTTCTAGTTAATGCTGCTCCACCTACTAAAATTGGTGTATCGATCCCGGCATTTTTTAAATCGCCAGCAGTAATTACCATTTGTTGTGCTGATTTTACTAGTAAGCCTGATAATCCGATAATGTCTGGTTTATTTTCACGAATTTTTGTAATTAAATCGTCTGGTCGAATATTAATGCCTAAATTTACAACATCAAATCCATTATTCGTTAAAATAATATCAACTAAGTTCTTACCAATATCATGAACATCACCTTTTACAGTCGCCAATATGACTTTTCCTTTTCGAGAGCTCTCAGTTTTCTCCATAAATTGTTCTAAAAAGGTTACTGATGCTTTCATAACTTCTGCGCTTTGTAGTACTTCAGCAACAATTAGTTCATTATTATTGAAAAGTCTTCCAACTTCATCCATACCTGTCATAAGAGGACCATTTATAATATTTAAAGGTATGTCTCCGCGTTCGATACAAGTTTGTAAGTCTTCTATTAGTCCTTGCTTCGAGCCTTCAATCACACATGCTGCTAATCTTTCTTCAATTGGAAGCTGTTCTTTTGGTTTTTCTTCTTTTTTTACTGAATTTCTAAAATGCTCTACAAACTTATCTAATGTTTCTTGTGAAGTATGGAATAATAATTCCTCAGCAAGCTCACGTTCTTTTGCTGGGATAGAAGCAAATCGTTCTAGTTTCTCAGTATTCACGATTGCGTAATCTAGTCCCGCCTTTGTTGAATGGTATAAGAAAACTGCATTTAACACTTCGCGACCAGTATTTGGTAAACCAAACGAAATATTACTTAAGCCTAAAATCGTTAAACACTCTGGAAATTCATCTTTTATTAATTTAATGCCATCAATTGTTGCTTTTGCAGATCCAATATATTGTGTATCACCTGTTCCAACAGGAAAAACTAGTGGATCAAAGATAATGTCAGTAGCACGAATTTTATATTTTTCTGTTAATAATTGATAACTTCTTTTTGCAATTTCTAATTTTCGTTCAGCCGATACAGCCATTCCATCTTCATCAATCGTACCGACTACGACAGCAGCACCATATTTATGGATGAAAGGTAAGATTTTCTCAAATCGCTCTTCTCCATCTTCAAGATTGATCGAATTAATGATCGCTTTCCCTTGAATATAAGTAAGTGCTAATTCAATTACATTTTCATCAGTCGAATCAATCATGATTGGTACTTTCACTTTATTAACCAATTGCTTTACAAAATTCTCCATGTCTTCAACTTCATCACGGTCTGGATCTGCCATACATACGTCGATGACATGTGCTCCTTTTTTCACTTGAGCTCTAGCGATTTCTGAAGCTTCCTCAAATTTTCCGTCGGCTATTAATTTTTTAAATTTACGTGATCCGATTACGTTTGTTCTTTCACCTACAAATAGTGGTCTCATACTATCGTCATATTGAAGTGACTCTAATCCACTAACTGCGTGGTCCAATCTTTTTTTAGGCTGACGAGGGCTAATTCCAGATACTGCCTCTTTCATTGCTCTAATATGCTCAGGAGTCGTACCACAACAACCTCCAATAATATTAATCCAACCTTGCTCAGCAAAATCACGTACTTTTTTCGCTAATGATTCAGGAGATTCATGATAATGTCCATCTTCATCTGGTAAGCCAGCATTAGGATAACAAGATACAAATGTCTCAGAAAGATCCGACAATGAGCGTACATGATCCCTCATAAACTCAGGCCCTGTTGCACAGTTTAATCCAACTGAAATCGGAGAAATATGCTCAATTGCTAAATAAAAAGCATCAATCGTTTGACCTGCTAAAGTCGTCCCCATCGGTTCGATTGTTCCTGAGATCATAACTGGTAATTTTATATTTAATTCTGTAAAGGCATTACTAATTCCAATGCAAGCAGCCTTAACATTTCGCATATCTTGACAAGTTTCAACTAGTAAAATATCTACGCCACCATTGATTAATCCAGTTGCTTGACGATTGTATGAGGTAATCAATTCATCAAATGTTACGCCTCCTGTAACACTAATTGCTTTTGTTGTAGGCCCCATCGCACCTGCTACAAAAACATCTTTACCAGATGCTTCAACTGCTTGCTTTGCAATTTTTGCTGCTATTTCATTCAATTCAATATCTAAATGCTGTAAATTATAATCAGATAAAACAATATTTGTGGCCCCAAAAGTATTCGTTTCGATAATGTCAGATCCTGCGTTTATATACTCCTCATGAATCTCTTGAATAACATCTGGTCTAGTTACAACTAAATATTCATTACAGCCTTCATAATCTTCCCCACCAAAATCATCTGCAGTTAAATCACGTTGCTGAATCATCGTTCCCATTGCACCATCAAGAAGTAATATTTTCTCTTTTAAAACTATATCTAATTGTTTCATAGTTGTATCCCCTCTTTATTGCTGCTTTTAGTAAAATGAATTAAGTCTTCTGTTATTTCATACTTCAAAAATGGTGTAATTAAATAAATGCCATTAAATTTATCTTTTGCATAATTAATAAGTTCTTTTGCAATTTTTTTCCCTTCATCGATTGCCTTTTCTGGTTCAACTGATGAAATTCGGTTCCTTACTTCATCTGATAAAGTTATTCCAGGAACTTCATAATGAATAAAGTCGGCATTTCTTTTACTAACTAATGGCATAATGCCGATAAAAATTGGTTGCTTAATATGACGTGTCGCCTCGTATAACTTATCAATTGTTTCAAAATCATATATAGGCTGAGTTAAGAAATAATCCGCTCCTGCTTCAACCTTTTTCTCAAGTCTTTTGATTGCCGCATCAAATTTTCGAATATTTGGGTTAAAAGCAGCTGCGACTGAAAATCTCGTTCCATTTCCTAAGCTTTTACCTGAATAAAGTCTGCCTTCATTCATTTCTTTAATCATTCGAATAAGATCAAGTGATGCTACATCATAAACTGAAGTTGCGCCAGGAAAATCTCCGACTCTAGCTGGGTCTCCTGTAATCGCAAGAATTTCGTTTAAACCTAAAGTCGATAACCCCATTAAATGAGATTGAAGTCCAATCATATTGCGATCACGACAAGTCAAATGAGTTAAGACTGGAACGTCTAATCTTTGTAACAGCGAAGCCATTGCCACATTCGAAATTCTCGGTGAAGCTAGTGGATTATCTGCTAACGTAATCGCATCAGCTCCTGCAGAATGTAACGCTCTTGCTCCTTCAAAAAACTTTCTCGTTTGTAAAGTTTTCGGAGGATCAAGTTCAGCGATAATCGTCGTTTTCTGTTTTGCTTTTTCTGGCAAAGTCTCATCCTTTTGTTCTACTTGCTTTGGGATTGTAATTTTAATCGTTCTGCTCTTCACTTCTTTTTTTGTAACGGGTTGTAAAGTATCAATCTTTTTTCGTAAAGCCGCAATATGTGCTGGTGTAGTACCACAGCACCCACCGATTAGTCTTACACCTTGTTCGATAAATGGTTTAGCCATATCTTCAAAATATTCTGGATTCGATTTGTATTCGTATTTCCCCTCTGCATACAATGGTAAGCCTGAATTTGGAAATGCTGATAAGTAACCATTTGTTGGTAATGATACTGTATTTAGCGATTCTAGCATATGTAGTGGTCCTAAATGACAATTGATACCGACTACATCCGCCCCCAAATCCACTAATCTAGGAAGTATTTTCTCAATATATTGGCCACTTTGCATAATCCCAATTTCTTGTAGCGTTACTTGAGAAATAATCGGTAAATCCGTTCTTCCTCTTAGTAGATTTACAGCATCGTATAATTCATTTTCATCATAAAATGTTTCAAGCATGATTCCATCTACGCCTTCTTCTAGAAGTGCTGAAGCTTGCTCAAGCAACATCATTTCCCGTTCTAAAGGAGTTGTAAACGTAGATCCAACATATTTCATTCCACCAATACCACCAATAACTAAGGCTCTTCCCTTCGAAGCAGCTCTAGCATTTCTTACAGCCATTTGGTTGATTTGTTTTACTAACTTCTCTAACCCATATTGTCTTAGCTTTCCAGCATTTGCACCGTACGAATTTGTTTGAATTACTTCTGCACCAGCATCTATATATTGTTCATGAATATGAATGATTCGATCCCGTTCAGTAATATTGAGTTCTTCAAAGCAACTGTGTAGCCCTCCTGAATACAAAAGTGTACCCATTGCACCATCACCTAAAACAATTCCATTACTTAACTTTTCCAACAAGCCCATTTCATCACTTCCTGTTTATATAAAATAAAAAACGCCATTCTCTCAAAAAATGAAAGAATGACGTTAAAGTTTAATTTTACGCCTTATCTCTCATGTTTTAAACATGCTGGATTTAGCACTTTTTAGCATAAGCTAAAGTTGCCGGGTTTCAAAGGGCCAGTCCCTCCACCACTCTCGATAAGGATTATTTAGTTTTTTTATTCAATGAAGATAGTTTACTATATTTATATGATAAAAGAAAGCCATTTATTGAAAAATTTCCAAAAATAAATTTATTCACTTTACATAATGTTATTATTTAACTATTTTTAAAGTGTGCTAATGCAAGTAAAGGGTAGATTTCATTATAGCTATGATAATTAATATAAAACTGACCTGGTAGTCCAAGTCCTGTAGGATATGATAGCGCCTTATTAGAAATTTCATTTTGAGAGACTAAATAGTTAATCCCTCTTCTAATCACTTCATCATCTTTATTTCGAATTGTCAGTAAGGCATCAATTACCCAACCAGTTTGACTAGGTGTACTATACTTTAATGGAATATAAGAACCTTTAACCGTTGAAAATCCTGATTCTCCCCAACCTCCGTCCTCATTTTGAATCGAAACTAACCATTTCTCGGCTTTTTTAATTGCTTCATGATTTTTAGAAACCCCCACAGCTCTTAAACCAGTAATTGTTGCCCACGTACCATATAAATAACAAATTCCCCATCTACCATACCAACTACCATTTGATTTCTGGTTTTTAAACAACCAATCAACTGCTTTTTTAACAATTCGGTCATCATTAGAAATTGATGTATAGTTGCCAATAAACTCCAATATACGCCCTGTTAAATCAGGAGTAGAAGGATCAATAATCGCATCTTTTGCATTTTCAATCGGTAAATGAGTAAGCCACTTATTCGTTACGTTTTTTTCGAATGCTCCCCAACCACCATCGTCATTTTGCAATCCAAGTAAAAAATGAACGCCTTTTAACCAACTTTCTTGAAAGTTTGGTTGATCCATTGCACTTCTTGATAGTGCCCTCAACACGGCACCGGTATCATCATTATCTGGTATAAATGAATTCACATCAGAAAATCCCCAGCCACCAGGGCTTAAATTTTTAGCATGTACAGACCAGTCACCAATCAAATCTTGTTGTTTAGAAAGTAAGTAATGAATAGATTTTGAAATAATCGGATCATTATTTGAATAACCCGCTTCTTGAATTGCATATGACAATAAAGCTGTATCCCAAACTTTTGATGGCGAATTTTGAATATGAAGTCCAGCATCTGTATTCGTCGCATATGAAAGGAGTCCTTGTAGTGCATCTTGAATGACGGAAGATGAAACTTTATATCCTAAAGCCATCAAAGCATAAACCATATAAAATGTAGAACTAGCATAGCTATAAAAGGTTCCATTTGTTTCAATCCGATCTAAAATAAATCGTTCAGCCTTTTCATAGCCTTTTTGATGAAAATATAAAGGATAGGAAGCAAGCTTCTTCCCTTCTTCAAGAATAAATTGATAAAATGTCCCCCGCTCTTCGTTAAACCATTCCATTTCACTGTCTTCTAAAAGATTATCAATATTTAGATCATCTTCTAATTTCACTTTAAAACGTTTATTAATACATAGAATCATAGGTACTAAATGAACCCTAGCATAATTACTTAAATCAAATAAACTTAATGGCATTTTATCAGGCAATAAAAAATAGCTCATTGGAAAGTAAAACAACTTTGGATAGGCAATTAAACCGTGAATGGCAAGAATCATTTTAAGCATAAAATGTGTTTTTTTTATTCCACCATTTTCTCGAATGAATTTTTCAGCTTTCTTCATACTCGAATGATCTTTTGTATACTTTTTTGAGACTAATAAAGCTATGTAAGCTTGTACGGTTGCGTTTAAGTTACCATTTTTTTCATCCTCATATAATTTCCACGCCCCATTCGGATGTTGAAGATTGATAATACGATCAATAATTCCATCAATTAACTGATTGTTTTCGTAACCTAGATCCTTCATAAGTAAAATCATAAAGCTATCTGTTAATAAAGCTCCTTCAAACACAAATTCCCATGAACCATTTTCTTCTTGTCTATTTCTCAAACGTTTGATTCGCTCTTCAATATTTTGAATAACAATATTATCGAGGTCCATTAAACCACCTCAGTTCAATTATTTTCTGGCTGATGATATTTTTCCATTCTTGATGAATGCTCACTATTTATTTCTTCTACAAGTTCCGGTACATCTTCTTCCTCTTTTTTACTAAAATAAACAATCGAAATTACAAAAGCCAGGATGCTAAATGGTAAAACAATAATTTGAAATCCAAACCAAGTAAACGAATGCAAAACTTGAAAAATACTACCCATTACTAAACAAAATGTTAGTAAAAACAAGTCAAGGACAATCGTGCCAATAAATGATTTTAAAATGTTAATTAAAAAATGTTTCAACAATATCACACTCCATTACTAATCTATGATTTAAATATGAAATAATGAATATTCGATGTGATTAGTTATGTTTCAAAAAAAAGAATTCTACAATTATGAAGATTACTCCCATTAGTTTAAATGCGTATTTTTACCATTTTTCTGTAAAATTTCTTTAAAACTATTAAAAGTCTAATCAGAAACTACTAAATATGAATATAGTGAAAGTACAAATAAAAAAGGGGTTTTACAATATGGCAGCAGATTTTGAAGATTTCAAAGCTTTAAAAGATGAAATACAAGAGTTAATAGAAAGTAGTGCAAATGACTCAATCAACTTCAATTTTATCAATATTGAAATTAAAGAGAACCGCATCCAAGTTGAACAAAGAGCAGAAGGTGGCGGTCAGATTAATAGAAATGTTGGTATGAACGCAAACCAAGGCGGTCAAAATGCTAGAAACAACAGCCATACTGCAAATACAAAATCACAATTTGCAGATGGAAATGGCAGAAGTGGTATTGCTGGAAAAGATAACGATGAATTAGGTGGACAACAAGGAATTAAAATCAGAGATAGTAAAATAAAAGAAAGTAAAATCAGAACAGATTCTGAACACAACGAAGGCGCACAAGTTGACGAAGAAAACGCTGAACAATTCCAATTACCAAGATTAAATAGACTTAATAGAACAGATATAACGGATATAACTGAATAATCAAATAACGATTCACGTTCTAGTCTATGAGTCATGTATCTTTTTAAAATGTGGACAAGTTATTGAAATTTTTATAAAGTGGATGACTCAATCTATTATTAAAAAATGCGAACAAAAAGTGAACTATATTGATAAAGTTGTGAACTTCATTGATATATGGCTATTCTTCGTTGATAAATTACCAATTCTCGTTGATATATCGCTATTCTTCGTTGATATATCACTATTCTCCGTTGATATATTAATAATTGAACGTACTCATAGAAAAAATCCACAAGGAATATTAATTTCCGAGTGGATTTTCTTCATTATAATACTTTTTTTAGTTTAAAATTCCGGCAGATTACTTAAATTGTTTTCTGCAATGCCGTCCGGTTCACTTCTAAGAATGTCTCTGCCATATTTATGGATTACATCTACATGTGCTAAATTTCCATTTTTTGCTTCGCTTAATGCTTGAATGTAATCTAATTCTCGGTTAAGACTTGTTCTGAAGCCAATTAAATCGCCATCATCATTTTTACGAACTGCAACAATATGTTCCTTATCTTGATTTACAGTATCATCTTCCCTACCTCGTTGAATTTCACTTTGATTTCTATACTGATCATAGGCTTCCTCAAATCGATCTTGTGTCATTTTAATCTCCTCCTTTTTTATTTAGTCTTGCCATTGATGGATTATGTATAACTATTTGGACTGAGATGTATGAAAACGTTAATCTATCATAAATAAGTCTTTTCTGTTTTTAAAGTAAGATTTTTGCACTAGTTAAATCACTAAAATTTTTCAGTTTTTTTTAGTTTCCACTTCCTATAAACTATAACAAATTCTAGATGCCAAGGAATTTCCATACATATCCAATTCAGTTCAGGAGATACTATATTAAGCTTGGGGGATTCTTTAAGGAGTTGGTTTTAACTGGAAAGAAATGCAAAAAACTCAATCCAAATGATTAATAATAAACACCTCTTCTATTTAATGATTTTTACACAATTTGGTTCAGGTATGATCGGTATGCCTAATAATATTTATAATATAGCTGGTCACGATGGATGGATTTCATGCCTAATTGGAGGCGTGTTTGTTCAAATCCTTTTATTTCTTTATTATCGTTTATATAAAAAATTCCCTTCAAAAAGCTTTACTGACTATACAAAAATTATTACAAATCCATTCATTGGGACATGTATCAACATTTGCTATTATCTTTATTTTGTATATGTCGTGATTGTCGTATCATTGAGGTTTTCAGATATTATCACAATTTGGATTTTTCCAAAAAGTCCTTCTTGGTTAATTCTGATTCTATTTTTACTAACAGCGTACCAAATAGCGAATAAAGATCTCCAAACGATTGCTAGAACATATATACTATGCTCTTTTATCTTAATCTTTTATATTCTACTTCTTATATATGCATACAAAGACATTCATTTTGGCAGTGTTTTACCGATTGGTCAATCTTCCATTTCAAAGATTGGTTCTGGGTCTTATTGGTCTTTTATAGAAATGTTAGGTTTTGAAATCTTTTTATTTATAACACCAAGCTTTCAGAACTCTAATAAAAAAATTATGACTTTGACTTTCGCAAATATTTTCAACACTTTACTTTGCACTTTTACTATTTTTACTTCTTACATAAGGTTAAGCAATAAAGAAAATAGTTATATCATCGATCCGATTCTATATATCTTTAAAACATACCACTCAAAAATGGTTGAAAGTTTAGATACAATTTATTTAAGCCTGTGTACAATACAAATTTGCGCTACAATAGTTACTTATCTTTATATCATTAGTGAGAGTGTTCATAAGCGTTTATTTGTAATTGTAAAAAGCAGAAATAGTATTTTATTCACCATTATTTTAATTGTATTTGCATTTTACCCACTCATATCATTACGTGTGATAAAAAGAGAAGATATCGTTCATTTTGGAAATTATTTGGATCCTGTTTTTATTATCATGATTCCATTTCTGCTATTGCTAATACATAAAGTTAGGGCTTTAATTAAATAAACTTTCAAGAAATACGTTCATTCACAAAAAGGCACAAGTAAATCACACTTGTGCTTCTTTTTTATTTAATTTTACAAAGAACAAAACAGTGTTTTTACTCTCCCATATTTAAAAATTTATATCAATATGCAATTTTTTAATCTAAAAAAATATCATTTTACTTGCTAGAATTGTTATTCCACCAAGTTGAAGAAGGATTAAGTGTATTTTAAAATGAATATAATGATAGTTAACATATAAAGGGGAATTAACGATGAAAAATATTTTTAATCAATTGCATACAGAGGAAATTTTAAACCGTATAGACAACTTAACCCCAAATTCACAACCGCGATGGGGAAAAATGGATGTTGCCCAAATGCTAGCTCATTGCTCAGCATTCCAAGATATAGCAATGGGAAATTCTTTTCCCCCAAGAAGTTTGTTAGGTCGGCTAGTAGGTAGATTTGCGAAACCAATTTTTTCAAATGACAAACAAGTACCTCGTAATATGTCCACTATTCCAACCATTTTGATTACTGATCAAAAAGAATTCGAATTAGAAAAAGAGAAACTAAAGCAAAAAATTATTACATTTCAAAAAGATGGTCCAGAGAAATGTACAATTCATCCACATCCTTTTTTCGGTAAATTTAGCTCAAAGGAATGGGGAATTGGAATTTATAAACATCTTGATCATCATTTAAGACAGTTTGGGGTTTAGTCGTCTATATCTTAATTTTATAATTCCATATAACTAGGATACTCGAAATAACGTACAACCTTTTATTAACGCACTAATCTGATAAAAACAAAAAGGAGTCAATCATCGACTCCTTTTTTGTTCAACTAGATATGTTAAATTTTTCTTATTTTATAACTCATGGCCTTCATCAATACAATACCTTATTTTGATTAGAGCTTTTACTTATTATCCTTAATTGTTCTTTTCTCTTTTATTAGTAAAGTTGCTGCTAGTGACCCAATAAGTAAAAGGATCGCAATGGACAAATTTACATCTTTTATTCCAGCGTTGAAAGCACTATAAACAATATGTTTAATGTTTTCAAAGGCTGGCATTTGTTTGAATACTTCAGCCTGTTTGCTATCAAAAATTAGCGAGCCAGCAAAAGCTCCTGCATGATGAAAAACATTGAGCATTTGACTTTTAAATTCAGTATTAATAGATTGCATTTTCATAAAATGTTTATTCAATGAACTGTTATAACCTTCTGTCAATTTAATCCCTAGCATTACCACACCAAATGAAATACCAACTTGACGAAATACGTTTAAAATTCCTGAAGCCATACCAACCTGTTTTTTATCAACAGAACTCATAGCTGCATTAGCGATTGGTGGATTTACCAAAGCATTACTAATTCCTAAAAGTACAAAACCAGGCATTAGATAGCTCCATTCAAAAGGAACTTTGATCATATGGCGAATAAGCATGATGCCAATTGCTCCAATAAATAATGCACCACTAATCAACCAACGATTACCTATTTTCCCAGAAATAATCCCCGCTAACGGGCCCAAAATTATCGTAAACCCACTTATTAGTAGCATTTTAACGCCAGTTTCAAAAGCTGTATATCCCATATAATTTTGCATAAGGATTGTTAAATATGTGAATCCACCATATAAACCTGCACCTAAAACAAACGCCGAAATATTAGCGCCATTAAATGACCAATTTCTAAAAATTGATAATTCGATCATAGGTTGTTTTACAATTCTTTCAGTTATAATAAACGCAACTAATAATAAGATCGATAAAACTAATAGACTCAAAATATGCCAATCGGTCCACAAATAATTTTCATGTATTTCTTTTTGAATTAAAGCTAAAACCATCGTAAAAATGAATGCTGTACTTAAAACAAACCCTAAAAAATCGATTTTTTCATCACTTTTTCTTTCGCTTTCCTGAATGAAGAAAATTCCTAACAGTATTGCCACTATGCCAATAGGGATATTAACCAAAAAGATTGATCGCCATCCAAAACTGTCAACTAAGGCACCGCCAATAAGTGGACCAGCGGAAATTGCAAGCCCAACTACACTACTCCAAATTCCTAATGCTAGCCCTCTTTGTTTTTCAGGAAATGAAGCTGTAACAATCGTTAATGATAAAGACATCATTGCTGCTCCGCCAATTCCTTGGAAACCTCTAAAAATATTCAGCCAAAGATCACTACTTGATATACCACTTGTTAAGGAGCCAATGACAAAAAATCCTAACCCGAATAGAAACACCTTTTTACGCCCGATGATATCTCCTAATTTAGAAACTGGCAATAACATCGCAGCATAAACTAAAGTATAAGCATTCAATACCCATTGTAAATTTGAAAAATCAGATGAAAAATCTTTTTGAATCTTAGGTAGTGCTACATTCACAATCGTAATATCAAGCATTGCCATAAATACAGCTAAACTAACTGTGATTAAAACCCACCATTTTCTAATTGTATTTTCCAAAATAATATCCCCTCTCATGTTTACGTGCACACAAATGCACGTATTATATAAAATGAAAAGCACCCTTCTATTCCAAACTCATGAGTGCTTTCATATTATTTGCTGTCTCTTCAAAGATATCGACAATAAATTTTTTATTTGCTTTGTAGTAAATTCCCCGACCTTCTTTTCTTCTTTGTACTATATTAAATCGATTCATAAAATCCAGATGACGAGAAATCACTGAACGATTTTGAGGAAAATTCTCTGCTATCTCTCCAATAGTCATTTCCCCATTAATAGCAAGGAAGATCAACAGTTCAGTTCGAACTGGGTCTAAAATCGCTCTAAAAAATTCAATATTTATATTATCTTCAATCATTTGTTTACATTTATTTGGATCATGATTAATTCCCATCATCTCACCGCCTAATTTATATTATATGCATATGTGCGCACGTGTCAACGAATTAATTTTCTACTCAAAGGGATTTTTCTTATAATAGCAAAAAGCCATTCTGCAATATAAGTAATTTAACTATGTAAAAAATTTCTTAATAACTCGATTAATTTCTACTAATTGTAATGAAACTATATACTACTTTCAAGCAAAAAAATAATCAAATTCACTTACAACTCCCTTTGATAAATCACTTGTACAACGCCAGAAGAAAATGTTTTCGTGTTAATCAATTTTAAATTCATTCTCTGTTTTAAATCAATAAACAAAGGTTTACCTTCACCTAAAATGACAGGATGAATAGATAATCTAAATTCATCAACTAACCCCAAATTGATAAATGATGTAATAAGACTTGCACCACCGTATAACCAGATATCTTTACCCGACTGCTCTTTTAATTTATTTACTACTTCTGATATATTTTCATTTATATAAATTGCTTTATGCTCGTCATTAGTTTGAGTTCTGGAAAATACATATTTTTCTTTACTATGTACTAATTTCCACATTTCCTTATCGGCTTCAGATTCATCTATTCCTGGCGTATAATTTCCCCATAAATCGTAGCTTTTTCGACCATATAAAATAGTATCTATTTGATCAAGGAAATTAGTGAAATCCATTTCCGGATCCATTATGCACCAATCAATTTCTCCGTTCTTTCCTTCAATAAAGCCATCTAAAGTAACTGCTAAATCCAAGATTACTTTTCTCTTCATATCGACTTTGGTCAAAACACTTCCTCCTTTTTTATAGAAATCATCTCGAATCGAATGTTTGTTCTTATTTTTATTATAACAAGCTCTCTTGCCGTTATCAAATACATATTGGCCGTATCTAGGACTATACGAACAGTATGTGAACTTTATTGATAAAGTTGTGAACTTCGTTGATATATTGCCTATTTTCGTTGATAAACAGTCATTTCTCGTTGATATATCGTCGATCATAGTATTATTTCACTCAATTTCGTTGATAAACAGTCAGTCCTCGTTGATATATAGTCGATCTTCGTATTATTTCCCTCAATTTCGTTGATTAACAGTCCATTCTCCTTGATAAATCGTCGATCCTCGTTATATTTCCCTCAATTTCATTGAATAACAGTCCATTCACTTTGATAAATCGTCAATACTCGTTATATATCCCCCAATTTTCCTAAATCTGCATTTTTTATTTACACTTTGACTAATTTTGTTACGCTAAAGCATTATTATTTAAACTCCGACACTAATTTGACGATTCATCATCTTCCAACTCATCATACACCACTCTTCGAAAACAAAAAAACTCGCAAACAACTAAGTTTACGAGTTTTCCAATTTACTTATTTAACAATTTAACTTTCTCAACAAGGAAGTTTAAAATAACATGTGCTGCGATTCGGCTTGTCATGTCACGGAAGTCAATTGTTGGGTCGAGCTCAACAATATCCATTCCACAAACTTTTGGATGTGCTGCAAGATAACAGATGCCGTCTAATAGTGTTTGACTGTCCATTCCACCTGGGCCAATTGCTGGGCAACCTGGTGCGAAGGCTTGGTCTAGTACGTCCATATCAAGGCTAATGTATATTGCATCTACTTTGTCTGCTAAATGATTGATACTGTCATTAATAATTTTTGAGATTCCTAGTTCGCGAACATCACGCATTGTGTGGATCGTTACTCCGTTATTTACTCCGAATTCTGTGTATGGAGCACTATTTGAGAAGTTTCTGATTCCGATTTGAACTAAATGTTCACCTTTTAGAATACCAGCATCGATTAAGCTGCGGAAAGGTGTACCGTTTGAGCGTCCACCGTCTTCAGTATTTCTTAAGTCATGATGAGCATCAAATTGGATAACTCCTACTGTTCCTCGTTCTTTTGCAAATGCTGAAATGCTTGGAAAACTAATGCCATGATCCCCACCTAAAATGATTGGCATCGTTTCTTTATATTGGCCTAGCAATTCAGAGATTGTTGATCTAATACGATTTCTAGACTCTTCAAGATCTGTCACATGCATCGTGATATCACCAAAATCAGTTACTTTGAAATCTTTTAAATCAATATGGTCTTCAATATGATAAGTACTGTAGCTACTTAGCATTTTTCGAATTGACGCAGGCGCAAAGCTTGCACCTGAGTGACTTATTGATGTTTTAGATAAAGGTACACCGATAATTGAGAAATTTGATGCTTCTGTTCCATTCCATGTAGAGATGATTTCATTTGCTTTTGTAACTTTTGAATCTATGAAAATTGCATCTCCTGCTTTTTTAAGATGTGATAGCGACATCGTGTTCACCCCTACTTACTACTAATTTACCATTCTTAAATACTGATTCTACATGATTTACACCAAAATGGTAAGATACATAAGTATAGTTTGGTACATTCCAAATTACTACATCTGCCCTACGACCTACTAGTAGTTTACCTGCTTGGTCTCCACGATTAATCGCGTGTGATGAATTAATCGTAACGGCATTCCAAATTTCTTCAGGAGTCATTTTTAGCTTAAGCATTGCGATTGTCATAATTAATTGTAAGTTTTCAGTTGGACAGCTTCCTGGGTTGAAGTCAGTAGCAAGTGAAACTGCAACATTATTTTCAATCATTGCTCTTGCAGGTGCAAATTCTGGTTTATTTAAGTAAAACGTTGTTCCAGGTAAAATTACCCCAATCGTATTGCTCTTACCAAGCATTTCTACACCTTTTTCAGATGCTCCACATAAATGGTCAGCGGAAATAGCACCAATTTCAGCTGCCATTTCAGTGCCACCAAGAGGATCAATTTCATCAGCATGAATTTTAACTTTAAAGCCTTGTTCTTGAGCTTTTAATAAAAATTCTCTTGATTGTTCAACTGAGAATACACCTGTTTCAGCGAATACGTCTACGAATTCTGCTAGTTCTTCTTCTTTAATTACATCTAGTAAAGAAAGCATCTTTTCTAAGAAAGCTTCTTCGTTTCCTTTATACTCTTTCGGTACAGCATGTGCACCTAAGAAAGTTGAAACTAAATCAATCTCATGCTCTGCTTGTAATTCCTTAGCAATTCGAAGTTGTTTTAATTCCGTTTCTTCATCAAGTCCATAACCACTTTTTGCTTCAACTGTTGTTACACCAAATGAAAGCATCCTATTTAAGTGATGAACAGTTTTCTTTTTTAAGTCTTCAAATGAAGCTAATTTCGTTTGACTTACAGTTGAATGGATTCCTCCACCCATTTCTAGTATTTCTAAATAAGAAGCACCTTGTAATTTCAAACTAACTTCATGCTCACGTGATCCTCCAAAGACCACGTGAGTATGAGGATCAACTAATCCTGGAGTGACTAGTTTACCTTTACAATCAATTACTTCTTTTGCATCAATTTTTTCTACGTTCATTTGTCCGATATAAATAATTTCCCCATCTTTCCATGCGATTTCTGCATTTTCAAGAACTGGTAGATTGCTCATATCTTTTCCATGAATTGGACCATCACCATGATCCATCGTTAATAATTGACCTATATTTGTTAAAAGAATATCTGCTTTCAATTCTAACACCTACTTCATCATTGGGATGTTAACGCCTTTTGCTTTCGCAGTTTCAACAGCTAAATCATAACCTGCGTCAACGTGACGAACAACACCCATTCCTGGATCTGAAGTTAATACTCTTTCAATACGTTTTGCAGCTGCATCTGTACCGTCAGCAACGATAACCATACCAGCATGTAAAGAATAACCCATTCCAACTCCACCACCGTGGTGTACACTTACCCAACTTGCGCCATTTACACCGTTAATTAGTGCATTTAGAATTGGCCAGTCAGCTACTGCATCGCTTCCGTCTTTCATGCTTTCTGTTTCACGGTTTGGAGATGCTACAGAACCGCAGTCTAAGTGGTCACGACCAATTACGATTGGTGCTTTTAATTCGCCATTTTTAACCATTTCGTTAATGATTTTACCGAATTTAGCACGCTCACCATAACCTAACCAACAAATACGTGATGGTAACCCTTGGAATGCAACCTTTTCACGAGCCATACGGATCCAGTTACATAAATGTTCGTTATCTGCAAATTCACGTAAAATTACTTCGTCTGTTTTGTAGATATCCTCTGGATCACCAGAAAGTGCTACCCAACGGAAAGGACCTTTACCTTCACAGAATAATGGGCGAATAAATGCTGGTACGAAACCTGGGAAATCAAATGCATTTTTTACACCTTCATCTAATGCCACTTGACGAATGTTATTACCGTAGTCAAATGCAAGTGCTCCACGTTGTTGCATTGCTAAAATTGCTTCAACATGTACAGCCATACTATGTTTTGCACGTTTAATTACTTCATCAGGATTTTCTACACGAAGTTTCTTTCCTTCTTCCATTGTCATTCCGATTGGTAAATAACCATTTAATGGATCATGAGCTGAAGTTTGGTCAGTAATTAAGTCTGGTACAAAATTACGTTCTACTAATTGAGGTAAGATTTCAGCTGCATTACCTACTAATCCGATTGCTAAAGCTTTACCTTCGTTTTTAGCTTCAGTTGCAAGTTTTAATGCTTCTTCTAAATCGTGCGTTAATACGTCACAATATCTAGTGTCAATACGACGTTGAATTCTTGTTTCATCTACGTCAATTCCGATTACAACTCCACCATTCATTGTTACAGCTAATGGTTGAGCTCCACCCATACCGCCAAGACCTGCAGTGATTGTGATTGTACCTTTTAAGCTTCCACCGAAATGTTGCTTAGCTGCTTCTCCAAATGTTTCATAAGTACCTTGTAAAATACCTTGTGTTCCAATGTAAATCCAGCTACCAGCTGTCATTTGACCGTACATCATTAAGCCTTTTTCATCTAATTCACGGAAGTGCTCCCAAGTTGCCCATTTTGGAACTAAGTTAGAGTTAGCTAATAAAACGCGTGGTGCATCTTCATGAGATTTAAATACTGCTACAGGCTTACCTGATTGAACTAATAATGTTTCATCGCTCTCTAATTTCTTTAATGATTCAATAATTGCATCAAAGCTTTCCCAGTTTCTTGCAGCTTTACCGATTCCACCATAAACGACTAAGTCTTCTGGTCTTTCTGCTACTTCTTCATCTAAGTTGTTTAATAACATACGAAGTGCTGCTTCTTGAACCCAACCTTTTGTGTTTAGCTCAGTACCTCTTGGCGCTTTTAATGATCCTTTTGTGATTTCCATTATAATTCCACCCCTACTTAAATTTGTGTTTGCTTTGTATAGTTTCTAGCAATGAAATTTTCTTTTAAATAAGTAGTTAATTTTTCAATGTCTTTAGAGAACACGCGATCTCTAGTAATTGATGGAACTGTTTTACGAGCATCTTCCATAAATTTTCTAGTTGTTTCAGACATTTTTTCGATTCCTTTATATTCAACACCTTGCATTGCACAAATACATTCAATTGCTAAAACTCGTCTAGCATTTTGTAGAATTTGGTATGCGTGACGTGCACCGATTGTTCCCATACTTACATGGTCTTCTTGGTTTGCAGAAGACGGAATTGAGTCAACGCTCGCTGGATGTGCTAATGTTTTGTTTTCAGAAACTAAAGCCGCTGCCACATATTGCATAATCATTGCCCCAGATTGTAATCCTGGTTCTGGACTTAAAAATGGTGGTAAATCATTTAATTGTGGGTTAACTAAACGCTCGATACGTCTTTCTGAAATATTTGCTAGCTCAGCAACACCTAATTTAAAGAAGTCCATCGCAAATGCAATTGGTTGACCATGGAAGTTACCACCAGAGAATACATCATCACCAAATAATAATGGATTATCAGTTGCAGCATTCATTTCGATTTCTAATTTCTCTTTTGCGTAGTTCAGAACTTGCCAGCTAGCGCCGTGAACTTGAGGAATACATCTTAATGTATAAGCATCTTGTACTCTGATTTCACCTTGTCTAGTTGTTAATTGACTTGTTGCTAAAATATTGCGGTAACGCTCAGCTACTTCAATTTGTTCTTTATATCCACGAGCAATATGAATTCTTTCATCAAATACATCTGTAATACCATTTAATGCTTCAAATGTAATAGAAGAAATTAATTCACTTTGATAAGCTAGCTCTTCACCTTCAAGGTAAGTAAGAATACCCATTGCAGTCATTGCTTGAGTACCGTTAATTAAAGCTAAGCCTTCTTTTGCTTCTAGAGTGATTGGTAAAATTCCTTCTTTTGCTAAAGCTTCAGCTGTTTCCATACGTTTTCCTTTATAGAAAACTTCACCTTCACCAAGTAAAACTAAAGCTAAGTGAGATAATGGAGCTAAGTCTCCACTTGCACCTAATGAACCTTGAGATGGGATCACTGGGTGAATTTGAGCATTAATTAATGAAAGTAATTTTTCAACGACTACTAAACGAACACCAGAGTGACCTTTTAACATCGTATTTGCACGAAGTACTAACATTGCTCTTGAAACTAATTCAGGGAATGGTTCACCAACGCCACATGCATGAGAAGCAATTAAGTTATATTGAAGTGTTGAAACATTTTCTTTTTCAATTAATACATCACTAAATTTTCCGAATCCTGTAGTAATACCATAAACAACTTTGCCATTATTTACGATTTCTTCTACCTTTTCTCTACATGCTTTTACTGCAACTAAGCTATCTTCACTTGCTTTTACATATGCCATTTCGAATAAAATACTTTTCATTTGTTCCATTGTTAAGCTATTACCAGTTAAAGTTACCATTAATAAAACACCTCCGAATTTTGTAAAAAAACACAGAAGGAGGCTATGAGACGTAAAAATTTAATCTTACGAATCATAGCCCCCTATCATCTAATAAACTATGGGCAATTATATGTGATTAATACCTAGTCCTGCCGATTCATGCTCTGATCCTTTAATAGGAGCACCAATCGTACCGTAGAGTGCAACTGCAATCCAGTCACCCTCGTTCACGTTTTTATACGGTTTACCTCTAACAACAGCAAATCTAAGTCCTACTGTTCTAAGAACATCACCTAATTGAACGTGACCTCTTGTTACGCCTTGAATTGCTTCAAGAGTTGCATGATATAAAGAATGAACTTCTCTATAAAGAGCTCCATTAATTACACCATTTTGTTTGGCAGCGGTTTCAATCGCAGCAACAACTTTTTGTGAATCCATTGTACCGACTTTACCTACACACCAAACTACGTTTTCATTTTTCATTAATTCTTCTTCATGTTCAGTCAACGCAAGCATCATTGCTGTTCGACCAATTCGTTGATTTTGCTCTGCCATACGCTAATACCTCTTAGTTAATTCTCTAATAAACTAGTATCTGATTACATTATATGCCAACAATTAGTAAACTTCAATATTTTCAGATTATTATTTTTAAAAAATATTTTTTTATTAATTCTTGTTAGAACATTCAAAATATTCATCGGGAAATTATTATTTAAGAAACCTTGTTCATTTTTCTTCAATTAACAATAGAATTATTTGGTGATTAAACAAAATAGGATCGCCGTTTGTTTAAGATTTTTTTCTTAACACTAGCTGCCAAGTAACACCAAAACAATCAGTAACCCAGGTAACCTTACTAAAGTCATTCATTTCTACTGGTCCCATAAGTACTTTCCCATCACTCTTCAAGCCGTCAAAAATTAAATCGAACTCTGCATCGTTTTTACATTCTAAATAAAAGGAAACAGCCCAAGTAAAATCTGGGCAAGATTCTTTATCCATATCCAAGACCATAAAAGTCTGCCCTAAAATTTCAATGATGCCATTCATGATTTTTCCCTCTACACCACGGTCTTCTTTTGTAAATCTTCGAAGAGAAACGAGTTTTGAATCCGGAAAAGTACGAATATAATAATTCATCGCTTCCTCCGCATTGCCACTAAACGTAAGAAATGGAATAATCCTTTGCCCTGATACAGCTGGTATTACTTGTTCCTTTGTCATCTCACTAAAACCTCCAAACAATTTGTAATTACCACATTTTAGAACTACTAAAACAAACCAGTTCAAAATCATCTATTTCCGCTGGAGAAAAGCCTTTTAATATATAGATTGTACCATATTTTAACATATCAAAAAACTTCGCAGTTAATTGAAATAAAAACGAAGCTAAAATAGGCTGATCATACGATTAATGAAGTATTTTTCTGCCTAATGAATCCCTTTCCCAACCCATAAACTGATCTTATGCAACCTTTTTTAATATCCACAGTATTTCCTTATCTTAACAATTTTCTTCTTTTGTTTATTTATTATTATATAATTGTATTAAAAATAGATTAAAGGAGGTTTATATGAAAAAATTTTTCGGAAGATTTTTTAAAAAGAATTTAAAAAATGATAATGCATTTTATATCAATCTTTATGATCAGTTTTATACAAGTAACTTAATGGTAAATTCGAGCTTTGCTAATTTATCGTTAGTTTCTAGACTAGAAAACGCATGGAAAATGGAATTCCTAGCTAATGTTAAAGAAAGAGTTATGGAAAAAGAAGATTGGAGCAATGCAAAGTATACCTTTGTTGAGACAGAATTAAAACGCTTTTTCTTAATGGCAGCAATCTTTGAAAACGTTCCAATGTATAGTCAGGATGTTGATAAAATCTGGCATGAAATGATTCTATTTACGAAAAGTTATCAAAGTTTCTGCAAGTCTTTTACTGGTGAAATGATACACCATGAACCAAATATTATTAAAGTTCAAGTAGCTAAGACTGATGGCACTGATGTAAGAGCTGTTTACAATTTGTTGTATAATACTTTGTTTGAACCAACATCTGTAAATACTTATATTTTAGGAAATTTAGTTGTTAATTATAAAAATGCTAGTGTTATAGAATATTTATCGAGCAAAACAGTTCAAACCTTAAGTTTCGTTTCTCATATTAGCTCAGAAGCTAAATATAATTTTTTAAATGAGTTTGCTAGAATTCAAAAAATTTTAGTTGATAAAGATAAGGAAAAAGCCAGAACTAAAGCACTTAGAAAAACAGAAGAAATCACTAAACACCACTCACAAAAATCTAGCCAAAGTTCAGCTACTCGTTCAACCTCTAGCAAAAAATCAGATGAAGGGCATATTAATTCATCAATTTTAACTACAAGTTCTTTGTTTGCATTAAATGAAAGCTCAAATGATTGTTCAAGCAAGGGTGATAGTCATCATCAAAACTCGCACTCTTCATGCTCTAGTTCATCACATACTTCATGTTCTAGTAGTTCTCACTCTTCGTGTTCTAGTTCAAGTTGCTCAAGTTCAAGTTGATCTATTACTATTAATACTGACATCCAAGTATAATTACATTAACTCAACCTTAAGGTTGGGTTAATATCCAGTTTATAATCCACTGCTTTAATAAAAAAAAGATTTTTCCGCTCTTATATAAGATAATTTCAACCATTTCTCGTTTCCCCAAAAGGTAAAATGATATAACTAATTGTCAGTACTAAAATAATAATTGCTAACCAAAAATTATGGGCCGATTCTCCATTATTTACAATAATAAAACGAATAGTAGCTGTTATCCCAATATAAAGAAGATATCGTATTGGAAAATGATAGTTTTCTTTGAAATATTGAACAATAATTGAAATGAATCCAAAATATAAGAAAAAGATCAGAACCTTCCCAAAAATTTGATGAACATTTTTATTACTTAATAAAACATCATTAAAAATATAATAAAGCTCTCGAAAAAGAAAAAATGCAAGAATCAAGCTAAGTAGTAGTAATGATATATTTAACAAAGTTTGATGAAGCCTGATTAGCATTTTTCTATTTTTTAACCAACTCATTAAATCATTTCACTCCTCTTTTTTCTCCCTAATAACATCTAAAACCACTATTTCTATATAATATCTCGGTCAAATACAAAAACCGAAATGGCTATATTCTCTTCAACTTTCATATCTGAAAATAAATGAACTAATTTCGCTCCGACAAGTTCTTCTAAACCTTCGGGTGGTTGATTTAAGTATAGATCCTGAATCATTTTTGTTCGTGCAGTATGAACCATTTCAGCACCGTTCATTGTACCGGAAATAAATTTTTCAGTAGGAGTCAAATTACCATATAATGTTGAAACGGCCATGTTTTCAACAAAAACCGTATGAATTCGTTCCGGTCCTTTTCCAAACAAATCCTTTCGAAGTTTCCTCATCAGATCATTAAATTCATGTACTTTTTTCGTCATTTCTAATTCCCTCATTTTCAATAGTAAAAATGCTATACCTATATCTTTGCACCGATTTCAACAACCTATTTATATTTCTGTGAATAAAATGTAAGTACTATTCCATTAATTAACTTACTACCCTCTTTCCATTTTTTGAAAAAAAAAATTCCACCAAGGTGACAATTAGCCAATCTGGTGGCTTTTAAGTCATCTTAGTGGAATAGTTAATTAGCAAAAATTTACTAAAATACCAATCCAATTTAATTTAAATGAAAATAATAGACACATAACAATTACATTATTATGCTTCCATATCTTTCGAATTCATTATATCTCTAACTTTTTAATTAAACAATCATAATGTTAATATTAAATATTTCTAAATATTGATCCATTTAAAGATTAGATTAATTAACAATCATAACCAAAACTCAGGTGGCCGCTTCATCTAAATTAAAATCATCCTATAATCTATTTCTTCAACTAAATGTTTATTCAATTAATAACCTATATAATTAAACATCGCCTGTACAGATGCAGTAATTTTTATTTGCCCCTCTTGGATCGGCGTAGTTGGTCCGCTGAATGCCGCAGCAGTCATTGTTAGTGAGGATAGTGGACGGACAATTTGAATCCCTTCTTCAGCAATCCAAATCGGAATGCTATTGATTGATAAGCCTAGTGATTTTGCTATATTTTCTGCATTAGTTTTCGCATTCAAAGTAGCCTTTTGTAATGCCTCTTGATAATATGGATCAGGGTTTGACAGTTCAAAACTTAGATTTCTTACTTCATTTGCTCCATTTTCAACTGCAACATCAATAACTTTACCAACGTTTGCAAGATCTTTTACAATTACTTTAAAAATATGACTTACACGATATCCTTTAAAAATTTGCTGAGAATCTTGATATTCAACAATTCGGTCTATTGTATATGAATTCGTTTCAATTTCGTCTTGTTTAATGCCTATGCTTTTTAATGCATCGATCATTTTATTCGAAATAATCGCGTTCTGTGACTGAGCGTTTTGTACTCTCAAATCTTCAACTACAGCACCTAGTAAGACAGACGATTGGTCTGGCTTTACAGATACCTCTCCTTTTCCAGTTGCTTTAATCGTATAATTACGATTACTATTTCTTGTCATGAAGCCACTTTGATATTGTGGAGCTATATAATCAGATCGAATACCCGTTAAGTTATTACTATATACTGGATAAATCTCAATCACATCCTTTTAAGATGAAAAAATTTTATATTAATGCCCATTTATTGTATGTATTGAGCCCTCTTATCGTGAAAAAATCTAAGTTAGCTCGTATTTGAGAGTTCGTTTTAAGTAATCACATTTTTCCTGTCAAAAAAGCCTGTAAACTAGGAACTCCCACTAGTCTACAAGCTTTAACAAACTAAATTTATTCAAAAATGTTTTTTCACGTCAATCATTTAAGTTCTTTTTCATCAAAGTTTTCGTCAAATTGGTCAGCTTGCTTCCCAATTTCTAAAGGTACTTCGTATTCTGGTGCACTACAATTGTTTTGCATATAATTCCCCTTTTAAACAATAGTTTGTCAGTTATTAATTACTATAATTAAACTAGATAATTTATCTATTTACTATTGGGGGAATTTAATAATAATTAGGGGCCTATATCTTTTTATCGCAAAAGGAAAATTCGGTAAATGAAATTGCCTTTATAAAAAAGGCTCTGTTAAACTAAAATGTTGATATTTAATATTTCAAAAAGAACTGTCAATTTAGACAGTCCTTCTACGATCTTATTCAACTAATGCTTGAGTTAGTTGTATATAGATATAATAATTCCACCTAAGATATCTAATTAAAAAATTTATTCATAATTAACTTTAGCACATTCCCAAATTGCTTTACCCTCAAGTTTAAAAACTCCACCTTCTTTAGTTTTAGCAGAATTTATCATGGCTTGAGCCAATATATCTGTCGCAAGAGGTTTTTGAGAACGAAAAATTCCTATTTTATTTACAAACTGTATTACTTTAAAACTTACAGCTTCCATTGGTCGATCGGTATTTTGTCGTATTAATAAAGGTGGATTAAAGATTGTCAACTTTGGAAATCTTAATGCTTTTATAGCTTCTTCTAACTGTCCCTTCATCCTTGTATAAAAGAATCGAGAATTTGATGAAGAATAACCAGAAGATACTAATACATAATTATCAACACCATTTTCTCTAGCAAATTTAGCAAACTGGTATTGATATTCGTAATCAACTTTCCATTGAGCTTCTTTACTCCCTGCCACTTTAAGTGTAGTACCTAAACATGAAAACAAAACATCTCCCTTCACTAAATGTTTCCATAGCTCTTGTTTATCAAAGTCAATTACATGGACCTTTAATTTATTATGTTTGATATTAAGAGCACGTCTAACAAAAATATCTACATTATGAAAAGAATCATCATTTAATAATAATTCCAGTAAGTCTTTACCTGTGGCTCCCGTTGCTCCAATTACTAATGCTTTCATTTCCTTCCCCTCACATTCTCTTTTAATCTCCATTAAATCTTAATTTATTTCTTTAAATGTGGTTTATTTAAAGAAATATCGGCATAAATTCTGGCTAATTGTTCCGGTGTTTCTTTTGTGCCACTTTCAACCCATTTTCCAAGCATGTGCCAAATTCCAGCAGAATGAAATTCTGTATAATACTTTAAAAATGTTTCATCGAAATTTCTCATAGTATCAGCTTTGAATTTCACAAAAATGGTCGGTGCGTATTCTTGCAGTTGTTTAAGCAAGATTATAAATAAGTCATTTTTATGAAGAAGATTCAAAAACGGAACATGTTCTTTCCAAAATTCGAAATATATTAATGTCATTGTGTATGGTAAAAGCGATTCTAAAGATTCAAATTTTTTTTCAGCCTCCTGCATTAATTCACTAATATGTTCATACAGAACTTCTTCTTTAGATTGGAAATTACGATAAAATGTTTTTCGTACCAATCCTGCATCGTCCGTAATTTCCTTAATTGCTATCTTTTGAAATGGCTTTTCGTCCATTAGTTTTAGCAGTGATTGTATGATCCATTGTCTCGAACGGATTGATATCGGATTATTGCTTTTTTCATTTTGCATAACATGTAACTCCTTTTTTAACAAATGTCCCTTTCAAATGTCCCTTTTTCTCATATCTGTATCACTTACGCTCATCATCTTGACTTCAATTTCTATTTATCATTATAATTCAGTAGAACAAGTGACACAAGTGTGTATCGAGACACAATTGTATAATTAGATACAAATGGTACTATCAAAATATAGATTATAAATAAGGAGTGAAGAATATGAATGGGTTGGGTAAAGGAGTCGTACTAATAACTGGAGCATCTGCGGGAATGGGTAAAGCCACAGCAGAACTTCTACTAGAAAAAGGTTATGTGGTTTATGCAGCTGCAAGACGCATAGAAAATATGAAAGACCTAGAATTAAAGGGTGCTAAAATTTTAACCATGGATGTTACAGATGAACAATCCATGGTTTATGGTGTAAACCGTATTATTCAAGAACAAGGAAAAATCGATATATTATTTAATAATGCAGGATATGGCTCTTATGGTTCTGTTGAAGATGTTCCTTTAGAAGAAGCAAGAAGACAGTTTGAAGTAAATCTTTTTGGTCTAAGTCGTTTAACGCAATTAGTTATACCACATATGAGAAAACAAAAATCAGGGAAAATTATTAATAATTCATCGATGGGTGGAAAAGTGTATACACCATTAGGTGCATGGTATCATGCTACAAAACACGCACTTGAAGGATATTCTGATTGTCTCCGATTTGAAGTTGCTCAATTTAATATAGATGTAATCGTTATTGAACCAGGATCAATTGAGAGTGAATGGAACGATATTACTTTAAATAACCTTCAGAAAACATCTGCACATACAGTATATGCTAATATGACAAAAGCCTTTGTAGAGATGTCAAAAAAAGCACCAAAACCAACTTCTCCTAAAGTCATAGCAGAAATCGTTTTAAAGGCGATTGAATCTAAGAAACCAAAAACTCGATATGTAGCTGGACAATTTGCAAAACCTATGATGCTATTAAGAAAATTAGTCTCTGATCGAATGTACGATCGTATTCTCTATAAAATGTTTAAAATGAAATAAAGTTTAATTTCTAAAAAACACGTGACCTTTTGAAAAGGAAAACGTGTTTTTTACTTTGCGAAGAAATTTACTTAAACTAAACTGCCTATATGTTGAATAAGGAAGTGAAGATTCTTAATTAAATGATTAACCTCGATTGACGAATACCTTCATTTGTTAAATGATGGTCACAATGACTTGTTCGTACAAATACCTCTTTAATATTTGATGTGGTAGCATCGAATCCTTTCATTTCAAGGAACTGAAACCATGCCAAATAATGATCGAGATATTTGGTCACGACTCCTTTAAAACGATCCATCCATTGGCTTAAACGAGCGTGATAGCCATTGACATTTTGAATATAATAAATACCTTTAATGACATGCCCAGTCGTTTTTGAGTTGATTCGATAATGTTCTATGTTTTTTTCTTTTACATAAGTCATGTAAGCACGCCATGCATCAGTACAAAGGATGCTATCAGGTTGTAACAAATGTCCAATCGTTTCTTCGACTTTCGGTTTCACGATTCTGCCTAAACATGCAACCTTAGCTACGGTTTGTTTAGTTCGATCACGAGCTACTAATACGCAGACTTGCTCCTTGCTAATCCCACGATAAATAGACACTCCGCTACGCTTACGAGCTTGACGACCAGTAATTCCATTTTTTCCTTTTTCAGAGTAAAGGAAATACGTTTCATCCATTTCAACAATCCCGTCGAATCCATCAATTTTCATAACCTTTAATGCATTGAGAATCTTATGTCTCCAATAGAATAAACTAACCCATGAAACTCCAAGAATTTGTTCACATTTACGCAGAGAAATCCCTTGAAACATAAGTTTAATAAATTCACACCAATAACGAGGAAACCGAGTACCATGCATTGGCGTATTTGTCAGATCGTTAAATGTTTTCCGACAAGCCTTGCAACGATACCTTTGACGACCTTTATATTTACCAAAACGGACGATATGCTCACATGTGCAATGCGGACAGATGAATCCCTCTGCAAATCGAGTTTCACGAATCTCCTTCACAAGTGTGCCTGGTTGAACAACAGGAAATAGTGTGTTTTTCAATGTCCAAAAAAGTATCAACAATCTTTTTTAACAGAGCCATAAAAAAAAGAATGGATTTCTCCATTCTTTTTGATGAATCGTTTTTAGAAACTAAACATTGGTTTAAAATCACCTTTATAAGGTTCATGTTCTACGAATACTGTTATATCCTTACCATCTTTGTCCTTACCAGTTCTTTTATAAGTAAATTTCTTATTATTAAGTTCAGTTAGCTCAAGTACAGCACCATATTTATTCGTTCCAATCGAAACATGTGCTCTAATTTTATTTTCGTGGGCAATATCGAAGTAACCATAGTCACCGCGGCTTACGCCTGTATCAAGATTGAAAAACTCATATTTATTCGTTTTTTCATCAAATTTTGCTAAACTAATGAAATTCGTATTAAATTTAGTCACATCATTACCTTGTTCATCAACTACTTTTGTACCATTCCATAGTGTTCTACCTAAAATTTTATCTCCATCAACTTTTTTTACAATATCTCCTGTTGTTGAATTTAACTGCTTATCTGGATCGGTAAAGGCAAGCTTCTTTCCTTTAAATGGAACATGTTCTACAAATACTTCTACATCGTTACCTTTAGAATCTTTACCCATTCTTTTATAAGTAAATACATTTTTATTTATTTTCTCCATATCAACTACAGCTTGATAATTCATTGATTCTGAAATAAGAATTCTCTTTTTACCATCATTTGTAATAAAAAATGTCCCTTTATCCCCACGACTTTGTCCCGTTTTAGCATCAAAAAATTCATATCTACCAGATTTCGCATCGTATTTAGCAAGTCCAATAAAATTTGCGTTCTCTTTCGTTAAATCGTGATGATTCTTATCATATACCCTTGTACCTTGCCAATCTGTGCTGCTTAAAATTGCAGACATTTCTTGTCCTTTAGTTAATTTGTTTACTTTTTTAGGTATTTTATATGCCTTTTCGTGCTTCTGTTTGTTCTGTTCAACTTGTGCATTTGCTGCTGTATTGCAACCTGTTAATACTAATGTGACTCCAAGTAGTACTGATGAAATTGTTTTTGTTTTTTTGTTCATATTATTTTTCTCCTTTTTATAAGTTCTCCTATTTAATGGGGCTATTGAACTTTGTTTATTTTGCTCCAGCATTTATTAAAATCGCTTCGATCTCTTTAAATCCTTTTTCACGTGCATGTTGTAAAGGTGTGACATTTTCATGATCAGATATATTTACATCTGCTCCGTAATCTATTAAGGTTTGTACTATTTGCTGTTGTGTTTGATTTCCATTGTTTAAAATTATCGCTTCTAACAGGGCCGTCCAGCCAAGATTATTAACGTGATTAATATTAATCTTAGTATTTGTAAGAAGTTCTTTTACGACATTTATATACCCATGTTCTGAAGCGGGAATCAATGCAGTTCCATCATAGCGGTTTGTAATTGTTGGATCTGCACCTGCTTTAATTGTAAGCTTTAGAATATCGATTAATCCTTCTGCACCAGCATATAAAAAGGGATTGTTTTTCATCTGGTCTTGAATATTGACATCTGCACCTGCCTCAATTAGTACTTTTGCAGTTTTAACGTCATTGTTGTAAGTTGCAATCATTGTAGCAGTTCGACCATTTGAATCCTGTGCATTAATGTTCGCACCATCCTCAATAAGTTTTCTAACAGTATCTGCTTCTCCTAACTTTGCTGCTTGAAATAGTTGCTCATTCAATGTTTTTTCCCCCTTTTCAAATAAGGCACAACCTTGTAGCAAAAGTGTACAGCCTATTACAACTGCGATTAACTTCCACATAAAGTACAGTGTCCTCCTTTTGCAATTACATACCATCATGTAAAATTATCAATTATTCCTGGGAAATTTCACTCCATTCAATTTTCATTTTTTAGACCTTCGTTCGTCTGAAACCTATATTAAACCTCAAATAAAAACTCCTACTAAACAAATTCTTAACAAAGTATAAATTTTTTAATAATATTTATTTATAGCTAGGTTTTGCTTAAATAGTTGTTTATGAACAAAAAAATCGACTGTCTAATTAGACAGCCGAGATGAACTCAAAGACAACTAAAGCATATTTCCTTCAATTAAAGCATTTATTTTTTTATGTAAGCCCATTTATAGGAATTTTTCACCCCATATGGGTGATTGTATACATTTTTCACATAAGATTTTTCCAAATAAGCCACACCATTCTGATACATTGGTGAAATAGCTGCATCCTTTTCTAACAATTGCTTTTCAGCCTCTGCTAAAGCTTTCCATCGCGATTTTGGATCCTGAAGAAGAGTCGTTTTTGCTTTTGTGATCAATTCGTCATACTTAGGATTTGAATACGCTATGTTATTGTTTGTTATCCATTTATCCAAAAATGTCATCGGATCTGGATAATCAGGTCCCCATCCTGCAAGAGACATATCGTACTGAAGATTATCTTCGAGTGCAAATTTAGGTTGTGCAGGTTGCATCTTGATATTCACTGTTAAACCAGGAAGATTTTTTTCAAGTTCAAACTTCAAATATTGAGAAATTTTCTTATTACTATCGTCTTCTGCGATCAAAAGCTCTATAGCAACAGTTTGTTTACCAAGCTCCTGTTTTGCCTTTTCCCAATATTCCTTTGCTTTTTCAATATTCGTTTTATTGAAATCTCCTGTTGTATCATCGAAATCTTGCCCATCCGGACCATATGCCAAATTTTTAGCGACAAAGTAGTAAGCTGGTGTTGAACCGTTATTTAAGAGTACGTCTGTAATCTCTTTTTTGTTGTAGCCCATATCAATAGCTTTACGCGCATTCACATTTTTTAAAATAGCATTTTGGTTATTTAGCTTTAAATAAATAAGTCTTCCTTCTTGCGCTGTTTTAAATTCTTTATCGCTTTTATACTTGTCCACAAATTCAGCAGTTAGACTTACCCGATCAATTGCTCCTGTCTGATATAGATTGATAGCTGTGGCACTATCTTTCGCAATATTAAAATTGATTTCATCTAGTTTTACTGTATTTTTATCCCAATATTCTGGGTTTTTCACAAGTTTAAAGCTTTGTTCATGCTTCCATTCACTCATTTTGAATGGGCCGTCATAAACGACTGAGTTTGCTTCCATACCGTAATTCTTGCCCTGCTGCTCTACAACTTTTTCATCCTGAGGCATGAATGGGGCAAGTGTTGTCAAACTCAGAAAATACGGAACTGGATTATCAAGTTGTACTTCTAGCGTATGATCATCGATCGCCTTTACGCCCAATTGGTCTACAGGAAGTTGCTTTTCATTTATCTTCTTTGCGTTCTTTACATCATACATGATGTAGGCATATTGTGAAGCAGTTGCTGGATCTAATGTGCGTTTCCATCCATATTCAAAGTCATGCGCTGTCACTGGATCCCCGTTCGACCATAATGCATCTCGCAGTTTAAATACATATGTCTTTTTGTCTTTACTTACCGTATAGGATTTTGCAATTCCTTGTACTGGTTGGCTGTCTTTTCCTTGTCTGAATAAGCCCTCCATCACATTGTTTAGCACACTAAGAGTAGTAGAGTCTTCCACAAGGGAGGAATCCATTGATGAAAGCTCAGATGTTTCAACTAAACGAAGCGCTTGTTTATCATGTGATTTACTTAAGCTCTCGACCGTTGTTGCCTTATCTTTTTGAGTTGCACATCCAGAAAGTACAATACCCATGCTAAGTAGTATAGCTGTTAACTGTTTGGTTTGTTGATTCACTGAAAACTTCCTCCTTACATCCATATAATATTCTGTATAATTATTATAATATTCTGTATATTGAACGTATTACCTCTTTAAATATTCAATTTATCGAACAAATCGAACGAAGTGCCTACTCAAGATTCTGCAACTAGTTATTACTCAAAAGATTACAAGCTGCTTGCAGGAACATGTTAACGCCAATAACAAGAGATTCTTCATCAATAGTAAATCTTGGATGATGATGTGGATACGTACTTTCACTTTCCTCTGCTCCTGAACCAATTTTAAAGAAACACCCATCTGCTTTTTGTAAAAATGCAGAAAAGTCTTCTCCACCCATAGATGGTTTGATATATTCAACAGACTCACTTCCGTATACCTCAATTGCTGTTTGTTCCAGTACTTTTGTGACTGCATCGTGATTTATAACCGGTCTGTACCCATATCGGTAATGACAGGAATAATTTGCTCCATGGGCTTCGCAAATCCCTTTTACAATTTGCTCAATTCGTTCTTTGGCATCGTGTCGCAATTTTTCGTCAAAGCAACGCACTGTACCAACAATTTCAGCAGTATCAGGTATGATATTATCAGCTGTTCCTGCATGAAATTGAGTAACAGACAGGACCCTTTGTGAAAATGCATCTGTTGTCCGCGAAACAATATGCTGCAAATTTGTTATAATTTGCGCACCAATTGCGATGCTGTCCACAGTATCTTCAGGATGCGCGGCATGTCCACCTTTGCCTTTGATTATGATATGAAACGCATCAGGGGCTGCCATCATCGGACCGTATACGATCCCGATTTTCCCGACTTCCAAGCCAGACATGAGATGCAAGCCAATTACGAAATCAACACCATTCATTACTCCAGCTTGCACCATTTCCTCGCCTCCACCTGGAAATTGTTCTTCAGCATGTTGGAAGAGGAAACGAATTTCTCCATTAATTTCATTTTTATGTTTTGCCAAAATTTCAGCCGCTCCAAGTAAAATCGCCGTATGACCATCATGACCACAGGCATGCATTACGCCAGGTACAGTAGAAGCAAAATCAAAGCTGTTTTCTTCAACAATCGGCAGAGCATCCATATCGGCACGAATTGCCAGCGTTTTACCTGGCTTTCCACCGACTAGTCTGGCCATTACGCTATATTCGGTCGGACGCGAAATCTCTAAATTCCCGAATGAACTCAACGTATCGAATACAAATTGTGAGGTTTTTTCTTCTTGAAACGAAAGCTCTGGATATTTATGCAGGTGTCTTCTCCATTGCACTAGCTTATCTTTTGAAATCTCAGTTTTAAATATTACATTTTCTAAGGATTTCACTTCAACATCTCCCTTGCTTATTTTCAATTGTTAAATTCTATTTCGTACAGATAATCCCCTCCTAATATATATATTATATTTCTTAATAAAAACTAACTTAGATGAGGAAATTGCTACTAAAGATAGAATATATATAAGGTGGCATTCAAATTGGAGGGAAAAAAATGCGAAAACCGAATGGATTGAATTTAGGTGATACAGTGATGATTATTGCTCCATCAAGCCCGCCGAATATTGACAATGTGATGAAGATGAAGTCAAAAATAGAAAAAGCAGGCCTGCATGTTTTGATTGGTAAAGGAGTGAAAGAAAAGCGCGGCTATCTAGCCGGAAGTGATGAAAACAAAGTATCGGACTTACATGTTGCCTTTTCCAACGCCGAAGTTAAAGCTGTGCTTTGCGCAACCGGAGGATATGGAAGCGGCAGATTACTACAAGACATAGACTTTGGACTCATTAAAAACAACCCTAAAATCTTTTGGGGTTACAGTGACATTACAGCCCTGCATATTGCTTTTCAACAAAAAGCTAATTTAGTGACGTTCCACGGACCTATGATACAAGAATGCGGCGCAGATCATGTTCTTGCAGAGACAATCGCTTCTTTTAAGCAATTATTAGAACCTCTTTGTTTCACCTTCACAGCTTCTGAAAAAAATACATACCCTGCTTTTTCACATTCTGTCACTGCCCAGATGACTGGTGGCAATCTAACGGTTTTAACAAGCACGATCGGTACACCGTATGAAGTGGACACAAAAGGAAAGATTTTATTTATTGAAGACATACAAGAAGAACCTTACCGAATTGATCGCATGATTAATCAATTGCGTTTGGCAAAGAAGTTTGATGATTGTGTTGGAGTTATCTTTGGAGACTTTAATGATTGTGGACCGCAAAAACGCCAAGCATCCCTTACGATACCGGAAATAGTGTATGATCATATTGTCCCGCTTGGATTGCCAATTCTTAGTGGATTCCCTATTGGTCACTGTTCTCCAAATTACGGTGTACCATTTGGAGTCCCTGTTACAATGAACGGAGCGGACCAAACTTTATCATTTGAACCTGGAATACAGAAATAGAGATTGTATGTAACAATATTTACTATTCAATTATTGTCCTATTCTTATAGAACTGATTTCTAGATCAACAGCTGCTGATAGAAAGAAATTTTCAAATTCAATAATCTTCTAAATAAAAAACCGTCACTTAGTGGCGGTTTTAAACTGTTCGTTATACATTAAATCGATACCCCGCTCCCCAAACTGTCTCTAAGAACTTTGGGTTTGCAGGGTCTCTTTCTATTTTTTCACGTAATCTACTAATATGAACCGTCACAGTTGAAACGTCTGCTGCTGACTCGAGCCCCCAAACCTTTTCATAAAGCTGTTCTTTGCTTAATACTTGATTAGGGTTCATCACAAAAAACACCATCAAATCAAATTCCTTTGTCGTAAATGGTACTTCTTTTTCGTTAATAAAAATTTTACGAGCTGAGCGGTCAATTGATATACCATGAACAAAAATTATTTTTGAAACATTATTGTTTCCTGCAAGTCGATCATATCGTGATAAATGCGCTTTTACTCTTGCAACTAATTCACTTGGACTAAACGGCTTTGTTATATAATCGTCCGCTCCTAAACCAAGCCCTCTAATTTTATCAATATCCTCTTTCTTAGCAGAGACAAATAGTATAGGAATATTTTTTACTGCACGTATTTCTTTGCAAATTTCAAAACCATTTTTTCCTGGAAGCATAATATCCAAGATGATTAAATCATAATTTCCGTTTAGAGCATGCTGGAGACCTTCATCTCCATTATGCTGAATATCTACACGAAAATCATTTATTTCTAAATAATCTCTTTGCAATTCCGCAATACTTACATCATCTTCAATTAGTAATATGTCTTTCACTTTTTCTCACCTTTCTTTAAGGAGAAGAATATACTTGTCCCTTTACCAAACTCACTTGAAGCCCAGATTTTTCCTCCATGCTCTTCAATAATCTGTTTTGCGATTGCAAGTCCTAAACCGCTACCGCCAGTTTGAGAATTTCTTGATTGTTCTGCACGGTAAAAACGTTCAAAAATAAATGGTAATGCATCCGAATCGATTCCTTGGCCATTATCTGTAACTTTTACAATCACTTCATTCAATTCTTCCTCAAGTAAAATTGAAATTTTCTTTTCTTCTTTGTTCATATATTTCACACAATTACTGATTAAGTTTGACAATACTCTTTTTAATTTCTCTCGGTCTGCTGTCACATTAATTGATTTATTCAAAAGAATGAATTCTATATTGATACCTTGATGAAATAAATCCAAATAAATTTCATCTACGTAGTTTCCTAAATATTTATTAATCTCGACAGTTTCAAAATGAAACGGTTCTTTTTTTAGATCCAGTTTAGAAAATAAGAATAATTCATCAATCAATGAATCCATATCCTTCGCTTTCGAATAGACAGTCGATAAATACTTATCCATTTTCTCAGGTGTATTTGCAACACCATCCTTAATCCCTTCCACATATCCAATAATTGAAGTTATCGGTGTTTTTAAATCATGTGAAATATTCGACAAAAGCTCCTTGCGATTTTCCTCATATTGAATTTGGAGATTGATTGACTCTTTTAATTTTATTCTCATTTCCTCAAACGCCTTATTTAATTCACCAATTTCATCAGTAGAATTCGTAACAATTTCAAAATTCAAATCACCAATTTTAATTTTTTTCGCACCTTTTTTAAGTTTAGAGATTGGTTTAATGATGCTTCGGGAAACTAAATAATTTAACATACCTATAATGATGATAAATAATAAAAGCAATAACCCTATTAATATTGGAAACAAATTTCGTATAACCTCTGTATATGAACTTGCCTTCTTTAAGACGAAAATGCTCCCTTGACTTTGATCTGGGAAATAAAAATCAAATTTGACATAAGTAAAAAATACATCATTTATTTTTATCGTATCGCGAGTATTAATATTCGTCTCCTCAAACCCAGGCAGAGCTTGTACCAACCTTTTTTCATCAAGCGATTGTGAAGCATACTCAATATTTTTTCCTTTTCGAACAACAATACCGATATTTTTATGCTCAATCCTCTTAATCTCTTGCTTATTTAGTAATTGATTTGGATTATGTTTAGCAAGAAGCTTCAAATCAAGAAACACACTTTCTTCAACTGTAGTCAAAGGTTTTTGAACATAAGTCTTTTTGTAAAGTCCTTCTACTGACTTTACATCCCCTGTTATCGCAAAAATAATTAAAAAACCTGCTGCCAATAATAATGTGAACGAAAAAAGGATCACCCCAACATATGACAACAGAAACCTCATTTTAATTGACATTTCTTTCACTCACTTGGTATTAAAATTTTATAGCGATCATTGTTTATTCTTAGCATAACATTTAGCTTCGTAAACTCCTCAATTTAGAATAAATGATCAATTTCTTTAGAAATTAAGTGAACTATATCATATAAATCTTAAAAAAGTGTAACATTTTTATGAAATAAGTCTAAACAAATCCTTTAAGTAAAGTTTAGTTAAATCGAAAAGAGATTACCTTATTTAAAATAGCCCTTTTCTAACCTTGGACAGAAAAAGTCATCAAACCTTCAAATTATTAGGATTATTAATATGTAATAATAGATTGAAAGGACGTGAAATATGAAAAATTTAAAAGAACGAATTGAATCAAATCATTTGAGGATTTACAGGAGTTTGCATGTTAGGAATGGGCTATCAGATGAGGATATCACATACTTATCCTTTTTAGAAAAAGGGTACGAAGGTGAAAAGAAATTTGATGCATGGACGTCTGAATTGTCAGATAATTGGCTTTTTTTAAATGATTTATCATTCGAATGTAACAAATCAGAATTCCAAATTGATTCGATGGGAATAACTGGAGATTCGATCTATTTATTTGAAGTAAAGAATTACATTGGAGATTATTTTATAGATGAAGATAGATGGTATACAAACCCAAAGTCCGAAATAAAAAACCCCTACGACCAACTTAAAAGAACCGAATCCATGTTTCAAAAATTACTATCTGACCACAAGATTCATTTCAAAATTAAACCATATCTAGTTTTTGTTAACCCCGAATTCTTTTTATATCATGCCCCTATGAATCTACCTATTATTTTCCCATCACAATTAAACCGCTTCATAAACCAATTAAAAATGCAACATTTCAACTTAAATGCGAATCATTTTAGAGTGGCCGAATTATTATTATCACTACATAAAACGGAGTCGAAGTACACGCACTATCCGGATTATTATTATGATCGGCTGGTGAAGGGGATTATTTGTGTTAAATGTAGTACTTTTTACACAGAGGTAATTAATGGTAAACTAACCTGTCAGTACTGTGGCTATGATGAAAAACTATGCAATGGTCTATTAAAGAGCATTGGCGAACTTAAATTCCTCTTTCCAGAAAGAAAAATTACAACTAATTCTGTTTATGAGTGGTGTAATATTTATAAATCAAAGAAAGGTATTTGGAAAATCCTTCGTAAAAATTTCAAAAAGAATGGACATGGGAAATATAGTTATTTTGATTAAGTGTATTAGCTTTGATACCATTGCAATGCTATAATTTTTGCTTGTCTTCCTACTTATGAATACTTTATAAGTAGGTTTTTTTATTTTTTTGATTACTGATGAGGGTGTTACTAGTTAGTTATTTATTATTTGCTTTTTTATTTACACTAGAAGCCCTTATGAGTAACTCTTTTTCTGTTTTGGGCGTTTCTACTTACTCATGAGCCCTTTATGAGTAACTCTTTTTCTTTTTTTGGCGTTTCTACTTACTCATGAAGCCTTTATGAGTAACACTTTTTCTGATTTTTGCGTTTCTACTTACTCATGAACTATTTATGAGTAATACTTTTTCTGTTTTGGGCGTTTCTACTTACTCATGAACACTTTATGAGTAACACTTTTTCTTTTTTTTGCGTTTCTGCTTACTCATGAAGTCCTTATGAGTAACACTTTTTTATTTTTTAACGATTCTGCTTACTCATGAGCTCTTTATGAGTAACACTTTTTCTTTTTTAGCCGTTTCTACTTACTCATGAAGCCTTTATGAGTAACTCTTTTTCTTTTTTGGCCGTTTCTGCTTACTCATGAAACCTCTATGAGTAATATTTTCTCAAATTTTTGTGCATCTACTTACTCAATATCCTTTTAAGAATACAAATATACTCCTTCCGACCACTCCCCCTCAAAATCCACTAAATCCCCCTAAAACAACACAAAAAAACCACCAGCATAAAGCCGGCGGCCAATTCAAATCCATCTAAACAAAATTCACCCTAATGGTTTAATATAATCGTCAATCGTTTTCCCTTTGTATTTTGTAACGGGTTTGATAATTTCTGTTGAATCAGGGTTTACAATTAGATAGTTTCTTTTTACATAATCAAGATCTTTGTAATCTACGATGCCGTCGAAATTGATGTCTGCACTACGTTTGTTTGTTCCTAAATATGTTTCAATATAAATCACATCCATCAGGTCAATTACATTATCTTGATTTACATCTCCAGCTCTCATTGTAGCGTAGTAGAAATATTTTAATTTTCCGGCATCCATTAAATCATATGAATCTACTAATTCGTCAACTTTTATATGTCTAACGAAATGTCCAGGTATTTTGATATAGATTTCATATGGTTGATCAATTAATGGAAGATTTGGTACGGAGAATCTAGCTGCGCTGTTGATGGTTGCATCATAACGTTTTCCGTCTTTGCCTCCGATGAGATACACTTCTGCACCGACTTTTGAATAATCTTTATTTGGATCTAACCAAATTGAATTGCTAGGAACAAAACCGTCTGGTAGGAAGCCGCCTTCAAGAATTGAATATGATGGAATAATGTTAACGCCTTGTCCAAATTTATTGTTAATTGTCATTTGTGGTTGACCTAATATATTAGCTTTTGCCGTTTGGAAGCCTAATTGTTGAATCCATTTTGTGTATACGCTTGGTTTATCTTTTACTTTTAACGTAATGGTAGCTACTGGCATATTCGAGTTGATTCCAGCTACAGGTGTAGGTCCATCTAAGGTTGTTGTTAATTTAAGCCAATTGTTTGACGTATCAGTTTTTTGATCTTGAGCAGTTAGATTAGCAGTTAGCCCCATAGCCTTTGCAGCATTTACGTATTCGCTACTTAATTCAGTTCCTTGGTATTCAAATACATCTTTAGGATAAGTAAGTGTAAATTCCCCACCCATTAAGTTTTTTATGTTATGTTCACTTAATGTTACCTTTACAGTATCACCGTATTTTGCGTCAAACTTGTCAGTTACTAACTTAATGTAAGGTTGTCCTTTTTTAACCAATGTGTATGTTTGGTTTGGATGATTTTGTATACCGTTTGTAGCTATATCTTGTCCAAGTAGAGTCATAGTTGAGAAATTTTTCTCTGCTTGAATTGTTCTTGTGTATTGAAAGTTCCCTTTACTATCAACAACTAATGGTACATTACCAATAGGATTTTGAGCACCAGTTACTTTTACTGTATTTTGTGATTGGTCAATGTTACCACCGTTTTTGTTAATTTGATCAATGCTTGCATCTGAAATATTTCCACTAATTTTTAGACCACTATCATCAACCTCGTAAACTCCACCAGGTATATTCATTTTCATTGTTGGTAGTGTATTATCAATAACAATTTGCTCCGACTTTTTGAATACGCTTCCTTTTTCGTTGATTCCTACAATTTCTATTTCATATCTTCCTGGTGATGCAAGTGCTCTCGTAATATGAACAGGTTGCTTTGCATTTCCTGTAAACGGGAAGTAAAGTCCATTAAATCCGCCATCTAAACCATATGTCATACCTTCATTAAATCCACCATCAAATGCATCGATCAGTCCTAATTCTTCACCAGTATCTGCATTCTTTAATACTACGTCTACTGTTTCCATACGACTGTTTAAATTAAATGCAATTCCAGTAGAGCCAGAGATTGGAAATGGTAAATCTCTTCTTGTATTAAAGGCTTTTGTTGTAAGTAAAACTTCATTAATTCCTTGCTTCATTTTATTTAATCCAAAAGGAATTTGGTATACTTCACTGCTATCTTCTTTATTTGTAAAAGTAATATACCCTTCATAAATTCCTAATTCAGCTGTTTGTGGAACAGTAAGAATAGGTTTAATTTTTGAAATATCATTCGCTTTTGCTTTTACTTTGGTTGGCAAATCTAGTGAGATTCCGTTCTTTGTTGCATCCTTATCATAACTATCAATATTATTAAATTGAACGTTTACATCAAATACTTTATCTTTGTTTGAATGATTTGTAATTTCAATCGTCTTTTTATCTGTATAATCTTCGTCAGTTGAAATAATCGCTCCATAGCTTAAATCACCAGCGTTTTCTTGGATCATCATTTTTTTACCATTTTCATCAAGCGTTGGAGCCTTATCTTTCACATCAATTTGAATTGAGGAATGTACTGCCTCATCTGCATCAATTCTTCCTGATCCTTCTTCAAATACACTATATGATCCATTTAAAGGATCTGCCGTATTCATTAAAGCAAGCTTAACTTGTTCAGGAGTATAGTCAGGATGTGCTTGTAATATTAAAGCAGCAGATCCTGTAACATGTGGTGCAGCCATTGAGGTTCCATCAAAACGTGCATATGCATGTTCATAGTCATCTTTATGTGCTACTCCATTATAATAAGCAGGGATTGAAGAAAATACTGCCACACCCGGTGCGGTCACTTCAGGTTTTATATCATAGTATCTTCTCGCTGGTCCTCTTGAACTAAAGTCAGCCAATTTATCCCCTTCAGTATCATAAGATCCAAAATCATTCATTGTTAGATTTACTTCACCTTTTGATAACATACTAACAAGTTTTGTACCTTGATCATTTGGAATACTAAAAGTTGGGATAAAGTCAAAATTATTTCCAAAGTAATAAGGAATATAAGTTTCACCATTAATATTATTGAACATGATCACAGCCTTGGCACCTTTTGCTTTTGCATTTTGAATTTTTACATTTAACGTTAAATCGCCACGCTCCATTAAAACAATCTTGTCCTTCACATTTTTACCAGTATAATCTGCAACTTGACCCTTACCAACAAAAACAACAGGAAGGCTAGTCCCTTTCAAAGTATTTAAATTAGAATAATCTGTACCCATCAATCTCATATTATCTAATTTAGTTGTTTCAGTTGTTGAAGTTGCGACTGCATTACTAGTTTGGACTGTTATTGGAGAACTGTTTGCGCCAACTGTAATACCAAGTGCTGATGAAGCAGGGCTACCAATCGTATATTGATTAGGTCCAGCATTTCCTGCAGCAAGTACACAAACTGTTCCAGCTAAAGTTGCATTATTGATTGCAACGGCTAAAGGATCCAGCGGGTTGGCAACAGGGGCACCTAATGAAAGATTAATGACATCCATCTTATCTTCTACAGCTTTTTCGATTCCGGCCAGAATTGTATCTGTTGATCCACTACCATATGGTCCAAGAACTTTATAACCATAAAGTTCAACTTCTGGAGCTACACCAGTTATAGCGTAATCTGATTTATTTTTACCCGTTCCAGCGATAATTCCAGATACGTGAGTACCATGGGCTGTATACCAAGGTTCACCTGAAGTTGGATTTAATTCGGGTTGGCCTGATTTTTTCCAGTCATCATATGTAGATTCCATCGGGTCTGAATCGTTATTTACAAAATCATAACCACCCTTATAAACATCTTTTAGGTCAGGGTGAGTATAATCGATACCTGTATCAATGACGCCTACTTTAATACCTTTTCCAGTAATTCCTTCTTTGTGAAGCTTCTCCGCACCAATTTGTTCGATATTATTTAATTTTATCGATGAATTATTAGTTGGTTCACCATTTTGTTCTACAAATGGTTCAACTGTAACATTCTTATCTTCATAAACTGCATTTACCGTATCTAATGTTAATAGCTCTTTTACTTCATTAGCTGGTAACGTCATTGCAACACCATTAAAAATACTTTTGTATTCTCTATTAACACCAATATTTTTTAATTTTTTATTATCTTTTAACTGTTGTTTGAATTTTAAATGTGATTCCTCTACTTTATCCCTTGATTCATTAATAGAAGCTTTAAGTCCGCTATTTTGATTGATTTTAAAATCAATTTCCGATGGAGCTTGTTTAAACTGAACAATTACTTTTAAAGGAGTATCCGCATTTAAATCTACATCAGGTGAGATTTTTAGACCTTCTGAATTATTATTCTCTTGCATGCTGTGAATCATTTCCCGATCAGAGTTTGAAATATTCTTAATGTAACTATCAATATCTTTTATGCTAGTGTTTGAACTTGTTCCGTTTGACACAGCGAATATTTTGTGTCCAGGAATACTAGCGGAAAATAAACTTGAGGTAATTACCCCAGCAGTCATTACTTTGACAATTTTTATATTACTACTCTTCTTCATCAGCTTTCCCCTTTTTCTTATAATTCTGAAAAATCTTACAATTATTATTATAATCAGACAAATTCCTTAAGTGTATTGGGGGAATTTCAGGAAAAAATAATCTTCATTTTTCAACAAAAATTACAATTGTTACCAACTGTTTTTGTTATAACTGAAAGTAAATCTCCCAAATTAAGCATATTTCAAAAGTCGAAAATTAACCTTTTATACTAATCTATTTAGCAACTAGTTTAAGTTTTCAACTAAGTTTTATTTATCTACTAATTGGCTATATAAAAAAACAAAAAAGCAAAACAACATCACAAAAAGAAGTTTTTTGTTGTTTTTTGTAAGATTTTTTAAGGTTAAAAATAGTAGAATTCTAGGGATTCAATTCAAAATTCAGGATTTTTTGGTAAAATTATTTTCTTATTTTTAATAATTCATAGGATTCTCCCAACCAACAAGAATTAATAAAAACAAAAAACCACCAGAAATGCATCTGGTGGTAAAAATATCAAACTTTATTAAGATTCAACTCATTCAACAGCAATTTGGCAATTGAAAATTGATTTAGTTGGAACAAAAAAAGAAAGTTCAATTATTTAAAATTGATCTTTCTTTCACACAGCTAAAAAATTACTTAAGTAATCTTTTTAAAATTTTCCCAGTACTATTTTTAGGCAGTTCTTTTATAAAACAAATCTGCTTAGGTACTTTGTAATATACTAATGATTTTCTACAAAAATCAATAATCTCCGCTTCTGATACCGAATCATTTGAAACGACTAAATAAGCGCAAACACTTTCACCAATTAGCTGATCAGGTTTTCCGACTACCGCTGCTTCAATGATACAAGGATGTTCATATAGACGTTCTTCGATTTCTCTAGGGTAAACATTATATCCATTCGTAATAATGACATCTTTTTTTCGGTCCAATAAGAATAGATAGCCGTCCTCATCTTTTTTACCAAGATCACCTGTTTTAAACCATCCGTTAATAAATGCTTTTTCAGTTGCTTCTATATTATTTAAATAACCGCTCATTACATTTGGGCCGGTGGCAACAACTTCTCCAACTTCACCGGTTGGAACTTCTTCACCATTTTCATTAAATATTTTTGTCTCAACACTTGGTAAATCAAGTCCTACGGAACCAGGTTTACAAATTCCACGATACGGATTGAATGTTAGTACTGGTGCAGTTTCAGAAAGCCCATAGCCTTCTACTATTAATAGATTGTATTTTTCTTGAATAGATTGTAATAACTCGATTGGTATCGATGCCCCACCAGATATACAGGCTCTCAAACAACTAAAGTCATTTGAAGTAGCCGTTTTTAATTGATGTAAATAATTATAAATCGTTGGTACTGCAGCAATTAAGGTAGCTTTTTCTTTTTTTATTACTTCAACTAATTCAGTTGGATTAAATTTTGGAATAATGATTGTTGATGCGCCATTTAATAAAATCATATTGACACACAAAGTTAAGCAAAATGAATGAAACATAGGAAGGACGGCAACCATTTGATCATTTTCTCTTAATTCAATTAACTTAGAAAAATCATTAGCATTTTCAATTAAGTTAACGTGTGACAACATTGCCCCTTTTGGATTTCCGGTTGTTCCTGACGTATATAAAATAACAGCCGTATCGTCTTGTTGAATTTCAATTTCTTCAATTTTATTTTTTATTTTCTGAAGTGATTGTATTTCATCGATTAATAAAATATTTAATAATGTAGTACAGTCATTTATAAGATTTTTTAGTTTTTCCTTCTGTTCGCTAGTAGCAATCACTAGTTTAGTCGAAGAATCGTTTAATATATATTTAATTTCACTTTCCGTAAAGGCTGGATTTAATGGAATAACAATCGCACCTAGCTTTAATATTGCTAAATACGTTTGAATAAACTCAGGTGAATTTCCTAGTAATATTGCAATTTTATCTCCCTTTTCAATCTTATTCTCAAGTAAAATTTGAGCTAGATTTTCGCAAGATGAAATGAGATCTTCGTAATTCGTTTTATTTCCATTGTAGCTATAAGCTAAGTTTTTGCTTTTATTGTTCGCTACATCTTTAATTAGCCCAAATATATTCATTCTTTATCAATCCTCAGTTACTTTCATGTAATTATTCTTATAAAATACAAAAGGTAGAAAGAAAACTTTCTAACCTATCGTAAATTTTTTCATTTGATTTAAGTGAAAGTACCGACTTTAGTCCCGATTTCACTATTAGTCTATCAAACAAATTAATCTTAATGATATAATTTTAATACTACATCATAATATCATAATTTGCGAGAAGGTGATAATGAATGGCACAACCTATTATTAATAGTAAAACGAAAAAGTCGTTAACAAGAGTTGGTGTTGTAATCGCATTAATTGGCACTAAATTAAAGCTAATTTTACCACTATTAAAAGCTGCAAAATTTTTATCATTTTTAAGCATGATTTTGTATCTATTTGTTTATGGATTTACATTTGGATGGTATTTTGCATTCGCCCTTCTTTATTTATTAATTTGTCACGAAGGTGGGCATTTAATTGCTGCAAAACAAAAGGGGCTTCCAACTTCACCAGCATTTTTTATTCCATTTGTTGGAGCTGTCATCTCACTAAAAGAGATGCCAAAAGATGCTGTTACAGAATCTTACGTAGCATTCGGTGGGCCGTTTTTAGGATTAATTTCAGTACTTCCAGCAATTCCACTATATCATTACACACATAATGAGTTTTTTGGTTTAGTCATTGCCTTAGGCTGTCTATTAAATTTATTTAACTTAGTTCCGATTTCTCCTTTAGACGGTGGCAGAATATTAAGCGTATTACCTCCAATCTTTTGGTTTATCGGTATTATGATGATGTTAGTCTATATATTTTATCAGCCTAATTTCATCGCTTTTTATATTATCATTTTAGGTATTAGTACCTTTATCAAAAGAATTAGAGAAGCTTATCAGTTAAAGGTCATTAAAGAAAAAATAAAACTATATGAACATACGATTAAACAGTTTCAATTTCGCATTTTAAATGATTACACTGATCGTACATATACAAAACGATTCTTTATCCCATTTTTTGAGGATCAAAAGAAACTAGAGTTAGAAATTCATAAAGAACGCTTGGAAATTAATTATATCATTCGTACAGTTCGAGCACGTTTATTTGAACAAGACTTAGACGTTCGAAGCTATCTCGAAGAAAAGATACAAGAAATTAGACAAAGAAAAATTGCACCTTTATTAAAACAACAAGAAACATTAGAAACTTACTATGTTTCTAGCAATCGAAAAAAGTGGCAAATTTTCATTGCTTATATCGTTTTAGCAGGCAGTTTAGCTTTACTTGGATTTTGGAGTTTTGGATTAATTGAGCATGTTTTAGGAAAATAAAAGAAGAACCTATTTTGAATTTTTCAAGATAGGTTCTTCTTTTTCTATAGGATAATTTTTTCTTTCTTATTTTGTGACATAACTTTGAAGAGAATCCCAGAATTCCAGAGGAAGTGTTTAATTTAGTTACATTTATGTTAATAAAATTCCCTATGTAATTGTTTAAAAATATTTATAGCATTAAAAAAGTTTTCATTATAAGTTCCCTCATCTTCTAAACTCCAGCATGTTGATAATACCGCATGTGAATAGCCCCAATGTAGCAATCTTTCTTTATTTAGATTCAATTCGCTTACGAGTAGTTCAATACGTTTTTCTAGAGTTGTTGAAATATCTTTTCCTTCTAAGTTGTTCAATAAAAACTGGATGAGGTCATATTCTCTTTCCCCAATTAAACCTTTTGGGTCGATTACTTTCCATGAATCTTCTCCAGCATTTAATAGATTGTAGTGGTGTAAGTCTCCATGAAGTAAATATTGAGTTGATTGAGATCTATACATTTCTTTAAAAGTCGAAAATGCCTCTAATAGCAATTCTTTTGAAATAGGGCCTAAGCCATTAGGAAATTTCTCAACAATTCGACTAAAACTTTTTTCTCTGTTGAAAATCGTAGGTAGTTTACTAGATGTAGATGGTTTTTTCCAAAGATTTTTCATCACTTTAACTGCTATTTGCATTTCTAATTCTTCATTTTCGATCGAAGCAAGTGTATTGCCAGGCAGTAGTCTTTCTAAAATTAAGATTCCTTCTTTAAGATCGTAATCAATGACTTTTACAAAATCAGCGTCTTTAAATTCATATAACGCTTCGATTTCATCGTTAAATTCTTCATTTGGGACTGCTAACTTGATTACTGCATTTTTATTCCCTTCGATGATAATAGGAGCGACAAAATTATAAGATAATGCAAAGGGAGATAAAATTTTCATATTCCATCGATTTTCACATTTATGACATAAGTCTCCGAAATTCTCTAACCATATTTCCCCTTTTTCCTTATGAATATCTTTAATCGTTTTGATAAACTGCTCTGGTAACGTTATCAACTAATCACTCTTTTCTAAAAATTATAGTTTTTAATAATTATAGTTGTGTGAACAGAGTACAATTTGGATCTAGAAAAGCAAAAAAAGTTGAGTCCTCTACTCTTTTCTAGTTTTACTTGAGGGACCTCAACTTTTATTATATAAAAAATAACATTAAATAAATTGTTCTTTTAGTTTGTGCTCTTCAATTAAACGATTATTTTGATACTCACCTTTAACATATTGAATAATTTCTTCTTTAATATTTGGAAATAAAACAATATTTTCTAATTCATTAATTGGAATCCACAATACATCTGTTTGATTTGGATCTGGGTTAATTGGTAAAGTTGGAACTGAACCTTCTTTAATATGACAGCGGAACATTAAACTTAATCCGTGAACTCTATGCCCAGTCATATGCGGAGCATTTTCAGATACAAATACTAAATCTCCAACTTCTACTTCTACGCCTGCTTCTTCAAAAGCCTCTCTTTTTACTGCTTCTATAATTGTCTCACCAGGTTCAGTACCACCGGCAGGTAAATTGTAATGAATCCCGTCCTCATCCGTAAATTGAATTAATAAAACTGAATCATTTTCAACGATTAATGCACAAGCTCTTACTCGAATATGGTACATAAGCCTTCCTCCAATCATAGTGATTATTCAATTATGTTAAAATTTAATTAAACTTTCAATCTATTTTTGCGAATCACTTAAAAAGACCTACGCGATAAAGAGGCATCATGGAATAAGTCCATTGATGCCTCCTAGTTATTACTTACTTCTTATTATTTAACATGGCTATTTAGAAAATAGGAAGAAAGTACTTGCTTCATAATTTGAATTGCTTCATCTATTTCTTCGTAAGATAAATTAATTGGTGGTAATAACCTTAAAACATTAGCTCCCGCTGTACCCACGATTAAACCATTCTTTAAAAATTGTTCCACAAGTTGATCAACTGGCCCAGTTAACTCAATACCGACCATTAGGCCTTTACCGCGTATTTCTAAAATTTGTGGAAACTCCTTTTTTATGTCGGTTAATTTATCAAATATATAGCTTCCTTTTTCTTTTACTTCATTTAAAAACACACCATCGTTTATAATGTTGATTGTTTCAAAAGCTGCCGCCATTGCTAAATAATTTCCTCCAAATGTGGAACCATGAGCACCTGCTGAGAATGTACTCGCTAATTTATTTTTACCAAGCATTGCCCCTACAGGAAAACCATTCCCTAACCCTTTTGCTAGCGTAATAATATCTGGATTTAATGGAGTTTGTTCATAGGCAAACATTGTTCCTGTTCGGCCCACTCCGGTTTGTACTTCATCAACAATGAGTAATAATTCATGTTTTTTACAAAGAGCTTGAACCCCTTCAAAAAAATCATTATTACCAACGATTACACCACCTTCGCCTTGAATTACCTCCAAAATGATTGCTCCAGTATTTTCATTAATTTCATTTTGTAAAGCATTTAAATCATTGTATGGTACATATGTAAAACCATTTAACATTTCACCGTATCCTTCATGAATTTTTGGCTGACCTGTTGCTGCCATTGATCCAAATGTACGACCATGAAAGCTTTGTTTAAAACTAATGATATGAGATTTACTAGTATGTTTTTTTGCTAATTTTATTGCTGCTTCGTTTGCTTCTGTCCCGCTATTACAAAAGAAAGCTAATCCGTTTTTGAAGCTTTTTACTAAAAGTTCTGCAAGTTCCTCTTGTTTTTTTATTGTGAATAAGTTCGAAATATGCCAAATCGAATCAACTTGTTCTTTTAATGCATTTGACACTTTCGGATGACAGTGACCTAAATTACAAACAGCAATTCCACTTAAAAAATCTAAGTACTTGTTATTTTCGTCATCAAACAGATAAGTACCTTTTCCATTAAGAAAATTTATTGGTTTTTTATTATAAGTAGGAAATAATTTACTCACTTAACACAACTCCTTTTGTAAAAACTGTACCGTTAATCATTCCATATTCATTTAAGAAATTTTCACCAACAATAGCAACTGAATTTACATCATTTAATGCATTTATAGCACTCGTAACTTTCGGAATCATACCTCCATAAATTGTTTTATCCTCAATTAACTTTTCAACTTCACTTGCCGTAATTTGCTCAATCAATTTATTTTCTTGATCTAATACTCCTTTTGTATTTGTGATAAAACAAAGTACTTCCGCATTCATTACTTTAGCGATGCTTTTTGCTGCTTCGTCTGCATTAATATTGTATTTTTGACCAATTTTATCGACGCCAACAGGTGAAATAACTGGTATATAATCATTAGTAAGTAATAAATCTAGCAGATTCGTATTAACACTTTCGATTTCTCCAACCCAACCTAGTTTTCCTTTCTTAAATAATGAGGCTTCTAATAATAGATTGTCACATCCGGAGAGACCAATTGATTTAAGATTAAATTGATTGCAAATAATTGTTAAATCCTTATTTATTTTGCCATTCAGAACATACTCTACGATTTCTAAAACTTCTGTTGAAGTCTTGCGAATCCCGTTTACCATTTCAACTGGGATTGAAAACTTTAATAATAAATTATTGATGAGTGGTCCACCACCGTGAACTAAAATAACCTTTTTTCCACTCATTTTTAATTGATTTATATTTTCAAAGAATGTATTCGATAAGTTATGGATTAAACTACCACCAAGTTTTATGACTACAGTTTCCATTGATCATCCTCCCCTTTATGAGCGATAGCTTGCGTTAATTTTCACATAATCATAAGTTAAGTCGCATCCCCATGCTGTACCAACCGCATCTCCACTGTGTAAATGAACATCAATATATACAATTTCATTTTTTAAAGCTGCTTTTGCTTCTTCTTCATCAAATTCAACTGGTTTGCTACCAAATAATACAGTTACACCATTAATCGAAATGTCAATTTGATTAAATTCTCCTTCAATCCCACTATATCCAATAGCACCGATTATTCTTCCCCAGTTAGCATCTTCGCCATAAACCGCTGTTTTCACTAAATTTGATCCGACAATCGTTTTAGCGATTTTATTAGCGTCTTTTTTATTTGTTGCTCCGTTTACATTTACTTCGATTAGCTTAGTTGCCCCTTCACCATCTCTTGCAATCTTTTTAGCTAAATCCTCACAAACTAGTTGAAATGCTATTGCAAAATTTGCCCAATCTGGATGACTTTTAGTTAATTCTTCATGCTCCACTGCCCCATTTGCCATTACTAAAACCATATCATTTGTTGAAGTATCCCCATCAACTGTAATTTGATTAAATGTTTTATCGGTCACTTCTTTTAGTAAATCCTGTAATTGCACTGAATTAATCGTAGCGTCAGTTGTTACAAAACCAAGCATTGTTGCCATATTCGGGTGAATCATACCAGAGCCCTTAGCAGCTCCCGCAATCGTAACAACCTTTCCGTCAATCATAACTTCATAACAAGTAGTTTTAATGACCGTATCTGTTGTTAAAATGGCATGACCGAAATCTTCACCATCTCCTAACGTGTTACCAAGCGTTAATTGATCAATGCCACTTTTTAATCGATCCATTTTTAAATATTCACCAATTACTCCAGTCGATGCGATTGCGACTAAGTGCTCTGGTAAATTAAGATGCTCTGCACACCAAGCTCTCATTAAATAGGCATCGTCCTCTCCTTTTTTACCTGTACACGCATTTGCACAACCACTATTTACTAAAACAGCTTGAAGCTTATTACTATTTGTAATGCTTTTTTTCGTAACACTTATTGGTGCAGCTGGAAATAAATTCAATGTATATACTGCAGCAACTGATGCTGGTTTCTCTGAATAAATTAAACCTAAATCTTTACGTTTATAACGTAAGCCTGCGTGAACTCCGCTCGCATAAAAACCGTTTGGTGAAGTAATTGTTCCATTAATTTTTTTTATATTTTTTTCTTTAGTAATCAATTTTTATCTCTCCTCAAGGAAATAGTGGTGTAAATTGTAAGCCGGTTTCATCTGGCAAATCTAGCATAATATTCATATTTTGAATCGCTTGACCTGCCGCACCTTTTACTAAGTTATCAATGACTGAAACGATCGTAATTCGATTTGTACGCTCATCATAAGTCGCATAAATATCGCAAAAATTTGAACCATAAACATCTTTTGTACAAGGTATCCCGTCTCTTACTCTTACAAAATAGGAATCTTCATAGTTTTGGTTATATAAATCTTTTAATTCTTCGTTACTAATTTCACGAGTTGATTCAACATAAATTGTAGACAATATGCCTCTTGTCATTGGAACAAGGTGTGGTGTAAACGAAATAAAATTTTGTGTTGAATCGAGTGTTCCAATAAATTGTTCGATTTCAGGTATATGTTGATGCTCAGTTATTTTATAAGCAGTTAAATTCTCGTTTCGATTCATAAATTGAGTAATTTGATTAGCATTTTTACCAGCTCCAGAAATACCCGATTTAGCATCTACTATGATTGTATTTTTTTTTACAATTCCAGCTTTTAATAATGGTGCAACTCCTAAAAGTGTTGCCGTTGGATAACATCCAGGGTTTGCTATGTTCGTTGATTTTTTTATTGCTTCTCGATTTAGTTCAGATAGACCGTATGTAAATTCATTTGTTTTTGGAAAACAAGGATGTGTATGTTTATACCATTTTTTGTATTGTTCTTCTTTCTTTAATCGAAAATCCCCTGAAAGGTCAATTAATTTCGTTTTCGAATAATCGAGATCTCCTATTAATTCACTACTTACTCCATGGGGTGTTGCAAAAAATAAAATATCATTTTCTGAAACAGATCTATTTTTATCCCACTTTTTTATTGGCCCACTAGTATTCGTAGCCAAATGTGGATAATACGCAGACAAATCATCAGTATAATCTGATGTTGAATAAAAATTCATACCACTAATTTCCGGATGCATTGATAGCAGCCTAATTAGTTCAAGACCACCATAACCGGTTGCTCCCATAATACCGACTTTCATTTTAATATCCCCTTTAACAAAATTATATTACTCATTATAAATATGAATAATTATAAAATCAATTGTATTTTTATAAATATTTGAAAATAAAAAAAGATTAACCATTTTCCATGATTAATCTTTGATTATTTTGTTATTGTATTCTTCCGATATAAAAAAAGTACAACTAGATACTTTGTTTATAAATAAAACTCAAATACTTTTGCTATTTTTTCTTTTACTCGATCTTTAAAAGGTAATTTCTTTATATAACTAGGCGTAATTTCAAATGCTTCGTTAAATACATCAGCTAATTCTGGCTCAACTTGTTTTATAAATTTTTGATCATATATATAACAATTCAATTCATCTGTTAAATGAAATGAGCGTGAGTCAAAATTCGTTGTCCCAATCATTAGTACCCGATCATCTATTTTCAGTACTTTCCCATGAAAAATACCTTTTTTAAATCCATATACTTTAATATTGTTTTTCCAAGCCTGTTTTATATATGGTATGGCTGCTTGTTCTACTAATAGCGCATCAGACTTATGTGAATATAATATTTTCACATCAATGCCACTGTTAGCAGCATCTATTAAAGTATTCCATATTACTTTATTATTCGGGATAAAGTATGGAGAGTAGATTGTAATGGAATGCTTTGCTTGTTTAAATAATTTGCTATACTCTTGTTCGATTCCTATTTTAGTATAAGAAACAAATTGATGTTGGCTTTTCCCAATTTTTTTACTAATTACCATCGGAGTAATTTTTTGATCGGAATTTTTTCTCCAATCATATACAAATTGTTTTTCTAATCCTTCCACACCGCTTCCTTCTAATCTAAGTTGAACATCTTTCCACGGCTTTAATTCTTTTTTTTCATCAATATATTTTTTTCCAATATTGAATCCACCAATATAGCCAATTTCACCATCAATAATCGTCATTCGTCGATGATTTCTATGATTTATTGAAGCAAAAAAGTAAGATAATTGAGGTTTATTAAAATACGTAAAATGTACTCCATGATCAATTAAAGATTTTCGTTCTTTTCGTTCTAATAATATTCCACCAAGTCGATCTACTGCATAATAAACTGGTATTCCTTCATCACTTTTCTTTTTTAAAACATCTAAAAATTCATGAGATATTTGGTCATTAGAAACTGAAAAAAAGTAGATATGTACTTCTTTTTTGGCATTGCTTATATCTTTAAATAACTGTTCGTCAAGCTTTTTCCCATTCGTATAAATCGATAAATCACTTTTCCCGATTGGATACGTAATCGGTTTATAAGCAAAAATATTTCTTTTTTGAGCATGTTCCATTTCAATCTCATTTAAAGCAAATAATATAACCAATAATGAAAAGATCAGTACTAAAGCTTTAAATATGAATTTTATTATTTTTTTCATAGTTTCCTCTTACGAATTTGGCATAAGAGTATTTTTTGAAAAAAATGCCTTAAATATCCATATTTATTTTAATTGTGGATAAACTTTTATTAAACTCATACACTTCATAAGTTCAATCAGGGTATTTTTAATTAGTTAATTGAATGTAACCAATTCTGCACTTATTGCTACAAAATGTGACAACTAACAGACAGAGTTTTAATTTTAGTAAGATAAATAATTTTAATGGGTAAAATATAAAGGATTGTTAGAAAAATGATAAGAAAGGACGGATAGGATGGAAAATTCAAAAGACAATTCCCAAAAAACGAGCAGTAATTGTCCAAACTGTAATTCAATGAATGATGGCGAATATTCAAATACTAGCAAGGTAATTCAAGATCATTATGAGTATGAGTGCCCAAATTGTGGAAAACCAGACCTTTTTTATAATAAAAAATAATTTAAAACGACTCTTATGAGTCGTTTTCATGTTGTTGAAAAATGAGTTTGTCAATCAAGGAGTAATTTGTATCAATGTAAAGAAAGCTGAATGATGTTGATTTCCACTACAGGATTCTCGCTTTCCATGGGGCGAGACCTGAGCCTCCTCGGCTTGGCTTGCCTGCGGGGTCTCAGCCTTCCCGCATCTCCCATAGGAGTCGAGAACCCCTCCGTTCCAATCAACTTCTTCAAAATAAAAAAGCAAAAATCTTATTGATTATCTTTACTTAGAGAAAAATAGAAATTAAATTCTCGATTATACTGCTAATATCGGTAAATCGTCTACTTATAAACTAGTAATTGAATTTCTTCTTCAAACAATTAACATTTCAATATTTTTTATTCTGAAAAAGATTCATGACTAAGTTTATTGGTATTGCACATACAAATTATCTATTAAAACAAATAAATAATATCATCAAAAAATTACAAATCTACCTCAAATAGTTCGTCTAATAACATTTTAATTATTGACTATTTTATATTTCAAAACTCTGAATACTGAGTCGTTTTTCCTAAATAAACATGGAAAAAGAATTGCTATTTCAGTCCTATTACCGATTAAGAATATATGAAATCATTTATTGAATTAAATATTAAGTGTGGTGTAACTGTAATTTAAAATTTTCAAAGAATTAACGTGTTTCACTTTTGGCAATCGTTAGTTGTTAAAGAAAATCATCATAAATCAAACCGACTTATAAATCGAGTTTATTTTCATTTATGATCGATGTGATAATATGAAGTGAATCCCATTCTCCGCTTGAAAATTTTATAATTGGGTATTTTTTTGGAAATAGTTTATTTCGGATAACTTCAGCTGAATTCCCTTCTTTTTGTAAACTTAATACTTTGTGTTTAATAGATAATAAATAGTCTAGTTTTCGTTCAAGCGCTACGCGACCATCTTCTACAAACCCTGCATGATTACAAAATACATCTTGAAAATCATACGATAATACTCTCTCTAATGAGTGAATAATTGTAGGTATACTTTCTTCTGCTAATACGACTTTTGTCCTGTCACTTACAAATAAATCTCCCGTAAATAATTGACCTGTTTCCTGATTTAATAAAGCTTTATGATCTAAAGCATGACCAGGTGTATCAATTACTTTCCATGTTGCATTTCTGGATGTAAACGTTTCAGGGATAGCCTTAGCACGAAACGGCTTTCTTCTCCCCCAAAAGAGTTGCCTATATAAAGGATAATCTGCCCGTAGTGCGCAATAATCAATTGTTTTTTCATTTAAATAAATTGGCAGTTTCTTTGTTTTTTCAATATAAGCTGCACAACCTGAATGATCTTCATGAGAATGAGTTATCATTACTTGATCAAAATCTGCTTCATCAATAAAAGATTCGAAATATCTATGTAAGGACTGCGATCCCGTATCAATTAATACACCATCCACTAAATAACTGTAAACATTTAATGAAACACTTAGAAATTTAACTTCTCCATTCAAGTATGAGACGCCATTTTTCTCTCCTAAGTATGATTTTTTCTTTAAATACATCGGCTTTCATCTCCTAACTATTAAATCAAAAATCATTTTCAACTAGTTATCTATAGTAACGATTTATAATACGTATAAAATTCCGACCACAGTTATCTCATCGTATTTTATTTTTAAAATATTCTGTATTTTCACTTTATCATAAAAATGAATGAATAACCACTCATTTTTTATTTAAAACTGCCTAATACTCAAATAAAAAAAGTCGCATAAACTGCTTCTCATCTTATTGAACTAATACGCTAGGTTAGTGGCTTAAATACATTTTTAGAATGAAACCAACTCAGGGCTTAGTGCTATAAAATGTGGTAACCAAATTCGTGTATTTCTTTTTCAATTAACCTTCTAAATTAGTAAAATAAAAAATCAACAATCTCCTTTAACAGCTATCATTTAAATACTAATTCAGAATCTAAACAAATAAAAAAGCAGGAGAGCAAGATCAATCCCTGCTTCTCCAGCTTTTATAGTTAGTACTAAATCACTTTGGTTGCATACGAATTGCACCATCTAAGCGGATTACTTCACCGTTTAACATTGGATTTTCAACGATGCTTTTCGCTAAATGTGCGTATTCTGATGGCTTACCTAGACGTGATGGGAATGGAACCATGTTTCCTAATGATTCTCTAGCTTTTTCTGGTAATACATCAAACATTGGTGTTTCAAATATACCAGGAGCGATGCTCATTACTCTGATGCCATATCTTGATAAGTCCCTAGCAATTGGTAATGTCATACCAGCTACAGCGCTCTTTGATGCACCGTAAGCTGCTTGCCCCATTTGGCCATCAAATGCTGCAACTGAAGCAGTGTTAATAATAACACCTCTTTCACCAAATTCATTTGGTTCGTTGTTAATCATTTGTTCAGCTGCTAAACGAATAACGTTAAATGTACCAACTAGGTTTACATTTATGATTTTTTGGAATGATTCTAATGAATGAATTCCTTCTCTTTTAATTACTTTTTCAGCTAAAACAATACCTGCACAGTTTACTACTGTATTGATTGAACCATATTTAGTTAAAACATTCTTAAGTGAGTTTTTTACGCTTTCCTCTGATGATACATCCGTTTTTTCAAAACAAACATTCTCTTCACCCAATTCAGCTATTAAGCTAGTAGCTCGCTCTTCATTTAAATCGAAAATAGCAGCTTTACCACCATTTTCTACGATCATTCTAACTGTTCCCGCACCTAAACCTGATGCTCCACCTGTAACGATTGCGATACTTTCACGAATGTTCATTATAAAATCCCCCAATGTTTTGTTAAAATTAATTTAATCTCTCGATAATTGTTGCATTTGCCATACCATGACCTTCACAAATCGCTTGTAATCCATAGCGGCCGCCTGTTTTTTCTAAGGCGTTACACAATGTCACCATAACCCTTGCACCACTAGCACCAAGAGGGTGACCTAATGCGATCGCTCCACCAAAAATATTTAATTTTTCAAAAGGTACCCCTAGTTCTTTTTGCCATGCTAAAGGTACAGTTGCAAATGCCTCATTTATTTCAAACAAATCGATTTGATCAATTGTTAAACCACATTTTTGCAGAACTTTTTGTGTAGCTTGAATTGGCCCTGTAAGCATTAATTTAGGGTCTGATCCGATCACAGTTCTCCCTATAATTCTAAACTTTGGCTTAAATCCTAATTGATGAGCTTTTTCTTTACTCATTAAAAGTAGTCCTGCTGCACCGTCACTAATTTGACTTGCATTTCCAGCAGTAACCGAACCAGTTTCGATAAATACTGGTTTTAAAGTAGTTAATTTTTCAATTGATGAGTTTTCTCTCGGTCCTTCATCCTTTGTCACTTTAACAAGTTCACCATCTTGATTATGAACAGAAACCGCAACAATTTCGTCTTCAAAGTAGCCTTGCTTCATCGCTTTTAATGCTTTTTGATGGCTATTATAAGCAAATTCATCTTGCTCTTGTCGAGAGATGTTCCACTTTTCATTAATTCGTTCTGCAGAGATTCCTTGATTAAAGTCACCAAACATACTTGTTAACTTCTCATTCCACTTTGATCCTTTTAAATTTGAAAACATTGGTACTCTTGTCATGCTTTCCACTCCTGCTGCAATGACAATGTCCATATCTCCACTTAAAATTGCTTGCGATGCAAAATGAACAGATTGTTGACTTGAACCACATTGACGGTCAATGGTTACACCGGGCACTTCAATTGGTAGACCCGCTAATAAAGCTGCAATTCTACCAACATCACCTGCCTGTTCACCAACTTGCGTAACACAGCCCATAATCACATCATCTATTTCTTTCGGATCAAATTCATTTCGACTTACTAATTCCTTTAGTACAATCGCAGCTAAGTCATCAGGTCTTGTTTCGCTAAAGCTGCCACCTCTTTTACCAATCGGTGTTCTTAAAGCATCCACAATAACTACTTCTCTCATAAATATGATCCTCCAAATTTAAGTTAGGATTAATTCAAATCTAATTGTTTCGCAATAATTGTCTTCATGATTTCATTTGTACCTGCATAAATTGACATGATTTGAATATCTCTGAAACGTCTAGCAATCTCGTATTCTTCCATATATCCATATCCACCATGTAATTGAAGACACTCAGAAGCCACTTTTTTACCTAAATCAGTAATCCACCATTTTGCCATCGAAACTTGTTTAACAACATTTATGCCTTCCATATGCTTATAAATTAAATCTTCAATGAAAGTGCGACCAATTTCAATTTCAGTTGCTAATTCTACAAGCTTAAATTGAGTATTTTGGAAACCTGCAATTGATTTTCCAAATGCTTTTCTACTTTTCACATATTCAGTTGTCACTTTTAGCATTGCTTCAGCTGAAACTAATGCTTCTAAAGAAACGACTAATCGTTCTTGTTGTAGTTTTTCCATTAAGTAGTAGAAGCCTTTTCCTTCATCACCTAGCAAATTCTTTACAGGCACTTTCGCATCTTGGAAAATTAATTCAGCCGTATCTTGACTGTGTAGTCCTACTTTATTTAATTTCTTCCCTCTAGAAAACCCAACTGTATCTTTTTCGACAACTAATAAGCTAATTCCTTTATGTGCAGGTCGAATTGTCGAATCTGTTTTCACTGCAATAATAATTAGGTCTGAATGGATTCCATTTGTAATAAACGTTTTTTCACCATTTACAATATAGTAATCTCCTTGTTTTACTGCAGTCGTCTTAATATTAGCTAAGTCTGATCCTGCGCCTGGTTCAGTCATAGCAACTGCTGTAATATACTCACCAGAGATACATTTTGGTAGCCATTCCATTTTTTGCTCTTCATTTCCATATGCAGTCAAATAAGGTACAACAATATCATTGTGTAATGCTACACCTACAAAACTTGATCCAACCTTTTCAAGCTCCTCTATAATAATGACAGAATAGCCGAAATCAACACCTAATCCGCCATATTTCTCATCAACATATGGACATAAAAATCCTTCGTTGCCTAATTTATCCCAAAATTCTCTCGGAATCATTTTATTTTGTTCCCACTCTTCATAGAATGGTACAGCTTCTTTTTGTAAAAATTTTCTAAGAGCCGTGCGGAAAATTTCATGTTCTCTCGTTAAGTAAGAATGTTTCATAATAAGCCCCCCTAAAAAAATATCACACCATTAAAACGCTTACAAAATTCAAAATACTAAATTTTATAAATATTACATTTGTAATAATCATATGATGTTAAATATAATTTATCAAGGAGCAAAATAAAAAAGAACTGGCTAACCAGTTCTTTTGATAGGAGACAAACTCTTAAAAATAAATCGAATTACCCAATTTTAATCGTAATTTTTCCAAAATTATTACCTTCACCCATTTTTTGTAGCGCACTAATTACATCCACAAATTCAAATGATTGATCTAAAATTGGTTTAATTTTATGTTGTTCAAAGAAAGCTACCATTTGTTCAAACTCTCTTGGACTTCCCATCGTCGTCCCTCTAATATCCATATTTTTAAAGAATACTTTAGGTAAAACTGTTTGAGGAACAGGACCATTCGTTGCACCATATGATACAATTCTTCCGCCTTGCGCAGTTAATTCAATTAAACGATTAAATGACTCACCACCAACTCCATCGATTGTCAGATTAACTAAACCGAATTCCTTACGGAGTTTCTTATACCAATCATTTTCTCGGTAATTAAAACCGGCAATTGCACCTAACTCGATTGCTTTTGCAATTTTTTCCTCACTACTTGAAGTCACGATTACTTTTGCTCCAAATGCAACAGCAATTTGTAATGCGTATAACGCGACTCCGCTTCCAATTCCAGGAATTAATACCACGTCATTTTTCTGTAATTGACCACGGGTAATTAATGATCTGTAAGCAGTAAGTGCCGCTAATGGAATTGCTGCCGCTTCTTCCCATGACAGATATACTGGTTTTTTATAAACATTTTCAACTGGTAGTTTAAGATATTCAGCAAATGTGCCATTTGAAGGCATACCAAGTACAGTAAATTCCTCTGAATTGATATCGTCACGATCTCCCCAGTTTAAGCTCGGGTTCATAATCACTTCATCACCAACAGAAAAACCCTTTACCGCTTCTCCAACTGCCTCTATAACTCCAGCCCCATCTGAACCTAAAATTGCATCTAATTTCATCCCTGGATACATACCATGAGTAATAAAATAGTCACGTCTGTTTAATGATGCTGCTTTTATTTTGACTACTACTTCATTTCGGTCTAATGTACCAATCTCGACATTTTCCAATTTTAGCGACTCTGGTCCTTTTGTGTCTCTTAAAATATAAGCTTTCAAATCAAATCACTCCTTTTAATAATTTTAAATAAGTCGTAATACCCTTTTTATGTAAATTAAATCTTATTCAATTTTTATTTTACCAAAAAAAGTTAAAATAAGTTTATTTAATGAATTGAGTATGAATAATGGTAATATGAAAATGGATTGATATAGACATAATCGGCACTTTGCTTGGAAAATTTAATCGTTTTGCTTATTTTTTTTGAATTATGTAGATTCAGCTAACTTCGGTACGTGAAATTCCCATAAATTATAATGATGGATTTTTCGAGTCTCGGCCATAATGTGTACCTTGATCAATATATTTAATAAAAACTGGCTAAAAGTTTTGCTAACAGCTTATATTTTTGCTAGATTTGAATTTTTTTTGGAGATTAGCTTGTTTTTATGCTTATTTAACTAATTTTCCATTGATGGGAAGGGCTTATTTGCAGTTTTATATTTTTTAATTGCAGATTAGCTAGTTTTATTTGCAGTTTCATGATTTTTGTTTGCACTTTTAACGATTTTATTTGCAGGTCACGAAATTTAATTGCACTTTCAACAAATTTAATTGCAGTTTCACGATTTTTATTTGCACTTTTGACGTTTTTATTTGCACCAATTTTATTGCTCCTACTATGTTAATTTTAAACTCCTCAAAATACAGCAAGTTAATCTCTAAAATAAATAGCTGTTATTACCCATCTCTATCCTAATATATTAACAAACCATATGTATGAAACTCTCTCTTAGATATATTTTCACTATTAAGAATTAAAACACTGTAAAATTTTTCCAATCGTTGATATAATCTAATTGTAATTAATTATTAGAACTTTCTAATCACTAAGAGTCTTCTCTAGTCAAAGAGGATCTTAACGTTATTTTGTTCTGAGATTGATATCTTAATTGATCAATTGGAGAGTATAGAGTAACAAAATCGAGGGAGTTAGGAGATGAACTGGTAATAGACTAATGTGAAGGTCTATTAAAAAGTCACTAGCATCACAACTATCAAATTTAGGTGTTTCTGAGTTAAATGAGTGTAAGTAAATTGTTTAGTGATTCTAATACTCGAAATCCTAATGTTGTGATTCTGAATATTTCAACTCCCACCTAGTAAAAATGCTGTAAAATGGTACATTAGCCCTTAAATCCCATCTCAAATTAATTAAAATTATTAAGGAGGTATTCAAATATGATTATGGGGATTATTCTTCTTTTGTTTGGCGGATTACTAATAGCAAATCCTAAATTAATATGGTTTATTACAGAAAGTTGGAAAACGGAAAATTCAACTGATCCATCTAGTTTCTATACTGTTACTACACGTATCGGAGGAATATTGTTAGCACTATTCGCAATATTTACAATCTATGTTTCAACATGGTGATTAGGGGCATTAGATAGAACAATATAAGTAAAACAAATCATTTTTTCAATCCGTCAATTCACCCAATTCAATAAACTTTTCACTCTAGTTTTTCACAAGTTCTTTCCTGTTGAAAGAATAGTTACTTAAACTTCTATCCTACTAAAATTAATTTCCACAGGAATAATCTACTTAATTTGAATTAGTACCCTAACTTTATTAAATCACTGCTATTTTCCTACTAATTTAATATCTCATCTTGTCAAAATCTGTTTGATTATTACTAAACATGTCTTTTAGTAGTAGTGAAATAGATGTTTGTTATTTCCTTTATTTCCTCATAAACTATTTATTGTTATTACGATATACTTTCTAAATCTATTAATTTAATATAAATAAAAAAACTCTCACCACTTTGAGAGTCGAAATCAGTTTTCTTATTTTGATAAGAAAAAGATGCCAAGTGCGCTAGGGCCAGTATGGACACCGACTGCTGCTCCAACTGAATTTTCAATGATGTTTTCACTGCCTAGAATCTCCTGTAGCTTTTTTATAAATTGTTCAGTAGAATCGTCTTTTACTCCATACACAACTCCAACAGTTCGTTTAAGTTCATCTTTTCTAATTTTCATTAATTCAAGCATGCGATTTATTGCCTTTTTTCGACCCCGTACTTTTTCAAGTGGTTTAAACTTCCCTTCACTTACTTCCATAATCGGATTTATATTTAACATTCCTCCGAGGAATCCAGCAAATTTACCGACCCGCCCTCCCCGTATTAAATATTGGAGATCTTCTATTGTAAAAATATGTTGTATCTTATTTATATTGTTGTTTAATTCATTGAGTAGATTTTCAAATGGTTCTTCATTATTTATGCTTTCGATTAATTCCATTACTAATACTCCAATTCCAAGTGATACTGATCTAGTATCGATTATTTGAATTGAAGCATTTGGATTGTTTTCCATTATATCTAGTTTAACTAATTGCGCGAAATTATAAGTTCCTGATAAATCCCCTGAGCATGTTAGATATACACAGTTTTGCTCTGCGCTACTTGCGACTAAAGTCTGATAAATTGCATCGTAAGAAGGTAAAGATGAAGTGAAATTCTCTCCATTTTTCATTCTTTCCATTAACTCATGGGCTTTTAAATTTACACCATCCAAATATTCCTTTTCAAATTGGTCATAAACTCTTAAAGGGATTACTGAAATATCGTATTTCTTCAATATTTCAGTTGGAAGATCAGCAGAGCTATCTACAATTAATTTAAGTTTCAATTTAATCACCTCTTCCTAAATTAATCATGTATTTTTAATCTTATTAAATATTATTCTAAATATTCAATTAATTATTTTTCATTTAAATTTATTTTTATCGACAAATTTAAGTTAAATGAATTTGAATTTAGTTGAGAAAGAATAGTTCATTTTGTTACACGGTAATTTGAGTAAACTCCATTAATCAAAATAAAACATAAGCGCATTAAGTGCCTTATGCTTTATTTTTTTGTTCTATAAATAAGCTTCTTATTTTTCCATAAAAAAGGCTTTTCGTTCAGCAGTAATCCATTTCTCTAAATCGTCCTGACTACGTCGCACAAGCCTATTCACTAACACATCGTGCCATACATAGTCCTCTAATAAGTAAATATGAACAGGGTCATCTGTATAAAATGCAATACTTCGCTCATTGGTTGATGGTCCATAAATCATTTCTTTAGAATCTATGGACAAAATAAACCAATGTTCTGTGGACTTTGTTTCGGTAAAAGGTGTAATGCGATGGATTTCTAGATTTTCAATTGGATCTTCCACGTGTAAAGTAATACCTTGAATGGTTACTGTTTCACTCGCCTCAATTAGTTCCTTTTTCAAAACCTCATACATTTCGTCCCACATCGAAATAACTATACGTTTTTCTGCTTTTTTAATCAATGTCACGCAATAGTTAATAATCGTTTTATAGTCTTTTAAAGAAATCACACGGTTGTCCATTTTTTCACTAGAGTTTTCTAGACTTTTTAAGGAATCGCTTATTTCTGAATACGTTGATTGCCACTCAGATTGGGCCTTTTGCAAAAAGATTTCAACAGGCAGTGGCGAATATCGAGTCGTGTCATTTATTTCTTCCCGCAATACAATACCTTTTTCAACAAGATTACTTAACACATCATAAATTCGTGCTCTTGGTATTCCTGAGTCCTTGCTAACTTGGTAAGCTGTAACCGGACCTTGTTTAACGAGAGATAGATATGATTTAGATTCATACTCGTTAAAACCTAGTTTTTTGAGTTGTTGCACTATATTGTCCACTTTCATCACCTTCCTATTATTTTCTTATGTAATAAATTTACAATAACTATTTACAGATAGCAATTAGTTAGTTACTATTTCAGTAGTAACTAAAGTTGAAAGGTTGATAGAAATGCATTTAGACTCATCATTATTAATTATTTTAATTGTTTTTGGATTTTTAGCTTCATTTATTGACTCTGTTGTAGGAGGTGGTGGACTAATTACATTACCAACATTATTATTTACAGGGTTGAATCCCGCTGTGGCAGTAGCTACTAACAAATTAGCATCGACTATTGGCTCCTTAACAAGTACATTTATGTTTTATCGTTCAGGTAAGCTCGATCTAAAATCAGTGTTTAAATTTTTTCCCCTCACGTTTATTGGTTCATTATTAGGTGCATACACCGTTCATTTGCTAAATCCTGAATTGCTTAAGCCATTGATGCTAATCATGCTGGCAGTAGTAGCTATTTTTACTATTTTTAAGAAAGATTGGGGAAGCCTTTCATCTCCAAAAAAGTTGCCCACCTATCAGTTCATTATTTTTCTAGTTACCATATTTGCGATTGGCTTCTATGATGGATTCATTGGCCCTGGAACAGGATCATTTTTAATTTTCTCTTTTTTACTGATTGGTTTTGATTTTTTAAAGGCTGCTGGGAATGCAAAGTTTTTAAACTTCTGTAGTAATATCGCTGGTTTAATGATGTTTATGTTTTTAGGTCAAGTAAACTACACTTATGGAATAATTATGGGAATTGCACAAATTGCTGGTGCGATTTGCGGTTCAAAATTTGCGATAAAAAAAGGAAGTGGATACGTTCGTACACTGTTTATTTCAGTGACATGTTTATTGTTAGCGAAGAATGTTTATGATTATTTTCAATAAGCTTACTACCCGCAATTGGTATTATATTTTATTTATACTAATAGAAAGGTGATTCATTCGTCTGCATTAACTTATAAAAAGGAACTTCTTCTATTCTGTTGAATTTTCTTTTAAGAGGTGAAAATGAAATGAAAAAAGGCTTATTTCTCAGTGTTTTTGTATTATTATGTTTACTGACCGCTTGTTCAACGAATTCAAATGAACATGTCTTTAGTCGGCAAATTTATCTATCTTTTGTTGGTTCGCCGCATAATACGATTCCAGACACAGTTCATGATGGTACAATTCAAGTATCAATGAATCTTGATGGACAATATTACTCGAAAGGCACTAAAACCATTAAACTGTCTATAGCCAATAATGGAGAACAGCTATTTTATGGAACACCGTATTCGATCGAGCGATTTGATGAAAAAACAGAAACGTGGAAAGAGGTACCCTTTCGAAAAGATTCCCAGTTTAAGCAAATTGGTCTGGTTATTAACCAATCAGAAATAAAAGATGAAACGATTACAATTAGTTCAGCACGTCTTTCAAAACTACTTGAACCAGGTTTTTATCGAGTGATCAAGTCGTTTTCACTAAATGCAGACAAATACGTTAAACTATCTTCTATTTTTCAAATAATTTAATAGGCGTTTGAAACCTTACATATTCTAATCATTCATTCAAAACATGGATGTGGAAATAAAAAAAGAAGTGTCTTATAAATTCACATATAAGACACTTCTTTTTTATTTATGCATTTAACTTTTCGTATTTTCCTATCTCATTTTCATATTTCATCGTAATGGCAATATCATCTAAACCATTTAGTAATTTCTCTTTCCAAACTGGATCGATTGAAAATTCATAGTTTCCAAATATTGTTTTTACTTCTTGTTTTTCTAAGTCTACTTCAATTTCTTGCGTTCCATTTAATGTGGATAATTGAGCGCGAATCTCATCATTTAAGACGATTGGCAACATGCCATTTTTGATACAGTTATTGTAAAAGATATCTGCGAAGCTACCCGCAATAACAATGGTAAAGCCATAATCATTTAATGCCCAAGGTGCGTGTTCCCTGGACGAGCCGCAACCAAAATTATTTCCACTGATTAAGATAGAAGCGTTTTTTCGCTCTTCGTAATTTAAAGCAAATGTTTTATTTGGTGAGCGATCGTCATGATATCGCCATTCATCAAATAAGAATTCTCCAAAACCAGTTCGCTCGATTCGTTTTAAATATTGTTTTGGAATAATTTGGTCTGTGTCGATATTGTCTAACATGATTGATACTGTTGTACCTTTATGCGTACGTAACGGTTTCATTTGCTTGCTCCTTTCGAATGTCAATAAAATGACCATGAACTGCAGCAGCCGCTGCCATTACTGGACTTACTAGATGTGTTCGTGCTCCCTTACCTTGTCTTCCTTCAAAGTTTCGATTAGATGTAGATGCACAATGTTCTCCAGCTGGTACTTGATCCGGATTCATTGCTAGGCACATCGAACAACCGGCTTCTCTCCATTCAAATCCTGCTTCAATAAATATTTTATGTAGTCCTTTTTCCATTGCTAGATTTCGGACTTTTTTAGAGCCTGGAACAACTAATGCTCGCACGTCTGATTTTACTTTCTTCCCTTTAAGATAATTTGCTGCTTCCTCTAAATCTGATAATCTAGAATTTGTACAAGAACCGATAAATACATGTTGGACAGGAATTTCGTTAGGTGTAATTTCAGGTTTTAATCCCATATATTCATAGGCACGTTCGTAGTTTTCATCTTTAGCTTTTGGAAGAACTTCGTCAATTCTTACGCCCATTCCAGGATTTGTTCCCCAAGTTACATATGGTGCAAGTGTTGTCACGTCAACTTCGATTGACTTGTCATATACTGCGCCTTCTTCTGTATATAATTTCTTCCATTCTATCAATTTTTGATCATATGAATTTACTGTAAATTTTCGACCTTTTAAATAATCAAATGTTTTTTGGTCAGGTGCAATCAATCCTGCTTTAGCTCCACCTTCAATCGCCATATTGCAAAGTGTCATACGTTCTTCCATTGTCATATTGCTAACTGCCTCACCGTAAAACTCAATGACATGACCTGTTCCCATTGAAACACCGTAAGTTGCTAATAAATGCAGAATGATATCTTTTGCATATACACCTTTTGGCAGCTTACCATCAAGTTTTACACCCATTGATTTCGGTTTAACTTGCCATAATGTTTGTGTTGCTAATACGTGTTCAACTTCACTTGTTCCTATTCCAAATGCTAATGCTCCAAATGCACCATGTGTAGATGTATGACTATCTCCACAAACAATTGTTTTTCCGGGTTGTGTTAAACCTAGCTCAGGACCAATTACATGGACAATACCTTGTTCTTCATCAGTTATATCGGCTAAAGGAATATTGAATTCATGACAATTATTTCTTAACGTATCCATCTGTTGTTTTGCGATTAAATCTGTAATCACTAATTGATTTACGGTAGGGACATTATGATCCATTGTCGCAAAAGTTAATTCTGGTCTTCTTACATTCCGATTAGATAATCTTAATCCTTCAAATGCTTGTGGTGAAGTTACTTCATGAACTAAATGTAAATCGATATACAAAAGCTGAGGTTTACCTACTTCACCAGTTACGACATGATTTTGCCAAAGCTTATCAAACAATGTTTGTTTCATCGAATTGTACCTCCAACCGTTTGAAATTGTAACTCTTTTAATACTTGATCAGTAAATTCAGTCGTTGAACTTTTTCCGCCTAAGTCACCTGTTAAGTTGCCGTTATTTATTGTATTAACAATCGCATTTTCAATAGAATTTGCTTCATCGACTAAATTAAAATCACGTAGCATCATCGCAACAGACCTTAACATCGCAATAGGATTCGCTTTATTTTGTCCTGCTATATCTGGAGCAGAGCCATGAATAGGTTCATACAATGAAGGTCCATTTCCTGACTTACTTGTCGAAGGTAGCATACCTAGTGAACCTGTAATCATGGAAGCTTCATCACTTAAAATATCACCAAATAAATTTTCAGTAACGATTACATCAAATCTTCTTGGGTTTCTAATTAATTCCATTGCAGCTGCATCGACAAGAATATGCTCAACTTCCACTTCTGGGTAATTTGAACTTAATTCATTGACAATTTTTCTCCAAAGCTTACTAGATTCTAATACATTTGCTTTATCAACTGATGTAAGTTTTCCTTTTCTCGTTTTTGCTAATTCAAACCCATAAGTTACAATTCGTTCAATTTCCGCTCTAGTATAGGAAAGTGTATCTGTCGCTTCATTTTCATTATGAAAACGTGGTTCTGAGAAATAAATTCCGCCTGTCAATTCACGAACAACAACAAAGCTTACATTTCTAACTTGTTCTGATTTTAAAGGCGAATGATTGACTAACTCATCGTATACATCGACTGGACGAATGTTAGCATATAAATTAAGTGACTTTCTTAATCGTAATAAACCACTCTCCGGCCGTTCAACACCTTGATCCCATTTCGGTCCACCAACTGCCGCTAATAACACGGCATCCGAATTTAAACAATTTTCTAATGTTTCTTTCGGTAAAGAAGTACCTGTTTCATCAATAGCATGACCACCAAATAAATTTGTAGAAAAAGTAAAGTTATGTTGATATGATTGTGCAATTTGTTCTAAAACTTGCACAGCTGAACTCATAATTTCTGGTCCGATTCCGTCTCCTGGAAGACATGCGATATTTAATTTCATTTTAGAACCTCCTTTTCGCTCCACTTACTAATAATGTTTAATAAATCTGCATCTGTAATGTCTTTCTTTGTATCTGTTAAAGTCTTAAATTGACTAAAAGCCTCGTTAATAATTTCTTTTGAAAAGTCAAATCCAAGTTCTTTTAGTTTGTCGGAAAAAGCATGACGGCCTGAGTGCTTACCTAATACTAATGAATTAGTAGAAAGCCCAATTAATGATGGCGGAATAATTTCATATGTTGTAGGCTCTTTTAAAACGCCATCTTGATGAATTCCTGATTCATGAGCGAATGCATTTGTACCAACAATCGCTTTATTCTTCTGGACAACCATACCGGTTAGACGACTAACAAGTTCACTTGTTTTCGTAATTTCATGTAATCGTAAATTCGTATTTTTACGATATACATCTTCTCTAATATGTAGTGCAACTGCAATTTCTTCTAGTGCTGCATTCCCTGCTCTTTCGCCAATTCCATTAACTGTACACTCTACTTGATTTGCTCCAGCCTGTATTGCTGCTAATGAGTTTGCTACTGCCATACCTAGATCATCATGACAATGACAAGAAAAAATCGCTTTATGGTAAGAAGGAACATGTTCTTGTAAATATTTAAATAAATCGTAGTATTCAGTAGGACTTGTATACCCTACTGTATCAGGTATATTGATAACATCTGCACCGGCTTTAATCGCAGTCTCTGCAAATTCTGCAAGAAATGCCCGATCAGTGCGACATGCATCTTCAGCTGAAATTTGTACTTTTGGAAAAAAAGATTTAGCTAATGAAACACAATGTTTAGCAGTTTCCAAAACTTCTAATCTCGTCATATTTAACTTGTATTTCATATGGATATCACTTGTCGCTAAGAAAATATGAAGTCTCGGTTCTGCTGCATTTTTTAACGCATCCCATGCTGTTTTAATATCTGAATCTTTTGCGCGAGAAAGGCTAGAGACAGAGACAGAACGAATCTGTCTCGCAATCTCTTGAACACCTAAAAAGTCACCTTCTGAGGAAGCGGCAAAACCAGCTTCAATGATATCAACACCTAAAGACTCTAGTTGTCTTGCAATTTCGAGTTTTTCAAATCGATTTAAATTAACCCCTGGAGATTGTTCGCCATCACGTAATGTTGTATCAAGAAACTGAATTTTACTCATTTTTTATTTCACCTCGACCTTTTCTTTTCTTTGGATAAATGGCATCATTGCACGAAGTTTTTCGCCTACTTCTTCTAATTGATGTTGTTTTTCACTTTCGTTAATTTCATTGAATACAGGACGACCATTTTTATTTTCGTTAATCCAGCCTTTTGCAAATGTACCATCTTGAATTTCTGCTAAAATATCTTTCATCGCTAATTTTGATTCATTAGCAACGACTCTTGGACCAGAAACGAAATCGCCCCACTGAGCAGTATCAGAGATCGAATATCTCATGTAGCTCATTCCACCTTCGTACATTAAATCAACGATCAGCTTTAATTCATGTAAACATTCAAAATATGCTACTTCTGGTTGGTATCCTGCTTCTACTAACGTTTCAAATCCTGATTTTACTAATGATGTTACACCACCACATAATACCGCTTGCTCTCCAAATAGATCTGTTTCAGTTTCTTCTTTAAATGTTGTTTCAAGTACTCCTGCTCTTGTAGAACCAATTCCTTCAGCGTAAGAAAGAGCTACGTTTTTTGCTTCACCAGTTACATCTTGGTATACAGCAAATAATGCTGGAACTGCTGCACCATCTACAAAAGTACGTCTTACAAGATGTCCTGGTCCTTTTGGAGCTACTAAAAATACATCTACATTTGCTGGAGGAACAATTTGATCAAAATGAACATTAAATCCGTGTGCAAACGCAAGCGCATTACCATTTTCTAAGTAAGGTTCGATTTCATTTTTATATACATTTGGTTGATGCTCATCTGGTAATAAAATCATTACTACATCTGCCGCCTTTGAAGCCTCTGCAACAGTAGTTACGTGTAAACCATCACCTGCAGCTGCATCCCATGATTTTCCAGGTCGACAACCAACTACAACCTTATGTCCATTGTCATGTAGATTTAAAGCGTGTGCGTGACCTTGTGATCCATACCCAATTACTGCAATCGTTTTCCCTACTAATACGTTTTCCAACACATCTGTACCATAATAAACTTTAGCCATTTTTAAATTCCTCCAATTTTTTTGTTTGTTTTATTTTTTTATTTTAATAAGAGAGTAGCTTTTGAGCATGCTCCTTATGTTTAGCAGATCTAGTAAATGCAGTTACACCTGTACGAGCTATTTCTTTTAGTTCGAAAGGTCTTAATAATTCAATCAAAGCCTCAACTTTATCAGAGGTACCAGTTACTTGAACGACAATCTGATCTCGACTTACATCAATAACGGATGCTCGAAATGGTTCAATTAAGCTGTAAATTTCATTTCTAGTAGTAGCATTTGTACTTACTTTTATTAATGCTAGTTCTCTAGCAATAACTGAATCTTCAGTTATATCAGCTACTTTTATGACATCAATTTGCTTATGAAGCTGTTTAATCAATTGTTCAACTTGTTGAAGATCATCTACATGAACGACAAACGTAATTCTCGAAATATGATCTTGTTCTGTATGACCTACAGAAATACTTTCAATATTAAATCGCCTTCTGGAAATAACCCCTGTAATTCTATTAAGTACGCCACTGTTATTTAATACAGTCGATGTAATGACTCGTTTCATTATTTCACCCCTTCCATTTCGTGAATCCCTTTACCTGGTGGAACCATTGGTGTAACGATTTCAGCTTGATGTACTCTACAATCAATTAATACTGGTCCATCAAATTCAATAGCTTCTCTTAATTGATTTTCAACTAAATTTGGATCTGATATCGTTATTCCTTTAATGCCATATGCTTCTGCAAGTTTAGTAAAACTAGGTTGGCAGTCTAATAGAGAACTAGAGAAGCGGTCATTATAAAACGCTGATTGCCACTGTCTTACCATTCCTAGAGCAGCATTGTTTAAAATTAAAATTTTGACTGGTAAATTATGTTCCTTAATCATGCTCATTTCTTGCAATGTCATTTGAAATCCAGCATCACCAACGATTGCTACAACTAGTTCATCGGGTTTTGCAAATTGTGCACCAATTGCTGAAGGTAATCCAAATCCCATCGTTCCAAGTCCACCAGATGTGATCCATTTATGTGGTTCTTTAAATGGATAATACTGAGCAGCCCACATTTGATGTTGACCTACATCTGTAGAAATAGTAGCTTTCCCCTTTGTAATTGAGTGGAGTAAAGTTAAGACCGTTTGTGGTTTAATCACCTCACTACTTGCTTCATACTGTAAAGGAAAGTCTTCTTTACGATTTTTAAGGATCTCAAGCCATTCACTATGATTCTGTTTATCTACCTCTTGTTTTAACAAAACCTTTAGTACTTCTTTAGCACAACCAACGATTGGAATATTTGTTGGAATAACCTTGTTTATTTCCGCTGGATCGATATCGATATGTGCTACGACTGCATTTTTAGCAAAGTGTACTAAATTGCCCGTTAATCGATCATCAAATCTTGCTCCAATATTAATAAGCAAATCACTTTCGTACATTGCCATATTTGCTGTATAAGTACCGTGCATCCCACCCATTCCAAGGAATAATTCCTCATTTGCTGGAAATCCACCTAAGCCTAACAATGTATTAACTACTGGGAGATTAAACTTTTTTATAAATTCAGTAAACTCTTCTGCCGCTTTTGCATGTAAAATGCCTGCACCTGCTAAGACAACTGGTTTTTTTGCTTTTTCAATCGCTGCTACGAGCTTTGTAATTTGAATAAAATTTGGTTCATATGTCGGTTGATAACCTGGTAATTGAACTTCTACTTCGTCTTTTTTCACTCCTTTTTCAGCCATCATATTTTTAGGTAGATCAATTACAACTGGACCTTGTCGGCCGGTTGAAGCAATATGAAATGCTTCTTTTACGATTTGTGGAACATCTTCTACATTTCGAACTTGGTAGTTGTGTTTTGTAACTGGCATTGTTATTCCAATAACATCTGCTTCTTGAAAGGCATCAGTACCAATTACATTTGTAGCAACCTGGCCAGTGAAAACAACTAAAGGTAGGGAATCCATCATCGCATCTGCTAGACCTGTTACCACATTTGTTGCCCCAGGACCACTCGTAGCAATTACTACACCTGGTCGACCAGTTACTCTTGCATATCCTTCTGCCGCATGGATTGCACCCTGTTCATGTCTTGATAGAATGTGGGGAATATCAGCATCATAAAGTGCATCATATAATGGTAATACTGCCCCTCCAGGGTAACCAAAAATCATTTCAACATTTTCTTCTTTCAAAGCATCAATTAATAAATTTGCACCTGACTTCTGTTTTGACAGAGTTCTCATCGAATGATGACTCATTTCTAAATTTCCCTCCATTTTCGGATAAAATTTATCCATTTATTCGCAATAAAAAAAGCCATGACTCCACACTTCAGCAGATGCTGAAGGGGCGAAAGACTTTTCGCGGTACCACCCTTCTTCTTAGGTTAATAACCTAACTTTGGGATTTTGGATAACCAAAATCTAGCTATAACGTCGCCAACGTTCAGGCCTACAAATAATTTTTCAGCCTGACACTCAAGAGTGAGTTTCATTAATCAAGGCCATCGGTTCACACCATCCACCGACTCTCTGAAGATCCTTTTCATAACTACTTTTCTCTTTCAATGCTTTTTCATATTTTTAAAATTCCACCTGTATTAGCAGAAGTAACTAATTTTGCATATCTTGCTAAATAACCTGTTTTTACTTTCGGTTCATGCAATTCAACTGATTGTTTTCGAGTTTCTAAAACTTCATTTGAAACTGATAATGTAATACTTCTTGATAAAAGATCGATAATAATTTCATCACCGTCTTCAATATATGCGATTGGTCCACCTTCAGCTGCCTCTGGAGAAATATGTCCTATCGCAATTCCTCGGGTAGCACCTGAAAAACGACCATCTGTAATTAAAGCAACCTTTGTTCCTAGTCCTCTACCAACAATTGATGATGTTGGTGCGAGCATTTCAGGCATTCCAGGTCCTCCTTTTGGACCTTCATATCGAATTACAACGACATGCCCTTCTTTTACGAGCCCTCCATCAATTGCTTCAACCGCTTCATCATGTGAGTTAAAACAAATTGCTTCGCCTATAAATGTTTGAATTGAAGGGTCAACAGCACCTACTTTAATAACTGATCCATCTGGCGCAAGATTACCATGTAATATTGATAATCCTCCTGTCTCAGAATAAGGATTTTCTTTTTTACGAATTACTTCACTATTTGAGATTGTAGCTTCTTGCACATTCTCGAATAAAGTTTTTCCTGTAATCGTAATGCGATCACTATTAATTGCTCCTGGTATTGTAGTAAGTTCTTTAATTATTGCTGGAACTCCGCCTGCTAAATGCACATCATGCATTGAGTAATGCGAAGCGGGACTAATTTTTGATAAGTAAGGTACTCTTCTCGCTACGTCATTAATATCTTTTAAGTCGTATTCAATTCCTGCTTCGTTTGCAATTGCCATTAAGTGTAAAACTGTGTTTGTCGAACCACCCATTGCCATATCTAATGCAAACGCGTCATCAATTGCCTCTTTTGTAATAATGTCTCTTGGCTTAATATCTTTTTCAATACAGTCCATTAAATGATTGGCTGCATCACGAATTAATTTATGTCTGTCTTTACTAGTTGCAAGGATTGTTCCGTTGTATGGTAGTGCTACACCAAGCATTTCCATAATGCAATTCATTGAATTTGCAGTAAACATTCCTGAACATGATCCACATGTTGGACATGCCGATTTTTCAATATCGAGTAATTCTTCAACACTCATTTTTCCTGATTTAAAAGCTCCAACCCCTTCAAATACTGAAACAAGAGATAAAGCCTTTCCGTCTTTAGAAAGCCCACCAGCCATTGGTCCACCAGATACGAAAACCGCTGGTACATTTGTACGAACAGATGCCATCAGCATACCCGGTGTGATTTTATCACAATTTGGCATATAGAATACTCCATCAAACCAATGTGCATTAACGACTGTTTCAGCAGCATCAGCAATAATTTCCCTACTAGGGAGAGAGTACCTCATTCCAATATGCCCCATTGCGATTCCATCATCGACACCAATCGTATTAAACTCAAATGGTACTCCACCTGCATCTCGAATCGCTTGTTTTACTACATCGGCCATTTCTCTTAAATGAATATGACCTGGTACTATATCAATATATGAATTACAAACTGCAATAAACGGTTTATGAAAATCTTCTTCTTTGACGCCTGCCGCTAATAATAAACTACGATGCGGCGCTCGATCGATTCCTTTTTTTATCATGTCACTTCGCACAATTCATCACCCTTGTTTTACGTAAATTTTTTCTCCGTCTTCTACTACTAATTGACGAAATGCTTGTAATAAACGCTGTGTATTTGGACCAGGTTTACCATTACCAATCACTCGACCATCTACTTTAGATACACCAATTACTTCGGCTGCTGTTCCTGTTAAGAAAACTTCATCTGCAATATAAACATCATGTCTAGTAAATAATTTTTCTTCTACCTCATAACCTAATGTGTCGCCTAGTTCCATAATTGCATTTCTTGTAATTCCTTCTAATGCACCTGCTGAACTTGGTGGAGTTATTAACCTATTTCCTTTTACTAAGAAAACATTATCTCCTGACCCTTCAGCTACGAAGCCTTGATCATTTAGCATTAGCGCTTCTTGAACACCTGCTAATTTAGCTTCAATTTTTACTAATATATTATTTAAGTAATTTAAAGACTTAATTTGTGGATTTAATACATCACTTCGATTTCTTCTCGTTGCTACTGTTACAATTTCCATCCCATTGTCATATAGTTCTTGTGGAAAAAGTGCTAGTTGTTCTGCAATGACAACTACATTTGCTCTTAAACATGAAGCTGGATCTAATCCTAAATTTCCTTCACCTCTTGAGACTACGAGTCGAATATAACCACTATGTAAGTTATTACGATTGACTGTTTCAACAACAATTTGAGTTAATTCTTCCAAAGAATAAGGAATCGTTAATAAAATTGATTTTGCTGATTCGTATAATCGAATTAGATGTTCTTTTAAGCGAAATACATTACCTTCATATACGCGAATTCCTTCGAATACTCCATCTCCATATAGATATCCATGATCATATACAGAAACTTTAGCATCCTGCTTTTGAACGAATTCACCATTTAGAAAAATCTGCTGGGCTGTCACGGTTAATCCTCCTCAAGAGTTAAAATATTTGTACTTACTTTATTCCAATCTCAGAAATTAATCAACAAGTTTTTAGAAAATTTAAAATTCACAATTTATTCAAAAACAGTTTAAATATTGATAAATCAACAATGAAAACCTTTACATTTTTTCAAAATAATTTTTCGACAAAATTTTTCACTTGAAACATTTTTTCAAAAGGATTATCATATGGTTAATTTAAACAGAATTTTCTGTAAATTAAAAATCGGAGGCGAGTAAAATGGCTACTTTACAAATTAATGGAACTGTTAACGAAATCAATGAAGTGTTGAAGGTAATGAGTAATCATTTTGACATTCAGATTAGAGACGAAAAATCCGATCAGGAGTATTCAGTCGATTTCTTAAACGAAGAATGGGAAAATGATTCTTTTGTAAGCGAGATGTTAACTGGAGCTTATAACGATTAAACAGCAATTATTTTATCGTATAATAAAAAAATGAGGGATCCCAAAAATTAAGGGAACCCTCTTTTTTATTAGTTTAAAAGAAATAGAAACTAATAGTACATTTGAACTATCTGAATAATAGAAAACTAACTTTCTCCATTCAAAAAAGGGAACCCTCATAGATCAGTTCCGCTGACTTATGAGAATCCCCATCTAAAATCATTTTTTCAACAAGCCTTCATCCTTCAAAAACTCCTTGGCAACATTTTCAGCAGACTTTCCTTCAACATTTACTTTGTAATTCATTGCTCTCATTTCATCATCTGTTATTTTATTGTTTAATTTATTTAGTATTTTTTCCACTTTAGGATATTTTTCAAGTGTTTCTTGTCTTAAGAGTGGAGCACATTGATATGGTGGAAATAAGTTTTTATCATCTTCTAACACTTTCATGTTATAACTTTGAAGTTCACTATCAGTAGAATACGCGTCGATTATTGAAAGATCACCTCTCTGTATGGCCTCATATCTTAATTTTGGCTCCATCGTTTTTAAATTTTGAAACTTCAGTCCATATAGTTTTTGCAAACCTAAATATCCATCTTCACGATCTGTAAATTCTAAAGTGAACCCTGCCTTTAATTGATTTTCAACTCGGGTTGCATCTGATATCGTTTTAATACCCAATTGTTTTGAAATGTTTTCTGGTACTGCTAATGCATATGTGTCATTAAATTTCATAGGTTCTAAATAAGTTAAATTATACTTTTTCGCTAAACCTTTGGCAGCTTGTTCATACACTGCTTTTGCATCATTACTTACGGCCTTTTCTTTTAAAAATGTAGAAACGACAGTACCTGTGTATTCTGGATAAATATCAATATCGCCTTTTTTTAATGCATTAAAAACAAATGTCGTTTTACCAAAATTAGGCTTAACTTCAACATTTAAATTTGTTTCGTTCTCAATCATTAATTTATACATATTCATAATAATTTCTGGTTCAGCACCTAATTTCCCAGCGATAACAAGATCTGTTTTATTCCAAGATTTAATGGTTAATGGGGAAAATAATAATGCTAATAAAATAAAGCAAATCGTAATTATTCTCAAAGAAAAACTCTTAAAACTCGATTTCTCAATTAATCTTAAAATAAAATCAAATAAAATTGCTAAAAGTGCTGATGGAATTGCCCCTAAAATAATTAGATTCATATCATTTCGGTCAATTCCAAGTAATATTAAGCTTCCTAAGCCCCCAGCTCCAATTAGTGCTGCGATTGTGGCAGTTCCAATAATAATTACCATTGCAGTACGAATTCCTGCCATCATAACTGGCAAAGCTAACGGTAATTCTACTTTAAAAAGCCTCTGCCTACTATTCATTCCCAATCCGGTAGCTGCTTCTAATAAAATTGGATCAATCTCCTTAATACCGGTATATGTATTTCTCAAGATCGGCAATAATGCATATACACTTAACGCGATTACCGCTGGAATTTTTCCAATACCGACTAATGGAATTAATATGCCTAACAATGCCAACGAAGGGATTGTTTGGATAACCGCTGTAGTTCCGATTACAAATTCTGCGAGACCCTTTTTCTTCGTTAAGTAAATTCCAATCGGTACAGCTAAAAGAATTGCAATGATTAAAGCAAATACTGAAATTTGAATATGCTCTAACAAAGCTGTTAATAATTGTTCTTTTCTATTTGCAAGAGTCGTTGTAAATGAAGAGAGAATCATCTTAAATCCCCTCCTTCAATACAGCTTTACTACGATAGTTGTATATAAATTGTTCAACGAATGGGTTAATTGGATTATTTAACACTTCATCCTTCGTACCTACTTGAACTAATTCACCTCCGTGCATAATCCCTATCCGATCTCCTAAATAAAATGCTTCATCCAAATCATGTGTAACGAATAGGATTGTTTTATTTATCTTAGTTTTTAATAGATTCAAATCTTTTTGTAATTGCAATCTTGTAATTGGATCTAATGCACTAAACGGCTCATCCATTAGTAATAGGTTTGGATTTCCTGCTAAAGCTCTCGCTACACCTACACGCTGTTGCTGCCCACCTGATAATTCCGAAACTGATCTTTTACTATATTCCAGCGGATTTAGTTTTACTAAATCAAGTAATTCTGCAACTCGAGCTTTAATCTGTGCTTTACTCCATTTTTTCAATTCAGGCACGATCGAAATATTTTCTTCAACATTCAAATGTGGGAATAAAGCAATTTGTTGAAGTACATATCCAAAATCTCGCCTCAACTTATGTTCATCATAATCTTTAATATTTTTATCATTATAAAAAATTTCTCCATCTGTCGGCTTAATTAATCTATTTATTAATTTAATGGTTGACGTTTTTCCACATCCACTTGGTCCAATCAAAACAAAACATTCACCTGCTTGAATTGAAAATGATAAATCTTGAACTGCATAATTTCCATTTGAAAACTTAAAAGATACGTCATGAAATTGAATCATTCTAGTCCTCCCTTTTTAAGATACTTATTAATATATATAGTTAGAGGACAAGTTTTCTTATGCTTTAAGTAGAAAAAATTAGGACATATGAAATTTGTGAGGATTATTTTATTTTGTAGTCGTGCAGTTCAATGGCTGGAATTTATAGTTTAATAGTTACTAATTCAAATTTTTTAAATAATGGTCTAATTGATTTTCGTCAATCAAACCTCTGCAAAGTAAAGGATTATGTTGGGTAATTCTTGTTTTATAATGGGGAATATTAGATATGCTGATATAAAAGGCGCATCTTAAATTATATATTCTAAAATAAAGAGCGGCTCAAAAGTCAAACTACTTTTGAGAACGCTCTTTTTAATTTTTTAAAACTGCTTAACTAATATAGAAGGTTTCAACTCACTTATATTTTTTTGTCCTGATAAAGCCATCGTTAGATCAAAATCAGCTAAAATATTTTTCATTACTTGCACTACTCCATTTTTACCCGCAAGTGCTAAGCCATACATATATGGTCTGCCAATTAAAACTGCATCAGCACCAATTGCTAATGCTTTATATATATCTGATCCTCTTCTAATGCCACTATCCATTAAAATTGGTAATCTACCTTTTAACTCACTACATATATTTTCTAATGCATCTAAAGTACTAATCGTTCCATCAACCTGTCTTCCACCATGGTTCGAAACGACAATGCCATCCATACCAAATTCAAGCGCAAGCATCGCATCATCCTTGTGTAAAATTCCCTTTAATAAAATAGGTAATTTCGTTTGACTTCGTAAAAATGATAAATCATCCCACGTTAATGAAGGATTACCAAATAATTTTGTCCATAATAGAATGGCAGATTGTGGATCCTCCTCAGGTGTACTATTTAATCTTGAGCGAAACACAGGATCTTCTAAATAGTTACCAATACCTTGTCCTTGTAAAAATGGTAAATAGGCATTTTCAATATCTTTCTCTCTCCAACCCATGATTGAAGTATCAAGTGTAATAACAATTGCTTCGTACCCATTTGCTTCGGCACGTTTAATCATACTTGCTGCAATTTCCATATCACTACTACAATATAATTGATACCATTTCGGAGCATCTCCTAATACATTTGACACCTTTTCCAATGAATAAGTTGATGCTGTACTAGTTATATAAGGAATTTGCAATTCAGCTGCTGCTCTAGCAGCTTCAAGTTCTCCCTCTGGATGTGCAATAGACTGCACCCCAATTGGAGCAAATAAAACAGGCGAATTATATGTTTTACCAAATAAATTTATACTAATATCACGCTCTGCTACATTTCGTAGCATTCTCGGTACAATTTTCCACTTATCGAATGCTAATCGATTATCATTCATCGATCGCTCATTACCCGCGCCACCCGCTATATAATAAAAAGGCTCCTCTGCTAATGTCTCTTTAGCTAACCTCTCTAAATCTTCGAATCTAACAGGAATCTCACTTTTCTTCCCACTACTATATACTTGCAATTGAATATTATTTCCGAAATTATTCATTCGAAACACATCCTTAAAAAATATTGTAACCGTTTACGTATTCTAATTTATATCTGATAATTCCTTTAATTTTCATAATAAACCATTCGACATTTTATGTAATTTGTAAAATAGCTCTTTAATCGGTTTGTTTAGGATCACTTGAAGCACTATTTTTTTCTCATTACAAATCTTCAAAACTTGCATTAATCCTTTAATTTACAATTTTATATAAAATAAGTATACATGCGTCATTTTAGGGCTATTATCTTTTTTCATTTCAAGAGTGAATAAAGGTAAAAGATCTTTGCCATAAAACAGATGTTTTAATTTGTTCTTTAAGCAGTTTAATTACAATCAGCCTATATTCACCTCTCCATCTCTTAGCAAAGTAAAAAATAATCACAAATTCCATTTAATTAAGAAGTATTTTCTTACGCTTGAAAGATTAATTTGTTCTTAAATATTGTAAATTCGTGTACAAATAGAATAAGTTAATTTTTTTAACATATAAGGATCTTGGAATGATTGTGGTTTATCAATACATTTTATAAGAGTTCTTATTTAATAGGAGAGATTGTGGAGAGATTTTAATAAATAACAATCAAACCTTTTTATTTTTTAGGATATAAAAATACTAAGGTGGTGTTAGTTTGAAGCACTCCGATTGGATAAAACTAAGTGTTAGACTAGCTTACGAAAATTTATTAAATCAAAATGGTGGGCCATTTGGGGCAGTAATTGTAAAAGATGGGAAAGTAATTGGTGCCGGTGTTAATGGCGTAACAACTTTAAATGATCCAACTGCACATGCTGAGGTGCAAGCCATTCGAAATGCATGTCAGAATTTAGGAACATTTTCCTTAAAGGATGCTGTTTTATATACTAGCTGTGAACCATGTCCAATGTGTCTAAGTGCTGCTTACTGGTCTAGAATTTCAAAAATATATTATTTTTTCACTAAAAATGATGCTGCGAAAATTGGATTTGATGATGCACATATTTACAACGAACTTTCGCTGCCTTATGAAGATCGAACGATTCCAAGTGAACAAATAATAATTAGTGTAAAAGATGATGAAAACCCTTTCAAAGTTTGGGCTAATGATGATATCCATGTGAATTATTAAATAAAATTCAAAAAGGTTGCCTATTAGCATTTAATGGCAACCTTTTTGGTTTATGAAATTATGCAAATATTAGTCTAATTTTTGGTCTTGATCTGTCGGTTCAATTTCCACTAAATTTACAGAATCCACTTTTTCCTTCTCAATCTCTTTCCAAATTTTATACTTTTCAATATCTTTATTTAATTGTTTAAAAGTATACGCTAAAATTGTTGCATCATCTAAAAAACCTAACCCTACTATAAAATCAGGTATTAAATCAAACGGACTTACAAAATAGATTAATGCACCTATTACAGTTAAAATTGATTTCGTTGAAATATCTCGATAGCTGCCGTTAATATATGCTTTAAATAAATCAATAAACAAATTGACTTTTTCCCAAGCTTCACCAAGTGCTCCTTTTTTAGTAGGTGCTAACTTTGCTGCCTTTTTCAATAAATGTGTAGATTTTTCTTTATTCCCTAAATAGGAAGAAGCCTTCTTTAAGTATTTTTGAAAAAATTTATTTTTATTTAACTCAGACATTCTTTCTCCTCCCTTTTTTCTATTTTATCAAATATGAAAAGAAGATAAAAGTCCGAAAAAAACCACTAATCTAATGATTAGTGGTTTCAGTTATTAAAATTCGTAATTACATTTTGTATAAAGATTCTACTTGCTTTTGTAAATCTTTATTTTCTAAGAACTCATCATACGTACACTCTTTATCAACTAAACCGTTTGGTGTTACTTCAATGATACGGTTTGCAATTGTTTGAATGAACTGATGGTCATGTGATGTAAATAATGCAGTACCTTTGAATGCAATTAAACCATTATTTAATGCTGTAATTGACTCTAAGTCTAAGTGGTTTGTAGGATCATCTAATACTAATACGTTCGCTCCACTTAACATCATTTTTGAAAGCATACAACGAACTTTTTCTCCCCCAGAAAGTACAGAAGCTTTTTTCATTACTTCTTCTCCTGAGAATAGCATGCGTCCTAAAAATCCTCGTAAGAAGCTTTCAGACTCATCTTGCGGAGAGAATTGACGTAACCATTCGATTAAGTTCATATCACTTTTTTCAAAGAACTCAGAGTTATCTTTAGGGAAGAATGCTTGTGAAGTTGTTACACCCCATTTAAATGAACCAGAATCTGGCTCAATTTCACCCATTAAAATTTTAAATAAAGTTGAAATTGCAACATCGTTTTTACCAACGAAAGCAATTTTATCACCTTTATTTACTGTAAAACGCACATTATCTAATACTTTTTCACCATCAACTGTTTTTGTAATTCCATCAACAGTTAATAAATCATTTCCAACTTCTCTCTCAGGCGTAAATCCAACGAATGGATAACGACGAGATGAAGGTCTGATGTCATCAAGAGTAATTTTATCTAAAAGTTTTTTACGTGAAGTAGCCTGTTTTGCTTTTGAAGCATTTGAGCTAAATCGTGCAATGAATCCTTGAAGTTCTTTAATTTTCTCTTCTTTTTTCTTATTAGCATCAGACATTAATCTTTGAGCTAATTGACTTGATTCATACCAGAAATCATAGTTACCAACATAAAGTTGAATTTTACCGAAATCTAAATCAGCCATATGCGTACAAACTTGATTTAAGAAGTGACGGTCATGGGATACTACGATAACTGTGTTTTCAAAGTTAATTAAGAAGTTTTCTAACCATTGAACAGCTTTAAGATCTAAGTTATTCGTAGGCTCATCTAGTAAAAGAATATCTGGTTGACCAAATAATGCTTGAGCAAGTAAAACTTTTACTTTTTCTCCAGCTTGTAATTCGCCCATTTTTTTATAATGTAAGTCTTCAGTAATACCAAGACCCTTTAATAAAATGGCAGCTTCTGATTCAGCTTCCCAACCATTTAATTCTGCAAACTCACCTTCAAGTTCTGCAGCTTTCATGCCGTCTTCTTCAGTGAAGTCTTCCTTCATGTAGATTGCATCTTTTTCTTTCATTACTTCGAATAAACGAGTATGACCCATAATAACAGTTTGAAGAACTTCAAACTCTTCATACTCAAATTGGTTTTGTTTTAATACTGCAAGACGCTCACCTGGTGTTACAATTACATCGCCTGTTGAAGGCTCGATATCACCAGATAAAATTTTAATAAACGTCGATTTACCCGCACCATTTGCACCAATTAAACCGTAACAGTTACCTGGTGTAAATTTTATATTAACATCATCAAATAATTTTCTGTCCGCAAAACGCAAACTAACATTAGAAACAGTAATCATATTTATTTTATTCCTCCAACTCTTTTGCTCTACTCTTTACAATACCATATTTTAATAAGAAATTAAATTTTTTCTAAAATAATTTCAAAAACAATATCCATTTTTTACAAAAATCATACATTTATTAGTTTTTCATCTCTTTCTTAAAAGCGATATATGAATAAATTGTCGGAACCGCGACTAATAAAATAATCAATGGAATCACAACCATTCCCTTATTGCTCACCGGAATCACATAAAGCAATAAGAAACATAGTCCAATGACCATAAATAATCTTCCACTAACGCGATGTGTTTTTTTCCAAACATTTTCGCTACTTAATGTCCACGGTGTACGGACGCCTATAAAATAATTCGAACGAACATGTGGCATATAATTTCCAAGAAACATAAACAAAAATCCAATAAATAAAAAACTCATCTGCCCAATATGAATGTTATAACCTAAACCATAAAATAAAACACTCATATTAATTAAAAAGAAAATAAATAAGATTCCTGTTGCCATAAAGGATAAGCTTTTTTGGAAAAATTTATAATTCTCTTTTCTAGGATCAATCTTTGGTGTAAAAACTGGTAATAAATAAACAAATATCATAATGACATGCAACTCAATAAATGTTTGTATTTTCGAATCGTAATTATTAACATGACCTGAAAAATCCCAATGAACAGGAAGTTGACTTGGTAGATCATGAAAGTTAATGATCCATAATACTAGTGAACAAATAAATAGTAAAATTGCTATTATATGTTTTTTCAAGATAAGTCCCCTCCCACTTATTTTTCTTTAAAACTATATGCCCAACTAATAATTTCTTGAAAAACTGTCATATTTAAAGAATAGATAATAAACTGCCCTTTCTTTTCATCTTGTATTAACTGGGCTGACTTTAAAATTTTAAGATGTTGAGAAATACTTGGTTTTGACATATCGAATTGTTCTGAGATTTCTCCGGCAGTTAAATCGTTCTCTTTTAATAAATCTAAAATTTTCCTTCGTGTTGGATCCGAAAGTGCTTTAAATAGTTCATTCACATTTCACACCTCAAATAAGATTTAGTATTTAGTTAATTAACTAAATACTAAAATCTATTTATGCAATTGTCAATTATGCTAAAATTAGAACTATATTATTTTTAGTTTTTAAATAGTTTCTATATAAAATAAGAAATTAAAAGATTAGAGGGTTTAAAATGGCAAATAAACTATATTATGAACAACCAACATTAAAAAATTGGATTACTAAAATTACAGAAATAAAAGAAGTTGATTCATTATTTCATATTAAGCTTGAGGATTCTGCATTTTATCCTGAGGGCGGAGGGCAACCTTCAGACTTCGGTACAATTGATGGATTTGAAATTGTTGAATTATTAGAGGATCATGAGGAAGTTATTCATGTTTTAAAAGAAAAACCAACTAAACTGGAAGTAAATTGTGAAATAAATTGGGATCGCAGAATTGATCATATGCAGCATCATAGTGGCCAGCATTTACTTTCTGCTACAATTATCGAATTATTTGATATCCCTACAGTTAGTTTTCATTTAGGAAAAGAGACCGTTACGATTGATTTAGATACTCCTTCTCTTTCTGCTGATCAATTAATTCAAATTGAACGAGCAGTTTATGGAAAGATTCTGGCTAACGAAAAAATTAAAACCTACTTTGTTAATAAAGATGAATTAAACTCGCTTCAGCTACGCAAATTGCCTAAGGTTGAAGAGAACATAAGAATTGTTGAGATTTTACATACCGATTTATCTGCATGCTGTGGTACTCACGTAAAGCAAACTGGTGAAATTGGCTTAATAAAACTAATTAAGACTGAGAAAGTTAGACAAACAACACGACTTCATTTTAAATGTGGCTACAGAGCACTAGAAGAAATTCAAAAAACTAGTAAAACATTAGCAAATATTAATCAATTATTGAATTCACATTCTGAAATCTTAGTCGATAAAGTTGAGCAAACGATTAACGAATTAAAAGACGCACAAAAAGAAATCGAAAAAATGAAAGCGACTATTTTTGAGTCAATTTCTAATGAGATACTATTAAGTGCAACAAATGATATTGTCATGAAGTCCTTTAAAGAAGAATCAGTAAAAGACTTACAATTACTTGCAAAAGCAATCCAAGCTAAAAAGCCGTCATTACTTGTTTTATCAAGCGTAAAAGAGAATAAATTATTAGTAATTAATCAGCTTAAAAATGATGTTCATTGTGGCGAGCTGATCAAAAATTTACTAAAACAAGTTGAAGGTAAAGGTGGCGGCGGTGCTCAACAAGCACAAGCAACATTTGAAACTTCACTTCAATTAAATGATGCAGAAAATTTAATAAAAAGTATTCTTTATCCTCAAGTAAACGCATAAGTGAGATTTAAGTAGAAGCACTCGCTTCTACTTTTTTATTTTTATTTAGATTTTACATAGTCTTTTTATACTATTGATGCGATAATAGAATTTGTCGAATAATATTTAGGGTAGATGGGGAGAAATTTATATGTGGAAAAACCGCAACGTATGGATTGTGTTGTTCGGTGAATTTGGGGCTGGTATAGGTCTATGGTTCGGAATAATCGGAAATTTAGAATTTATGCAAAAACATGTACCTTCTGATTTCTTTAAATCGTTAATTTTATTTTTCGGTTTGTTAGCTGGTGTATTAGTTGGTCCATTATCAGGCCGTTTAATTGATCAATTTTCAAAGAAAAAGATTTTATTAATTAGTGGATTAGGTCGTACTTTAAGTGTCATTCTTATGTTTTTTGCATTAAAGTATGAAAGTATTATTTTCATGGTCTTATTTTTAATTATGCTACAAATTTCTGCTGCTTTTTATTTCCCAGCGCTTCAAGCGGTTATTCCAATGATTGTGAAAAACGAACAATTATTGACACTAAATGGGATTCATATGAATATTTCTACAATTTCTAGAATAGCTGGAACATCAATTGGTGGGGTTTTAGTTGTATCTACGAGTTTATCTAATATGTATGGAATGAGCATGATCGCATACGCATTTTTATTTTTAATGACCTTCTTTTTACGAATTGAAGAACCAACTAGTAAACCAATAAATGTGAAAAAGCAAAAAAAATCGAAAGAAGATAAAGGATTTTCAGAAGTATTTGCACTTATTAGAAAAAGTCCAACAATATTAAATTTATTTATTTTGAATCTGATTCCGGTTTTATTCCTTGGTGGATTTAATTTAATTGTAATTGAAATAAGTGATCTTCAGCATGACCCTTCAATTAAGAGCCTGATCTATACAACTGAAGGTATCTCTTTCATGATTGGTGCATTTGTCATTAAACGTTTAACAAAAAGGTTTACTAATAAACAGCTATTATACTTTTCAACATTTTTAGTAGCCTTTGCACAACTTACACTATTTTTTGCGAATCACCATTATATGACATTGATTTCATTTGCAATTTTCGGATTCTCAGTTGGATGCTTCTTTCCTGTTTGTTCAACAGTTTTCCAAACATCAATTGATAAATCATATCATGGACGACTTTTCTCATTTAGAAGTATGTATGACCGAGTAACTTTTCAAATCGTACTTTTAGGCACTGGCTTATTTTTAGATACGATTGGTTTACGCTATATGGTTTTAATCTTTGGAACTATTTCGTTAATCATACTTACTAGATTATTATATGTTGAGAAAAAATCTAAAACAGAATTTATTAATAAGGATCAAAAAATATCTGTATAATTGAAAAAAGTATGAATTCAAGTTGAATTCATACTTTTTTTTAATAACCATATGTAGCTAAAAATTCATTCACGCTTGAATACAAAGTCACTACTTCCCACTTTCGTTCAAATTCATAGGCTGTACAAACTTCCCCTGATTCCTCATTAATAAAGATTACATCATCAGTCTCATCGTCAAAACCGATTATTAACCAATTGTCATTCCATTGTATTTTTTTACTTAAGTCTTTTTTTGCTTCGCTTACATCTTCTTCTTTAATAAAATAAATTGTCATATTTTCATTAGAAACTTCTTCTATGCCAAGACCTTGAATTCTTGAATACCATTCGTTTTGCATTTTTACTCCTCATTTCCAAAAAAGAAAGCCTGTATCAACAAAGTGATAACAGGCTAACTGTTTTACTTTTGTGCTTTTTTTGATTCAGATAAATTTGACTTATCTTCATAGTTCGGTTGTTTTTGACTTGAGTTATTTTTTCTTCCACCATTCCCACGACCCATTTCATTCGCCTCCTTAAATTGTCATAAAAATATTTTATACAAATTAAAGAGGACTATCCCATGAAATTAAAGTAAGAAAAAATAGATAACAAATTGAATAAATAGGATAATCCAATAACCGAAAACAAATTTTGGATGTTTTGTTTTATGCCTAAAATAATACATCCCTAATATTGAACCGATTGATCCTCCTATAATAGCAAATAAAAATAAAATACGTTCAGGAATTCGCCATGCTTTTCTTTTTGCCCTAGATTTATCGATACCCATGATCGCAAATGAAACGATGCTAACTATTACTAAATAAAAATTAAAATACCCTACCATATGGACCTCTCAAACCCACGTTTATTTTGAAATTTTTGCTGTTTTGCTACGGGTTGTTTGTATTAAATCATTTACATTCAGTTGGAGTTGTATACCTATTTTTCCTCCACTAACAATAATCTCTTCTAAATTATTAGCAGATTCCTCAATAAATGTAGGATATTGCTTCTTCATTCCTATTGGTGAGCAACCACCTCGAACATATCCCGTATTAGCTAAAAGATCCTTAACCGGTAATAATTCTACTTTCTTTTCTCCAGCAGCCTTTGCAGCTAATTTTAAATCTAATTCTTTTTCAACAGGAATGACAAATACATAAATTGCTTTAGATTGACTAATTGAAACAAGTGTTTTAAAAACTAATTCTAGATCTTTGTTTATTTTAGATGCAACTGAAACACCGTCAATCTTACCATCATTCGATTCGTAATTTAACGTTGTATAAATTACTTTTTTTGAATCTAAAATTCTCATTGCATTTGTTTTACTTACAGCCATTTTTACTCCTTTCAAAGCTTCAACATAATTTTAAGCAGAGATTGATTGCTTTTTATTTCGTTTTTTAAGCTTTTGTTCAATTGATTTCATAAACGGCGTAGTTGACACAGCAAATACGATACATGCTAGCCAAATAAATGAAAATGATACAAAATCTTTCTTTGAAAAACTTTCATTATATAATAAAACCCCTATTATCAAACTAATAGTTGGCGAGATAAATTGCAAAAATCCTACATAAGTATACGGGATCAATTGTGCAGCTTTCCCGAAAAATAATAATGGAATGATTGTTACTAAACCTGCACCTACTATTAATAATTGCTCGGCTGGGGCACTATGAATCAGTCCCGCCTGTCCTTTAGATGATAGATATCCAAAGTAAAATAAGGCAACAGGAAAAACTAATAGTGTTTCAATTGTAAGACTTAAAAAAGCATCGATATTAAGGATTTTCTTTAATAAACCATAAAATGCAAAAGTTAATGATAAAACGATCGCAATGATTGGTAAAGTCCCTGACATAATTGTTAAATAGACTACTCCAATTGTTGCTAAGCAAACTGAAACAATTTGCCAAATTGATAATGACTCTTTTAAAACGATTACACCAAGTATAATACTAACTAATGGATTAATATAATAGCCTAAACTCGCATCAAGAATATGATTTGAATTGACAGCCCAAATATAAATTAACCAATTTGAACTAATTAATAATGAAATAGCAATCATTGAAACTAATACTTTTTTATTACTTACAACTTGTTTCCAAGTAATTTTAAATTGTTTTAATTTTTTTGTAAGAAGAATGAAAAGTAGTAAAGTTACAAAAGACCATATAATACGATGTGTTAATATTTCAAAAGGTGAAATATCTTGAATTAGTTTCCAATAAATTGGTAATACTCCCCAAACCACGTATGCAAGTACACCGTACAAAATCCCTTTAAGTGTGTTGTTCATTCTCTCCCAGCTTTCTATTCATTATTAATGTGCTATATCAACCTTTTTTTCTTCTGATTGCTCAGACGGTAGAAAAAAGACGAAAATAAACGTAATGATACTAAAGACCACCATAAATAAAGTAATGATTTCAAAACCAGCTGTTACTGCTTTAACCGTTGATAAATGATTGATTTGATTTTGAGCACCTAAAACTAATTTATGGCCATTCAATACTTCGGATGTCTTTATCGTAAAAATGGTACCTAAAACAGCAACCGAAATTGTCTGAGAAAAAGTATTTAAAAATGAATTTGCAGCAATTGCTATCCCCCTTTGATTCATTTCGACAGCAGAAGAAATTAGAATCATATAGATTGGGAAGGATAATCCAAAGCCTAGGCCTAAAAATGCATTAAATGGATAAAGTAATACTTTTGAATCGTGGAAAATGTTCATCCCTAATGCACCGATTATACATAAAAAAGCACCTAATAAGATGATACTCTTTGCTTTCATTTTCTTTATTAAACGACCAGATAAAAATGAACCTAATGTCCAAGCGAATGAAAGTGGAATTAACATTAAACCAGATTCCGTTGCGCTTAATCCAAACACACTTTGATTATAAACAGGTAAATATACTTCAATCGATATTAGAAGTGCGTGTGCAATAAACATAGCTGCATATGTAACGACTAAATTTCGGATTTTGAAAAGAGAAAGTGGTAATAATGGTTCCTTTGCTCTTGTTTCAACAAAAAGAAATAATGCAAATAAAATAATGGCAAATGCAAATAGAAACATTAGATTTGGAGAAGTCCAGTTATGTTGCTCTCCGCCTACTACTAAAGCATATAAAGCAGATAAAGTACTTAAGATAAAAAGTATTGAACCTAAATAATCTATCGAAATAGCATTTTTACGCTCAATTTTTTGATGATAATATTTCCAAAATAGAATAGTAGAAATGATACCAAATGGAAAATTAATAAAAAAGATATAACGCCAAGAAATGAAGTCTACGAAAAAGCCACCTACTAATGGCCCAATTACACTTGAAACTGCCCACACCGCGCTAATATACCCTTGAACTTTAGCTCGTTCCTGGTAAGGATACAGATCGCTTATTACTGTCATCGTTAAAGGTAATGCAGCACCTGCACCTAGTCCTTGAATTGTGCGAAATAAAATTAATTGCCCCATATTTTGCGAAAAACCACATAATACTGAACCAAAAATAAATAGAATAATCCCAAACATTAATAAATTTTTACGACCAAATAAATCCGATAGCTTCCCATAAATCGGTGTCGTAACAGTCATTGCCAACATATAAGCCGCAAAAATCCAACTCATCAGCTTAACACCAGATAATTCTGTCGTAATGGTTGGTGTAGCAGTTGTAATTATTGTCCCTTCAATAGCAGACAAAGTAACAGCTACAAGCAACCCTATTGTTACCAACTTTCGATTGGTTTCCATAATATACCCCCGTTCTAAAGCAGTGGTCAGAAAAACTCTTTCCCAGTACTGCTTTAAAAATAATAGAAGCTCTAATGGAGCTTCTATTATTTCTTAGCCTACTTTTTCCAATTTTCTTCTATAAATTCATCTCTACCAGACATAGCTCTGTCTTCTTTATAGTGTTTTGGATTTTTTTTATGATAGTCTTGATGATAATCTTCAGCCTCATAAAAAGTAGATGCTTGTAAAATTTCAGTGACAATCGGTTTCTTAAAAATATTACTTTGAATTAATTTTTCTTTTGATTCCATTGCTTCATTAAGATGAGATTCATTATGAACAAAGATTGCAGCTTTGTATTGTGAACCTCTATCTTGGAATTGACCGTCTGGATCTGTTGGATCAATTTGCGGCCAAAATAATTCTAACAGTCTGTTGTATGAAAATAATTCATCATCAAAAGTAATTTGAACTACTTCATAATGACCTGTAGTTCCCTTTTTAACTTCTTCATACGTTGGGTTTTCTAACTCTCCACCCATATAACCTGAAACAATACCATGTATACCAGGTAAATCCTCAAACGGTGTTACCATACACCAAAAACAACCACCAGCAAATGTAGCTTTTTGAATCATTTTAAATCCTCCTTACAATACCTAGTTTACATAATATTATTATGTAAAACCCACATATTTCTTTAATCTTATCTTATCTCTTTTAAATGAATTTTTAAATATTTTAGCTCAAAATAACGATGCTTTTTCAATATTATTTAAAAGTTATTAAAAAGTATGATTATTAAAGAGTTTCATTATAAGGTTAAAGAGTTTTGGCTTTGTATGAGTGGATATCACCTTATACTGTTCATTTTTCAGCAAAGTAAAAACCCTAGTCAATAATGTGACTAAGAAGGTTTTCATGTTTTTATTTATAGTGTTTGTCTTTAACAATAAGATAAGATTGATTAACGTTTGAATATGGTTTAATAGAACTTATTTTATAGTCCCACTCTTCTACACTATAAAATGTTCCAAATTTATCTTTGTAAATTGTAATATGAACTGATTTATTTTGATTAGTTAATTTTCGGATGTCTTTTGCTGCATAAGTAGCTCGTGTATTAGTTAGATTTCCAGACACTGAATTATATGGCCCTTGTATTTAATAAATGAAATAACTAACCATTTAAATCCAGATTTTGAGGAAAAATCATATTGTTTTGCTAAAACACTTGCTTCTATTGGTTTCATATAATAATCTTCAATCTGCATACTATACTGATTTATGCCATAGTTCGAGCGGATGAAAGCACCATTTAATGATCCACCTGTAGGAGGAGTTGCAATGACAGCACTTCCTTTAGGAACAAACACATTAAAATACAAAAACATTACAAGGAAAAGTAGAATTACTTTTGATTTGACTAATACTTTTTCCACTATCAAATACCTGCTTTCTCATTTTTTCCAACAATACATATTTATGGTAATTTATTATTGGTAATTAGAGACGGCTAGCTATTGACAGTTTTGTGATGATTAGATGAATTTTCCTTGAACAAAAATGAAACAAGATCCAGCACAAAGAGAATGCTTTACTAAAAAAACGAAAAAACAGACACAAATTGTCGTTACAAATGACAATTATGTCTGTTTTCTCACTAATTTTACGCAGCAATTGATTTATTATGCTTTATGATTCTAGTTCCAACAAACAACCAAATTACAAATAGTAATAAAATAAGTTGTGGAATGATGCTTTCTAGAGATGGATAGATCCCTAGTTTAGGCACTGTTGGAAAAATTGTACTCATATGGTCAGGTAAATAGCCGATTCCTTGTAATGCGTGTATACTTTGACCAATAAATTTAAACGTTAAGTAATAAATACATAAACTTGCAATTGTGAAAAATGGTTTTAATGGAATGAATTTACTACCTTTAAGGATGAATACTCCAATAATGACTAGTAAAATGATTCCGCCAGCAAAACCAGCAATTAATTCTTTCGCTGTAATTGAAGAGCTCATACCGATATAAAATACAACCGTTTCAGCACCTTCTCTAAATACTGCAAAGAATGAAAGTAAGCTTAGTGAAAGTATTCCCCCACCAGCAATAGCTGCCTTTGCTTTTTCTTTCATCTTATTACCATATTCTTGTTGACGAGATTGCTTATGTAGCCATAAACCAACCGTTAACATAAAGATAATAGCAATGAGTCCAGAAACTCCTTCAATTAATTGATTACTAATACCAGCAGATATTTTAGATAATAAGAATTGGAATAGTAAACCTGCTACTAAACTAGCTAAAATACCAAAAGCACCACCAACAAAAATCCATTTACGTGCTGATTCTTGCTTTCCTTTTGATACTAATGCAAGTAAAGCAGAAATAATAATTAATGCCTCTAAACCTTCACGAAAGACAATTGTTCCAGCATCAAACATCGTATATGATGTTTTTTTAGTTGCTGAGTTTAAATTGGTCTGAATTTGTTTTAATGTTTTCATCGTTGTAGCCGATTTAGGCTTTTCAGTTAGCTGAGTTAAAGCAATTGATGTATCATTTTCAATCTGCTTATACAAATCCATTGAATTTGCTTGAACCATTACCTCTACATAAGGCCAGTCTTGAATAAATTGATTAAATGTAGCTTGTGCTTTCTTTACATCATTTGACTCTAAAGAACTGATTGTTTGATTTAATAGATTAATTGCCTTTTCAATACTAACTTCTTTTGATGATTTGCTACTTGGATTATTCAATACATCAATTAATTTAGTAAAAGAATCGTTTACTTTTGTCGTTGATGGTTGATCTGTAAACAAAACCGATCTGGAAGTGATCATATTCGCTTCAATTGAACCATAAAATCCGCTGTTTGCTTTTCTAACATCGTTTTCTACTTTAGACCATTCAATTTCAAAAAGCTTATACTCTGATTGTGCATCAGCCCACTTTGATTCATTTGATAATGTTTTAACATTATTTAAATGAGCGACTAGTTTACTAAGATTAATTTGTGAAAGATCTTTTTTATCATTCGTATTTTCGATCCAATTTTCTGTTTCAAAAGCGATTGAACGCACATCATCTTTTACTGTTGTTAAATCATTTTGATCAATATCCTTAATCGCCTGATCAACAAGTTTATTTAATTTTGACGTTTTCTTTTCATTTTTAATTAAATCTTTAATTGCTAATAAATCTGTTTTTACTTTATCTTTTTCACCATTTTTAACTTCTGTTAATGAGTTACCAATATGTGAAAGTACTTGTTCTTGTACATCAGTTTCAGCGAATGCTTTATTAAACGGACTAACGATCAAACTTAAAAATAGTAGACTTATAATTAAAAGTATATTTTTTTTCATGCAATTCACCTAAAGTAATCCTTCGCCGATATAGCTACCATTTTTGATTCCTGGAAAACATGCAAAAACTGCACTACCATTATGTTCAATATACTCATTCAATAAATCCATTTTTGCTAACTTATCCTGTAATGGAATAAATTGTTTTTCTAAGTCTCTTTGGAAACTAACAAATAGTAAGCCCGCATCTAGTTTTCCTGTTTGAATATCAAGTCCGTCAGTATATGAATAAGATCTTCTTAAAATTTTAATGTTTCCTTTTCCTTTAGCTAAAGCAACATGTGAATCAGCAGGAATTAATAATTTCCCGTTATCATCTGTTTTCTTTAAATCTAGTTTTGCAAATTCATTCTTTTCACCAATTGGTGCACCAGTTGCTCTGTGACGTCCAAATGTTTGTTCTTGATCTTGTAAAGAACTACGATCCCATTCTTCAACACGAATACGGATACGTCTTGCAACAAGATACGAACCACCTGATAACCAAGCTGGTCCATCGCCATTTTGTACCCAAATATGAGTATTCATTTCTTTTTCATCTTTTGTATCTGGATTTCCAGTACCATCCTTGAAACCCATTAAGTTCCTAGGCGTACTACCAGATGGATCAGCACCTGATGAACGTTGGAATCCATGTTGCATCCACTTCAAGCTTACAGTTCCACGACCAATGCGAATCAAGTTTCTTACGCCATGGAAAGCAACTTGTTGATCGTTTGCACAAACTTGAACAACGATGTCTCCACCGTTCCATTCCTCTCTTAAGTCATCACCAGGGAAATGAGGTAAATCTTTTAATTGAGATGGTTTTCTTGATTGAATTGATAGTCGATCAAAAAATGAAGGACCTACACCAAATGTAAACGTAAGCTTCATTGGTTGTAGACCTGTTGCTTCACCAGTATCAACTGGAGGAGATGTCGGAAATTCAGAATCACCAATTTCTTTTCCTTCACTCATTAATGAAGCTGCTTCAGTCCATTTTTTAAACATTGTTTTGACATCTGCTTTTGAAGTAGTCTCTAGTTTGAATGACGCCAAATACATAAAATCTTGAGCAGGAGTTGTAATCCCTTGTTGCTGTTTGCCATAAAAGGGAAGAATCTCCTTTGCATCCGCTTTTGCAGGTGAAAAGAAATTAGTTACTTTATCAGTAGCTGCTTCAATTCCCGTAGCACCAATAAGTAAGCCTGCCCCTCCTACTCCAATCAATTTTAATGCATCTCTTCTAGAAACTTTATTCGTTTCTAATTTTTTCATATTATTTTACCCCTAATGTTGACCCAACTTGAGAAATTGGTTCTGCTAATGCATCTACTTGTTGAGCTAATTTTTTCACTTCATCTTCTTTTAACTGTTTGTAATCAACGTACTGATCACCTTTTTTGTAAGTATTTAACGTTGTCATTAAATCATTAAAACGATTTTCAATCGTTGAAGCTAAATCAGCATCTTTTGCTTTTAATTTTTCAGATAATAATTGAACAATTTTATCTGAACCTTCTACGTTTGCAGCAAAGTCAGCTAAATCTGTATGAGAATATCTTTCTTCCTCACCAGTTACTTTTGAAGATGATACTTCATTTAATAGTTCTACTGGACCTGTTACAAATAATACTGGATCAATTTTAGCCGTTTCTACTTTTGCTCTTAAATAATTAGCATCCGTCATTAACTGTTCTGTATATTTTTCAAGTCCCTTTGTAGTATTTTGAACCCAAAGTACTTGTTCGATTTTATGGAATCCAGTCCACTCATTAGCAGGAACATCACCTTCACGAGCATCGATTTTTGGATCCAAATCACCGAATGATTCTGCTACTGGCTCAATTCTTTCGTAATATGAACGACTAATCGGATATAATCGTTTTGCCTCAGCCATGTTTCCTTTATTTACTGCGTCTACAAATTTTTGAGTATTCGCTACGAACTCCTCTGTTTGTGATACAACAAATTCTCTATAATTACTAATCTCTTTATCTAAGTTAATTTTTGCTTCTACCTTTGAATCTTTTTTAACATTACTAGCTTCTTCACTTTTTTGTGCACAACCTGCCATCATTAAACTTGTAGCAAGTGAAATTGCGATTATTGTAGTTTGCTTCTTCATAAAAATACCCCCGAAAAATCTAAGTTAAGTATATGTAAGTGATATTGATAACTATTATCAGTTATTATCATAATACAATTGATAAAAATTTTCAATTAGAAATTAATAAAAAATACAATTTTAGTTATTTGAGAGTTATGTATTGGCCCAACCTAGATTATTAAATCGATAACTTTTACCTATTTACAAATGAAAAATGACTGAAGTATAGCTCAGTCATTTCTCGGTGTTGAAATACAATCTAGTCAATATTGAAAAATGAATCGAAGTCACTCATGATCCATTCACGCGATAGTAATATAATGTGAAAATGAAATTTGCTTACTCAAGTATGGCTTGTGAGTATGTAAAATGGATGAATTATGAAAAATAGTTACTCATAGAGGGTTCATGAGTAACTAAAACGGATGAATTATGAAAAATAGATACTCATAGAGAGTTCATGAGTAACTATAATAGATGAAATATGAAAAAGTGTTACTCATAGAAGGTTCATGAGAAACTAGAATGGATGAAATATGAAAAATAGTTACTCATAAAGGGTCCATGAGTAACTAAAATGGAT